>JBPCRP010000095.1:0-24769 GCA_050996715.1 Propionibacteriaceae bacterium
GCTGGGCTACGTCGACGAGACGACGTCAGCCGGGGAGATCGCCTTCCTGACCGGGGCGGGCTTCGACCCGCTGATCACGACCTCGCTGGGCTGGGAGCGCCCGTCCAGACCATCCCCCACGGCTGAGCCGGTGGGCCGTGATCGTTGCACTCCCCCGGTGAGGCCGGCTAGCGGCGGTTGGCTCGGGCCGCGGCCAGCTCCTTCTGCTGCTCGGCCTGCTTCGCGCGCATCTCCTCGGCGTTGAACGACCCCAGCAGGATGACCCCGGCGATCAGCGCGATCACGGCCGACCACAGGGGCGAGACCCCGAGCAGCAGCGGGGCGGTGATGAGCAGGCAGACGTCGAAGCCGCGGAAGAGGTTGGTCATCAGACCGGGCGGGAACGCGCCGGCCTGGGTCGAGACCATCGGGGCGCCGAAGTCGACGGCCTTGGCCTGGGTCCAGCGCACCGCTCCCAGCAGTCCGGCCACGGCGGTCAGCAGCGCCACCACCGAGGCCTCGGGCACCCGCCGTTCCGACGTCGTGAACGCCGCCGTCACCGCCATCGACCAGAGCACGCTGACCACCCCGGGGACCACGATGGAGGCGATCTTGATCTGGCTGACGCTGAAGGGCAGGCAGCGCGCCAGGCCACCGGTACGGGTCAGCACCCGCAGCCCGTTCATCATCGGGATCAGCGCCGCGAAGAGCGCCAGGGCGGAGAACACCGGGGTCAACACACTCATACCGAGGGCCACGGCGGCGTACGGCACCACGACGGTTGCCGCCACCCCGAGCAGCGGCTGCGGGAAGCGGACCAGCCGTTGCAGCTCGCGCCAGACCAACGCCTCCACGCCCGTACCCCGACCGCGCCGGGACTTGACGTGGCCGATCTCGATCGCCCGGCGCTCCACCACGATGTCGCGGGCCAGACCGATGTCGAGGGCGAAGAACGCGCCTTGCAGGCTGCTGACCAGCGACCCACCACTGACGAGCCGGACCCGCCGGATCGCGTTCAGCCGGGCGGCGGCGACCACCAGGGTGATCAGCAGGATCCCGCCGGCCCCGACCAGCACGTAGACGCCGAGGTACTCATCGACCTGCTCGGTGATGCCGAGGGTGAACCAGCCCGCCGAGACCCCGATGACCCCGATCAGCGAGGCCAGGGCGACCAGCCAGAAGAGGGCACCGGCGATCTTCGTCGGCAGGCTGTGCTCGGCCGCCTGCTGGGTCGCCGCGAAGCCGACAGCGGCGGCCGCGGCCACCCCGGTGCCGCCGACCCAGATCAGCACCGCGCCCAGCGACGACCCGCTCAGGGCCGAGACCAGGCCGCCGAGGACACCGCCCAGGACGAACGCGATCACCACGGCCGACGCCAACCGGCCACCCAGCAGCTGCGAGCGACGGATCGGGCCGTCCATCAGCCAGAAGCCCTCGGCCGCCGAGGCCAGCACGGGTCCGAAGAGCCGGCTGATGGCCAACGCGGCAGCGATCGAGGCGGCGAGCGCGGCCCAGGGCAGGATCGTGCGGGCCGACGTGCAGGAATCGGTCTCGCACTGCGACACCACCCGCTGCGCCTGGAGCACGACGTTGACGATCATGGCGCCGATCATCAGCGCACCGATCACCACGACGTAGGCGTCGCTGATCGCCTCCAGCAGGTGGCGGGTGGCGCGGCCCGTGCGCCAGTCCTTGATCAGCCGCTTGAGCTCTCGAGCCGAGGCCGGGGCGTACGGTCCGGCGAACCGGTCGGGCAGGTCGTCGAGGTCGAGATCGGCCGTGGTCATCGGCGCAGCTTCTGGCTGGACGGGGACTTTTTGCTGATCTGCGGCTTCTTCTTCGGGGGGTTCTGCTTGGCCGGGTTCTTGGGGGCGCTCGGCGTCGGCGGCTGCTCGTCGACCGCTGCCGGATCGGACCGGGTCTCCAGGCCCTCGGCCTCGGCGACGTCGCGGGCCGGCCCCAGCCGTACGGTGCGGGTCGCGACCTTCTCGACCAGTGTCGGCTCGTGCGACGCGAAGACGATCGCCAGGCCCTGCTGCCGCTCGGCCACGAGCCGCTCGGCGAGCCAGGCGACGCCTTCGACGTCAAGCCGCTGCTCGGGCTCGTCGAGCACCAGCAACCGGCGCGGCCGGACGAAGGCGGTCGCCAGCGCGAGCTGGCGACGCTGCCCCGACGACAGGGTGCCCGGCAGCTGACCCGACTGCGGGATCAGCTGCACCTCGTGCAGCACGTCGTCGACCACCGCATCGGGGTCCGGCAGCCCGTGGGCCCGGGCGAGCAGGTCGAGGTGCTCGACCACGCTCAGGTCGGGGAAGAAGTCGAGGTCGTCGATCACCGTGGCGACGTCACGGCGGATCTGCGGCGAGGTCTCCGACATCTTGGTTCCGCAGACCTCGATCGTGCCGTCGTCGGGTCGGTCGGCGCCGACCAGGCAGCGCAGCAAAGTCGACTTGCCGGCGCCGTTGCGGCCCGTCAGCGCCACCGCCTCACCCGCACGGACCTCGAGGTCGAAGCCGTCGAAGATCGTCTGGTCGCCGAAGGCGCGCCGGAGTCCGGACACCTTCAACACGGTGGTGCGTTTGGCCATGCGCCCGATTCTGCCCCGTCGGACCAGGCGTGAGCGCCACGACGGACCGCACGGACGCCCGCGACCACTACGAGACCGGGGCGCGAAACGCCGATCGACGGCGACCCGCCGCGCCAATCCGCGCCTGCGGCAGCACCGAACCACGGCTGAGAGACAAGGTAGACGGGATCCTCGACACGGTTCCGTACGACGTTGTCGGCGGTCTCGGCCAGGACCGCCAGCACCAGGCAACGACCTTCCCGACAACCAGACCGCGGCCGGGCTGGAGAACGGCGGCGAGATGGCAGCACCGTCAGACTTCGTACCCCGGACGCCCTTCGCTCTCGCATCGGCACGACAACGCACTGGGCGGATAGTTAGGAGCGGCTTGCGCGTGCATGAGAATGTGATCTCCATGAACTTCCGGGCTGCGGGTGACGCCGAGGGCGTCAGCGTCGGTGCGGACGTGCGTGAACACGACGAGCAGTCGGCCGCGACCGTGCACACCATCCGCACCGAGGCGACCGAGAAGGACGAAGCGCGACAGCGTGACGCGGCCGAGCTCGCCGACCTGATCGAGGCGTCGGCACGGGGTCACGAGGACGCGTTCGCCACGCTCTACGACAAGACCAAGGCTCGGGTGTACGGCCTGGTGGTGCGGGTGCTGCGCAGCCCCGACCACGCCGCCGAGGTCACCCAGGAGGTCTACGTCGAGATCTGGCGGCAGTCCACCCGCTACGACCGGTCGAAGGGCAGTGCGCTCGCCTGGATGACCACGATGGCCCACCGTCGCGCGATCGACCGCGTCCGTTCGGTGAGCAGTGAGACCGCGCGCGACGAGCGGTACGCCATCAAGGAGGGCGGACGCGAGGTCGACGAGGTCTGGGAAAAGGTCGAGCAGGGCCTCGAGAATGAACGGGTCCATGAGGGTCTGGCGGGCCTCACCACGATCCAACGTGAGGCGCTGACTCTGGCCTACTTCGGCGGTCTCACCCAGACCCAGGTGGCCAGCAAGCTGCAAGTCCCGCTCGGCACGGTGAAGACCCGGATGAGAGACGGGCTGATAGCACTGCGTGGAGCCTTGGGGGTGAACGCATGAGCGGGGACCGCACCATCGAGCACGACAACGTCGGCGCCTACGTCTCCGACGCCCTGGACGACCGAGAACGAGAGGAATTCGAGAGCCACATGGCCGGCTGCGAGGTGTGCGAGCGAGAGGTCCGGGACTTCGCCGAGACCCTTGCGGAGCTCACCTTCGCGACCCAGCTGACCCCTCCCGCGGACCTGCGTGACTCCGTGCTCACCGCGATCGCCCGGGTCCGTCCGCTGCCGCCCCTGGAGGTCGAGGAGGCGGAGGTCGGGGCGGCAGACGGCGATCCGACGGCCGCCGTCACGGCCGCGCACCCCCGTCACGCGCTTGCGGCGGTACCCCCGGCAGTCGACGAGCACGACCAGGACCGGCCGGTGGCTGCGGTCGCCCGGCTCGACGAGGTACGGGCCCGCCGGATCCGCCGGGTGCTCTCGCTCGCCGTGGCCGCCGCCCTGGTGATCGCGGTGGCGCTGGGCGTCTCGGTGGTCAACCTCAACCAGGAAGCGAAGCGCCAGCAGCAGGTGGCCAACGCCCGGGCCGACGTCATCGCGGCCCCGGACGCCAAGGTCTATCCGGTGACCATGCAGGACGGCAGTCAGGCGTCCTACGTCGTCTCCAAGAGCCTGAACCGAGCCTTGTTCGTCGGGGCCGACGTGGCCGGGCTGCCGGCCGACAAGGTCTACCAGCTCTGGACCACAGCGGACGCCAGCACCTACCGCTCGGCGGGCACCTTCGCCGGGACCGGCACGCAGCAGATCCTGATCGACCAGAACGTGAGCGACACCAAAGCTCTGGCGATCACCATCGAGCCGAGCAACGGTGGCCAGGGTTCCACAGCACCGACCATCGTGAAATCCGGCCCGGGCAAGCAACCCTTCGCCGCGACGGAAGTACCCGCCTGATCCCACCCGTCGGCCGCGGTCACGACACTGCGGCCGACGGGTCAGTCCCCCACAGGTCCCGACGCCGACGCGCTGCTCCAGCGCGGACCGGCGTGGGTGAGACCTGCTGACCCACCGACCGCAGGGCCGGTTCACCCCACGTGATGTGGTCGCTGAACGAACGTAGGCGACGGCGCAGCACATCGACAACGGCCAAAGAGAATCAGATGTGTGTCCCATCGGGCAGTCAGTCGCGTTGACACGGCTGGACAGACGGTCAGGATGAGCCCATGTCTCCCCGCGCGGCCGCCACCCGGCAGGACGAGACAGCCCTGAAGTTCCTGCACGCCGCGGCCGAGCTGATCGACGCCTCGATGCTCGCCTCGGAGTCAGCGCATCCCCGGCTGCGCCAGATCAAGTTCCCGGCGGCCCTGGACTGGATCCGGGTCGAGGACGTGCTGCTGGTGGCGACCCAGCAGCACGACAAGGGGATCAGCAAGAAGGCGTTCCTCAACCGCTGGCCCACGCGAGAGGAATTCCTGCGCGACGCCGTGGTCTTCGCGATGCTCTATCGCGACCTCCCCGACTCGGTCCGACCAGACCCTGACGTGATGGCCAGCGTGCCCGGTTCCGGCAGCTTCAGCGCCGGGGTCGGCGGGGTGATCGAGAACCTGGTGGACACGCTCACCGACCACCCCCGGTCGTTCCTGCTCTGCTACCTCGCGCCGTACCTGCCTCGGCATCCGGAGACGGCGAACTACGTCCGGGAGGCGGCGGAGGCAGATCTGGCGCGCTGGACCTACGGTTACACGGCGGTGCTGGACGCGCTGGGGGTACGCCCTCGCCCGGACTGGCCCATGGAACGGATCACTCTCGCGCTGCAGTGCGTGCTGGACGGTTTCGTGCTGCGGCACCGGGTGCAACCCGCGCTGATGGACGGCGCTCGCTGGCACACCGCGAGCCTGATGGCCGACACGGTTGTCGCGTTCCTCGGCGGAGCGCTGGACTTCGAACGGACCGGGGTCAGCAGCCGGGACGCGGTCGACGGACGGGCCGCTGCGGCCGCCGAGCACTGACATCGCCGTTCTGTCGGTGGGGGGTGGCAGGCTGACGCCCGTGAACGACGCTGCTCCCCCTGCCGGGGTCTCCACCCGAGCGACGCTGGCCAAGCGCCGCGCCGACGTGGCGGCCATGTTCGACCAGGTGGCCGAGCGCTACGACCTGGCCAACGACCTGCTGTCGCTCGGGCAGGACCGGCGCTGGCGGCGGGCGGTGGTGGCGGCGGTCGAGCCGCGGCCCGGGCAGCGGATCCTCGACCTGGCCGCCGGCACCGGCACCTCGTCGGAGCCGTTCCTGGTCGCCGGGGCCACGGTGGTGCCGACCGACCTGTCGCTGGGCATGCTGACCGTGGGCAAGCGGCGCTCACCGGGGCTGTCCTTCGTGGCGGCCGACGCCCTCCTGCTGCCCTACGCCGACGCCAGCTTCGACGCGGTGACCATCTCCTTCGGCCTGCGCAACGTCGAGCACACCGACCGGGCGCTGACCGAGCTCCGCCGGGTGACCCGTCCCGGCGGTCGACTGGTGGTCTGTGAGTTCTCGACCCCGACCTGGGCCCCGTTCCGCACGGTCTACGACAACTACCTGATCGCCGCGCTGCCCGCGGTGGCCGACGTGGTCGCGTCCAACCCGGCTGCCTACCGCTACCTCGCCGAATCGATCCAGGCCTGGCCCGACCAGACCCGGCTGGCCACGATGATCAGCGCCGCCGGCTGGCAGGACGTGGGCTGGCGCAACCTGTCGCGCGGGATCGTGGCCCTGCACCGCGGATTCGTCGGTGGCGGCAGCGGTCGCAGTTCGGCGAGCGCAGGCGCGTGATGGAGCCGCCGATCCTGCTGGACGCGTACGCCGCGCGCAGCTGTCCGGTCAAGACGCACAACGCGTTCGACCGCACCGTAGCGGCGCTCGCGTCCTTGCCGGAGCGCGCGGTGCCCGACGAAGCCCTGGCCGAGCTGTTCGAGGGCGGCCAGGACTTCGAGGCGAGCGTGGTGACCCAGCTGGCCGTCCGCTTCGGCGGGTCGTTGGTGGATCTACGCGACCACGCTCGAGGCCCGGCGGCCGCGAACGCCTGCCTGGCCGCGATGGCCGAAGGGGTCGCGGTGATCGTCGGTGGGCTGCTGCCGCTCGACCGGACGGGGCACCGAAGAGGTGCGCCGGATCTCCTCATCCGGGCGGCCGACGGCTCCGGCTACCATCCGGTCGAGATCAAGTTCCACAAGGTGCTGGAGCGCCGGCGCGGTTCACGGCTGACGTCGGCCGGGTCGCCGGGGATCCCCCTCAGTGAGCTGACGCAGCCGAGCCCGGAGGCGGCGGAGGGGTCGCCGGGCCTGCAGTTCCGGCTCAGCGGCCGGGCGGCCGACCTGGTGCAGCTGGCGCACTACCAGCGGATGCTGCGGGCCTGCGGGCACGCGGCGACCAGCCAGCTGGTCGGGGTGATCGGCACCGACACCCTGTTCGCCGCCCCGGTGATCGCCTGGATCAACCTCGACGAGCCCATGCTCCGCACGTTTTCCCGCACCGACCCGTCGGGGCGGGCCACCCGGAGCGTGGGTCAGCGCTACGACCACGAGCACGCGTTCCGCGTCGAGGTAGCCCAGCGCGCCCGGGAACGACGTGGAGCCGTCGACGACCCGGCGCCGCTGGTCCGTCCGATCCGGGTCGACGAGTGCACCCGGTGTCCGTGGTGGTCCGAGTGCGGCCCGCAGCTGCACCCTGACGACGTGAGCGTCCGGATCAACAAGGGCGCCCTCGACCCGCGGGAGATCGCCACGCTGCGGGCGCGGGGGATCGAGACGATCACCGATCTGGCCGCGGTCGACCTCGCGGCGTTCCTGGCGGGTTACCTGCCCGAGGTCACCCACCGGCCCGGGGCCGAGGACCGGCTCCGGCTGGCCGCCCGGCGGGCCCGGATGCTGCTCGCCGGCGCGAGCCTCGACCGGACCACGTCGGGGGCGATCCCCGTGCCGTCGGCGGCGGTCGAGATCGACTTCGACCTCGAGACCAGTCCCGACGGGCGGGCCTACCTGTGGGGGTTCTTGGTCAACGCCCGCGGCGAGGACCCGCGCTACGTCGCGTTCAGCCGGTTCGAGCGGCTCGACGACGCGGCCGAGGCCGAGCTGGCGGCCCAAGCACTGGGCTGGTTGCGCGCGCAGGTGGCGCGAGCCGGCGGTGACGTGCGGGTCTACCACTACAGCGAGTTCGAGCTCACCAAGCTCGACGCCATCGCCGGCACCGGCTCGACCCCGCTGCTGCGCTGGGCCCAGGCGTGGTGCGCCGACCAGGCCTGCGACCTGCTCGAGGTGGTGAAGGCTCATTTCTTCGGTGCCTTCGGGCTCGGGCTCAAGGTGGTGGCCACCGACGGCGCGGGCTTCGCGTGGCGCGACGACGACCCGGGCGGCCTCAACTCGCAAGCCTGGTTCACCGAGGCGGTGGTCGGCCAGACGACCGAGGTCCGGCAGTCGGCACGGCAGCGGGTGCTCGACTACAACGAGGACGACGTGACCGCGACCGCGCGGGTCAGAGCGTGGCTCCGATCGCCGCAATGGCAGCAGCCTGAGCCCGTCGGTGCTGGCGGTCGACCGCTGCCTCGATGATCTCGATCCCGTTCGGCGGTTCGGTCAGCAGCTCGGGCAGCTCACCGGGCCGCTCGATCCGCCGGTGCCCCACGCCGTACGCCGCGGCGAGGGCGCCGAGGTCGGTGCCGTGCGGCGTACCGAAGACGCGTTCGAAGGCGCGCATCCGGGCCGGCTGACCGTACTCGAGGGTCGCGAAGATGCTGCCGCCGTCGTCGTTGGCCACCACGAGCCGTAGTGGCGGGCGGGGCTCGTCCGGGCCGATCAGCAGCCCGGACGAGTCGTGCAGCAGGGTCAGGTCGCCGAGCAGCGCGTGGGTCGGGGTGTGCTGGGTGAGCGCGATCCCGACGGCGGTCGAGACGGTGCCGTCGATCCCCGACAGCCCCCGGTTGGCGAAGACCCGGGGCACCCCGTCCTGGTGGGCGACCAGGTCGAGGTCGCGGACAGGGTTGGAGGAGCCGATGACCAGGGTGTCCGACGGTCCGAGCGCGGCCCACAGCTCCGCAGCCAGCACCGGCCCGGTGAGGACGTCGGGGTCGCGGGCCAGGATCTCGGTCAGCGCGGCGCGAGCGGTGACGTCGGCGTCCCGCCAGCGGGTGAGCCACGCGTCGGCGTCCGGTGCAGGTACGGCGGTGACCGCCGTCGCGACCCGGCTGGCGTTCAGACCCGGGTCGGTCCACCGGGCCCGGTCGGTGACCATCACGACCTCGACGCCCTCGCGGGCGAGCAGCCACTGCACGGGTCGGGACAGCGTCGGCCGGCCGAAGACGACGACGCGCTCGATCTCCTCGGCCAGGTCGGAGCGGAGCAGCACCCGGTAGGTGCCCAGGGCGAGCTCGGAGCCGCGCGCGTTACTCGACGGCTCGGCGAGCAGCGGCAGCCGGACCGCCTCGGCGAAGGCGACGGCCGCTGCCCCGGTGGCGGGATCGGCGTCGCCGGCCACCACCACGGTCTGCGGACCGGTCGTCAGCACGCTGGGCGCGGCCGCCGCAGAGATCGGATCCACGACCAGCTCGGGGTGCCACGGCGTGGCCCGTTCGACCTCACCGCTGGTGACCAGTGGCTCGGTGAACGCGACGTTGAGGTGGACCGGTCCCGGGTCGTGGCTGCGGATGCCGGTCGCGGCGACGAGCATCCGGGCGAGCTGGAACCGCCAGGCGGCCACGGCCTCACCCCCACCGCGGTCGGCGTCGGTGGCGAGCTGGGCGTCGGCCCGGACGTGCCGGCCGAAGATCCGTAGC
This sequence comes from Propionibacteriaceae bacterium, assembly GCA_050996715.1. Taxonomy (GTDB): domain Bacteria; phylum Actinomycetota; class Actinomycetes; order Propionibacteriales; family Propionibacteriaceae; genus Microlunatus. The sequence goes on from JBPCRP010000095.1 coordinate 9,387, forward strand.
TGGTCAGTGGTCTGGTTGGCCCCGGTGTCGAGCAGCGTGCCCGGCCGGTCCGCGGTGATCACGACCAGCGGGATCCCGCTGTGGCTCGCCTCCAGCACGCTGGGGTGCAGGTTGGCCACCGCCGTACCCGAGGTGGTCACGACGGCGACCGGGTCACCGCTGGCCCGCGCCAGGCCGAGCGCGAGAAAGCCCGCGGTGCGCTCGTCGATCCGGACGTGGAGCCGCAGCAGCCCGATCTGGTCGGCTTCGTAGAGCTCGTAGGCCAACGGGGCGCTCCGGGACCCGGGGGCGAGCACGACCTCGCGGACCCCGCGGGCCAGCAGCTCCTCGACCACCACGCGGGCGCACAGACCGGAGGCCGACATCAGCGGGTCACCCCCGCCCGGGTCGTGGCGAGGCGCTCGTCCCAGGCGGCGGCGACGTCCGGGGCGGTGCTGGCTCGGGCGAGCAGGACCGGGTCGGGGACCACGGGACGGACCGTGATCACGCCGTCGACCGCGCGGAACGGGTCGGTGACCACGTCGGCGGCCAGCAGCGGACCGGTGTTGAGCCCGCAGGCGTACGGCAGCTCGGGCAGGGCGGCGGCCAGGGCCAGCCCAGCGGCCAGCCCGACCGAGGTCTCCAACGCGCTCGACACCACCACGGGCAGGCCGATCTCCGCGGCGATCCGCAGGCAGGCCCGGACGCCGCCGAGGGGCTGCACCTTGAGCACCACGACGTCGGCCGCGTCCAGCTCACGCACCCGGTAGGGGTCGGCGACCCGGCGGATCGACTCGTCGGCGGCGATGGGGACGGCGGCCCGATGCAGCAGCCGACGCCGCAGGTCGGCGAGCTCCTCCACGCGGCGACACGGTTGCTCGACGTACTCGAGATCGAAGCGGGCGAGCTCACCGATCGCGGTCAGGGCCTGGTCGAGGTCCCAACCCCCGTTGGCGTCCACCCGGACGGCGCCGGACGGCCCGAGCGCATCCCGGACGGCCTCCACCCGAGCCAGGTCATCGGCCAGGGTCTGCCCCGGTTCGGCGACCTTGACCTTTGCGGTTTGGCAGCCCGAGGCAGCGACCAGCGCGTACGCCTGCTCCGGGCCGAGCGCGGGCACGGTGGCGTTGACCGGGATCTCGGTGCGGACCGGGTCGGGCCAGCCCCGCTCGGCGGCCTCGTCGGCGGCCCGGAGCCAGGGCACCAGCTCGGCGCCGGCGTAGTCGAGGAACGGGCTCCACTCGGCCCAGCCGGCGTCGCCGCGCCAGAGCATGCCCTGTCGTTCGGTGATCCCGCGGAACCGCGTGGTGAGGCCGATCGCGTACGTCAGCCGCTCTCCCACGGGCCCAGTCTCTCCCGCCGCTGCCCAACTAGGCTCCACCGGGTGAGCCCACTCCCGCCGACCAGCCAGCACTTACCGGCTTTTCCCGGCGTGTCGGACAGGAAGTGACTGGTCGGCGGTCGGTGGCCGGGCGGGGAGCCCCGGCACTCGCGCTCGTGGAACCCGCGGCGACACCGTCAGCGTTGCGCGCGGCCCTGGACAGCGGACCGGCGTTCGCCCCACTGCCCCTCGACCCGGCCGAACGGGGCCGGGCGGTCGAGCTGCTGAGCACCGGTACGGCGCCGCCCGGGTCGGTGGTGGTGACCACTTCGGGCTCGACCGGCTCCCCGAAGGCCGTCGTGCTGCCCGCGAACGCGATCCGAGCCTCGGCGCAGGCCACCCACGACCGTCTCGGCGGGCCGCGCGACTGGGTGCTGGCGCTGCCCACCCACTACGTCGCCGGGCTGATGGTGCTGGCCCGGGCGGCGGTCGGCGGGACCCGGGTGACCACGGTGGGCGGCGACCTGGCCGGGCTCCCGGCCGCGGTCGCGGACCTGGACCGCCCGTACCTCGCGGTGGTGCCGACCCAGCTGCGGCGGGGACTGGACGACGCCGCGACAACTGCGGCGCTGGCGGGGTGCGACACCGTGCTGCTGGGGGGCGGACCGGCCGAGCCGACCCTGGTCGCGGTGGCCCGGGACGCCGGGATCGCGTTGGTGACGACGTACGGCATGAGCGAGACGTGCGGAGGCTGCGTCTACGACGGGGTCCCCCTCGACGGCGTCCGGCTCGACCTGGCCGGCGACCGGGTCCGGCTCGGTGGGCCGACGCTCTTCGCCGGCTACTGGAACCGGCCCGACCTCACCGACGCGGTACTGACCGACGGCTGGTTCGTGACCAGCGACCGCGGCCGCCTCGTCGACGATCGGCTGCAGGTGCCCGGACGCGTCGACGACGTGGTCATCTCGGGCGGGCTCAACGTCGACCTGGCCGAGGTCGAACGTGTCGCCCAGGGCTGGCCGGGCCGCGGACGTACCGAGCTGGTCGTGCTCGGCGTCCCCGACCCGGAGTGGGGGACGGCGGTCGTCGCGGTGCTCGAAGGGGTCGCGGCCCCGGTCGCCGAGCTGAAGGCCTGGCTCGCAGGCAGGCTCCCCGCGTACGCCGCGCCGCGGTCGCTGCTCGGTCGGACCGAGCTGCCGCGCACGTCCGGTGGCAAGATCGATCGGCGCACGCTCGTCGCGCAGCTCACCTCGACCCCGACGGATGCTCCTGAATGACTGCCGTTCCCCAACCCGGACCCCTGTCCTCGGGCGCCACCCCGGCCCAGTGGCTGGAGGGTGCCCGCCCGCGTACCTGGCCGGCGGCGATCTCGCCGGTGCTGGCGGGCAGCGGGGCTGCGTTCCTCGCCGCAGGGTTCTCCTGGCCCCGGGCGGTGCTGGCGCTGGTGGTCAGCCTGGCTCTGCAGATCGGGGTGAACTACGCGAACGACTACTCCGACGGCGTCCGCGGCACCGACGCGAAGCGGATCGGTCCGCTGCGCCTGGTCGGCTCCGGCCTGGCCCGACCCGCCACCGTCAAAGCGGCAGCGTTTGCGTGCTTCGGGGTGGCGGGGGTGGCCGGGCTCGTCCTGGTCGTGCTCTCCGCGCAGTGGTGGCTGCTCGCGGTCGGGGTCGCGTCGGTCGCGGCGGCCTGGTTCTACACCGGTGGCCAGCGGCCGTACGGTTACGCCGGGCTGGGCGAGCTCTTCGTCTTCGTGTTCTTCGGCCTGATCGCCACCTGCGGGACGAAGCTCGTGCAGGTCGGCCGAATCACCCTGCCGTCGGTGTTCAGTGCGGTCGCCCTGGGCGCGATCTGCTGCGCGATCCTGGTCGCGAACAACCTGCGTGACATCGAGGGCGACACCGCGGCCGGCAAGCGGACCCTGGCCACCCGCCTCGGCGATCGCGGCACCCGGTTCTTCTACGCGGGCCTGCTCCGGCTCGCGCTGGTGGCGGTGGTGTTCATGGCCGCGATCAGCACGCCGTGGGCCCTGCTCGGGCTGATCGTGGTCCCGGTGATCGCGCCGGCCGCTGTCCGCGTGCAGCGTGGTGCCGTCGGACGCGACCTGATCGCCGTCCTGAAGGCCACCGGTACGGCCGAGCTCGCCCTCGCCGTCGGCCTCACCGTCGGCTTCGTGATCGCCACGCGGTAACCCAGCTTCAACCCTCAATACCGTTCAGGTAGTGGGCGCTGACCAGTCAGATCCTCCCCGACACGCCGCAGAAACCCGGCAGGAGCTGACTGGTCGCGAGGTCAGGGGGTGCGGTCGGGACGCGGCAAGGTCGACGTGTCCGGTTCGAGGGAGGCCCGGTGGTCGGCCATCGCCTGGGCCATGGCGGCCACGAAGGACTCGACCAGGACCAGCTGTTCGACGTCGAAGTCGGCCATGATCGCCGCGCTGCGGACGCCGAGGGGGGCAAAGAACTCCTGCGCGAGCTGCTGACCGGCGGTGGCGCGTCGGAGCCGGACCACTCGCCGGTCGTGTGCGTCGGGCACCCGGACGACGTGGCCCGCCTGCACGAGGCGGTCGACCGCGCCGGTGACCGCGCCCGAGGTGAGATGCAGCGCGTGCCGTAGGTCTCCCGGCGTGGCGGGCTCGCCCTGTCGCTCGGCGTTCATGATCACCACCAGTGCCTGCAGGTCGGTCGGGTGCATCGCGTGGGACTTGGCGAAGACCTCCATGATCCGGCTGGCCTCGGCGCCGTAGCGGCGGAAGTGGTCCTCGATCCGCCCTTGCAGCTCGCCACGGTCGCGCGTCTCACCCCGATTCTGCGACTCCACCGCACGCGCCATCGCCGACCTCCCTTTGCCCACGTTTTATCTTGGTGATACATATTATCAGTCACCAAGAGATTGAGGTTCCGTGCGTCGCGTGCTCTCCGGCCTGGCCGGTGTCTTGTCGGGTCGGCTGACCGCCTGGTTCGTGGTCGTGGTGGCCCTGGCCGGCGCCGGCGCGCTGATCGGGTTGGGCCCTGACCTGCAGACCAACGACGACCCGGCGGCCACTCTGCCTGAGTCGGCGCAGTCGACGGCGGTGGCCAAGCTCCAGCAGCAGCTGCCGTCCGGCGAGCTGAACCCGGCGCTGGTCGTCTACAGCCGTCCGGGCGGCACGCTCTCGTCGTCTGACCTGTCGGCCATCCGGGACCAGGGGAACGCGCTGGGTCGGTTGGCTCTCGGGGGCCGGGTGTCCCCGCCCCAAGCCTCCGAGGACGCGAAGGCGGCCCTGGTCGTCGTGCCGCTGTCGGGCGAGGTCGACGGCTCCGAGACCGTCGAGTCCGTCCGGCAGATCCGGGCCGTGGCCCGCGCCGATCTCCCCGAGGGCGTGATCGCCCAGGTCACCGGTGGGGCAGGGTTCAGCGCTGACATCGCTTCGGCGTTCGAAGGGGCCGACATCAAGCTGCTGGCGACCACGGCTGCCGTCGTGGCGGTGTTGCTGTTGATCACCTACCGCAGCCCCATCCTCTGGATCGTCCCTCTCGCGGTGGTCGGACTCGCCGACCAGGTCACCGCGACCCTCGTGGCGGTCGCGTCCCGGCACAGTGGGCTGCCGTTCGACGAGTCGACCAACGGCATCGTGTCCGTGCTCGTGTTCGGCGCGGGGACCGACTACGCGTTGTTGCTGATCGCCCGCTACCGCGAGGAGCTCCGACGCACCGAGGACCGCCGTACGGCGATGCGCCGGGCCTGGTTCGGGGCCGGGCCGACGATCGCCGCGTCCGGAGCCACCGTCATCCTTGCTCTGCTCACCTTGCTGGTGGCCGACTTCGGCGGCAACCGGGCCATCGGCGTCGGCGGCGCCATCGGCATCGCCGTCGCGTTGGTCTTCGGCCTCGTCGTGCTCCCCGCCGCTCTGGTGATCTGGCCGCGCGGCATCTTCTGGCCTCTGGTGCCGCGGGTGCAGAGCGCCGACCACCCGAGCGAGGAAGGCGGCAAGGTCTGGCGCCGGATCGGTCGCGCCACGGCCCGACGACCGTGGCCGGTGATCGTCGCCGCTCTGCTGGTGCTGGGCGGTCTGGGTCTTGGGACCACCACGACCGGGTACGGCCTCAGCCGGGCCGACACGTTCCGGACCAAGGCCGAGTCGGTCGACGGGCTGGCGACCTTGTCCGCGTCGTTCCCGGCCGGACTCGTGTCGCCGGTGGTGATCATGACCACTCCCGACCGCGCCGACGCCGTCGTCACCTCCGCCCGCTCGGTCGCCGGGGTCAGCGACGCCACCCGCGGTGAGAAGACCAGCACCATCGCCGAGGTCGACGTGGTGATCACCGCCGAACCCGACACCGCCGCGAGCTACGACACCATCCGCGCGCTGCGGACCACGGTCGTCGACACCGACCCGCAAGCCCAGGTCGGCGGGGCCGTGGCCACCAATCTGGACGCCCGGGACGCGTCGATCCGCGACCTCGAGGTGATCACACCGATGATCTTGGCCGTCGTGCTGCTGGTGCTGATCCTCCTGCTGCGATCGCTGGTCGCCCCGGTCGTGCTGATCCTTACGGTGATCATCAGCTTCTTCGCCGCCCTGGGTGCGGCCAGCCTGGCCTTCACCTACGTGTTCGGCTACCCGGCGCTGGACTACCAGGTGCCACTGCTCGCCTTCTTGTTCCTGGTCGCGCTGGGCGTGGACTACAACATCTTCCTGGTCTCCCGCGCCCGGGAGGAGACGTTGATCATGGGGACCCGCGACGGCATCGTCACCGCGCTCGCCCTCACCGGTGGCGTGATCACCAGCGCCGGCGTCCTGCTGGCGGCGGTGTTCACCGTGCTCGGGGTGCTGCCGGTGATCGTGCTGACCGAGATCGGGGTGATCGTCGGGATCGGCGTGCTGCTCGACACCCTGCTCGTCCGGACCGTCCTCGTACCGGCCCTCGTGCACGTCCTGGGTGATCGCTTCTGGGCACCCAGCGCGCTGTCGCGACCCGACGCCGTACGTCCTCGGCACGCCGCCTGACCGCCATTTTGCGCACAATGACCCTCTGACGCCGGGTCATCGGGGTCATTGTGCGCAAAATGGTGAGAGAGATCGCGCCACCACTCATCCACCGACCAGTCAGTTCGTGTCCGACACGCCGCAGAAACCCGGCAGGACCTGACTGGTCGGCGTCAGGACCAGGTGCCGGTGGCGACGAAGCGGTCCAGGGTGGCCAGACACGGTGTCAGGTCCCAGCCCTGCGCCGCGACCCAGGCGTCGTCGTAGTAGCTGCGGGCGTAGCGGGCACCGTCGTCGCAGAGCAGGGTGACCACGCTCCCCTGCCGCCCGCCGGTGATCATCTCGCCCACCAGGTGCAGGGCGCCCCACATGTTCGTCCCGGTCGAGCCACCACCCGACCGGCCCAACCGCGCCGTCGTCCAGCGCATCGCGGCCACCGAGGCGGCATCGGGCACCTGGATCATCCGGTCGACCAGCGAACCGACGAAGCTCGGCTCCACCCGCGGACGGCCGATGCCCTCGATCCGCGAACCCCGGGTTCGGGTCGTCACGTCACCGGTCGTCCAGCCCGGGTGGAAGGCCGAGCCCTCGGGGTCCACGACGCAGAGCTGGGTCGGCAGTCCTCTCAGGCGCAGGTAGCGGCCGATGGTGGCCGAGGTGCCGCCCGTCCCGGCGCCGACGACGACCCACTCGGGCACCGGGTGCGGTTCGCGGGCCAGCTGGACGACCATCGACTCGGCGATGTTGTTGTTGCCGCGCCAGTCGGTGGCCCGTTCGGCAAAGGTGAACTGGTCGAGGTAGTGCCCGCCCTCGCACTCGGCGAGCTCGGCGGCGACGGCGTAGACCGACCAGGGGTCGTCGACCAGGTGACAGCGCCCGCCGTAGAACCCGATCAGCGCGCACTTCTCCTGCACGGTGGTGGCCGGCATCACCGCCACGAACGGCAGCCCCAGCAGCCGGGCGAAGTAGGCCTCGCTGACCGCGGTCGAGCCCGACGACGCCTCGACCAGCGTCGAGTGCTGGGTGATCCAGCCGTTGCACAGCCCGTACAGCACCAGGGAGCGCGCCAGCCGGTGCTTGAGGCTGCCGGTGGGGTGCACCGACTCGTCCTTGAGGTAGAGGTCCACGCCCCACTCCCGGGGCAGCGGGAACCGGTGCAGGTGGGTGTCGGCGCTCCGGTTGGTGTCGGCCTCCACCTCGGCGATCGCCCAGCTCACCCACTCCCGGTCGTCCATCCCGGCAGCCTAGGGCAGGGCTCGAGGATTCAGCCGCGCACGACACCGTCCGAGCACTGAGTAGAGAGCAGTGCTCTTATTTATGATCGGTGCTCTCGTTTGCGATGATCGGACCATGGTCGCCGGTGCGTGGGTTCACCGACCCGGCACCGGACGACGCCTCGCCCGCGGTCTGCCGGGGTCGGCGTCGACCTCGGCGTGGTCGACGCCGAGCACACGAACCTAGGACTCTCAGGCGCCACCCAACGCGTCGATCTCGGCGACCTCGTCGGGAGTCAACTCGATCCGCGCTCCCGCGGCGTTGGCCACGATCCGCTCCCGCTGGGTCGACTTGGGGATGACCACGAACTCGTGGGCCACGTGCCAGGCAACGATCACCTGGGCCGTGGTGGCGTCGTGGACCTCGGCGATCCGGGTGAGGACCGGGTCGGCGAGGTTGCTGGCCTTGAACGGGCTGTAGCCCTCCAGCACCACGCCCCGCTCCTTGAGCCCCTGGGCCACGGCGGGGTCGTAGCTGCCGGGACTCCAGCGGATCTGGTTCACCGCCGGCGTGACCCCGGTGGCCCGGGTGAGCTCGTCGATCTGCTCCAGCGAGTAGTTGCTCACGCCGATCGCGGCGGCGAGGCCGTCCTCCCGGGCCTTGACGACCTGCTCCCAGACCTGCGGTGCGGCCTCGCCGTTCGGTGGCCAGTGCACCAGCCACAGGTCGACCTGATCGAGACCGAGCTTCTCCAGGCTCTCCTCGATGGTCTGCCGCTCGCGACCGACGTGCTCGGGTGGCAGCTTGGTGGTGACGAAGACCGACTCCCGCGTCAGGTCGGAGGCCGCCAGGGCTCGGCCGATGCCGGCCTCGTTGGCGTAGCCGGTTGCGGTGTCGAGGTGGCGGTAGCCGGCTTCGAGGGCAACCGACGTCGCCTCGGGCGCGTCGGCCTCCTCGATCTGCCAGGTGCCGAAACCGAGCAGCGGCATCCGTCCGACGGGCAGGGCGACGGCGGGATCGCCGTAGTCATCAGTGGTCATGGCTCCACTCCATCAAACCGGTCGTTGAATCCTTTCAGTGGGGTCAGGCCCGGACGAGCAGCGACTCGTCGCGCGCCCGCATCCGACCGAGCGCGACCCTCACTGGGAGTCGTCGCCCGGGCGACCGCACACATCGACACCTCGGCTGGCCATCCCGAGGTCGGGGTGGCTCCGAACCGAACGTGTGACCGATGCGGGGGTACGCGGGGACGACGAGGATCTCGTCGACCTGCTGACCCGTTCGGCGTCGGGCGACCAGCTGGCCTTCGCCGAGCTATATCGCCGCACCTACGACCGGATCCACCGGTTGGTCCTGCGGCTTGTCCGCGCGGCCGACCACGCCGTGGAGGTGACGCAGGAGGTCTACGTCGAGGTCTGGAGCCAGTCGGCCCGCTTCGACCCTCGGCTCGGCAGCGTCCTGGGCTGGATGGGGACCATCGCGCGGCGACGGTCGATCGACCGGATCCGGGCGGTGACCCGCACCTCGACCCGCGACCTGGCCTACGAGGCCGCCTGCCACGTCCCCGAGCTCGACGAGGTGTGGGAGGGCGTCGAGCAGAGGTTGGACCTCGCGAGTCTCCGTACGGCGCTGGCCAGGTTGACCCCGGTCCAGCGGGAAGCGCTGCTGCTGGCCTACGTCGCGCCGACGGCACGTACCCACGTACAGATCGCGGAGCTCCTCGACCTACCGCTGGGCACCGTCAAGGCACGGATCCGAGACGGTCTGATCAAGCTTCGGGCCAACCTCACGACGTGAGGGTCGACGCAGGCGCTGATGACGACCATGGTGACCAGCCACGAGCCACCAGGCGACCAGCCGGTGGTTGGGCCGGCGCGCGATGCGCGCCGGTCCCGACCCACGTACCTCGAGGGGGCTCAGAGAGTCTGAGCCTTCACGATGAACGGACTGGCGGCCTTGAGCACCGCGGCCCGGGTGGCCGGCGTCTCGAAGGCACCCATGTAGACCCCGCCCTCGGCGTTCTTCTTGGCGAGGTTGCCGAGGATGGCGGCGTGCCGGGCTTCGACCCCGAAGATGCTGGCGGCCGCGATCAGCAGCGCCTTCTCCTTGAACAGGCTCGGCGCCGCACCCAGGTAGGCCGACACCCCGAGGTTCTCGAAGGTGTAGGCGGTCTCCAGGTAGCTGCTCTTGGACTTGTACGCCGAACCGAAGTCGACCTGCGGCGCCCCGACGGGCGTCGCCCCCAGGCTGGAGATGGTCTGCTTCAGTGCGACCACGTGGGCCTCCTCGTCCTTCTGGATCGCCTCGAGATAGGTCTTGGCCTTGCCCGACAGCAGGTCGTGGCCGTTGCCCTGGCGGTAGAACTCGGCCTCCAGGTACTCCAGCGTCAGCGCGTAGTTGAGCACGTCGATCGGGCCGGTGAAGTCGCCGTCGGCGGCGTAGGCCCACTTGGCGCCCAGCATCTGCAACGCGACTGCGCTGGGGATGACGGCGGCGGCGCCCTTGATCAGATCTCTGCGGTGCATGTCGTGTCTCCGTCTCTCAGGTTCGAAGCGAGGTGGTCAGGAATCGATGAACGAGCCGGCGGCCTTGAGCACGGTGCTCATGGACGCTCGCTTCTCGAACGGGGCCGGGAACGGGTTGCCACCGATCAGGTCGGCGATGATCGCGGCGTGCCGCGACTCCACCCCGGCGATCGACGCGGCCGCGGCGAGGTAGGCGCCGTCGTTGATCCGGGCCACCTGACCGTGGTACGCGGTGACGCCGAGCTCCTCGAAGACCGACGCGGTCTTCAGGAAGGTGTCCTTGGACTTGAAGGTCCCGCTGGGGTACGTGAACTTCGGCTGCGCCGCCGCCTTGCCACCGCCGTCCTTGACCACCGAGGTCAGCGTGGTCACGTGCTGGTCCTCGTGCTCGCTGATCGGCTTCACCAGCTCCAGGGTGCGACCGGAGAGGATGTCGGCCTTCAGGCCCCGACGGTAGAAGTCGGCCTCGAGGTACTCCAGCGTCAACGCGTAGTTGAGGATCTCCAGGTCGTTGGCCGTGGCGTCGGCCAGAGCGACCTTGTCGTGGCGGGAGGCGGCGACGAAGGTCGATCCGAAGCCGACGACGACCGCGGCGCGGAGGAACTTGCGGCGCTGGTCCTCGTCTTTGAAGTTGATGACGGGACGTCCGCCGAAGAGCTGGCGTTCGGCCGCCAGGTCTGCGGTCGGGGTGGACAAGTCGTTGTCCTGGTTCATGGAACACATCTCTCTACGATGGGTCTGGAGGACGAACTGCAATGGCCGTGCGTGTCGTGCGGTCGTGTGTCGCGGACTCCCGAGAGCGACGTGGTGGAGTCGCCGAACGGCTACCCCTTTCCTTTGTAGGCAGAGGAGATGGTGGCCCGAACGACGATCCGGTAGATCGGGTTCCCTTCGGGGTGGCAGGCGAACAAGGTCAGGTGCGCCGCGTCGGGGTTCTTCGCGGGCTTGAGCACGAAGGCGGGGTACTTCGCCTCCGGCACGATCGTGGTGTCGTCCACCCGGAAGGTCACCGAGTCGTGCTTGCCGACCGTGACGATGATCTTGTCGCCGGGCTTGAGCCAGTTGAGGTACTTGAACGGCGCGGTGTGGGTGTTGCGATGGCCCGAGAGCACCGAGGTGCCGGCCTCGCCCGGCAGGGGGGTCCCCGGCCAGTGACCGGGGCCATGATCGAGAGCGGTCGCGTAGACCCCCTCCCCGTACGGCACGTCGAGACCGATGCGGGCGATCTTGATCCGGCCGACCCGCTGGTACTTCCCCGGTGTCGTACGGACCCCGGCCGCCGCCTTGGCCGAGACGGGAGTGTCGTAGCCCGACAGGGTCGACTTCGCCACCTGGTCGGTGACGGCGCGCACCGTGGCCGCCGACGGGTCAGCCTTGGCGCGCGCGCCGGTCTTGGGGTCACTGCGCGGGGCGGTGGCCTGCCTGATGAACACCGAGGGGTCGGCCGAGGGGGCGGCGACGTGGTTCTGCCAGGGCCACGGGATCGCCCAGGGAGCGACCGCGCACACCGGAACGAGGAGCGCGAAGATCCACGCCGGCACCCGGCGCCGTCGGTTCGAGCCGTGGCGTGCCGGGCTCGTCGGGGGCGTGCCAACGGTGGGGATACTCGTCACGGGGCCTCGCGCTTCCCGCACGGAGTACCGCGCGACACAGGCGATCACCCGGCAGAGACCGGACGACCACCCAACCAACCCCGAGCTGGCGACGTTCCTGGAAGCGTCGGGTCCGCGGCGTTCGCTCGCTGATCCACCTGTCTTCCGATCGAGATACTAAGCCCACCCACGGTAATGTCAAGAAGTCCGGTCCACATCGTGACCCGATGTCCTCCTGCGGATCGACGTCCAGATCACCCGAGCAGTCTGCCGATCAGCAAGATCTGGTCGAGCTGATCGAACATCAGCGCGGGACGATCGTGATCACCCACCCGAGACCGGGAGCGCGACTCAGCCGAGCGTCCGCGGTAAGGAGGGCGCAGATTCTCGGCGAGCGCCACGTAACCGGCGTCGTACGCCGAGAGGTTGTCGCGCAGCTGCCAGACGCGTTCGAGCATCGGATAGACCGCGTACCGGGTGACGCCGAGACGCCGCCAGATGCGGAGCGTGGAGCTGTTCGGACTTCAGCAGCCGACGGGCCGGACCGTCGTGAGGAGCCCCGAGAGGACCGCCGAGGCGTCCACCACGATCACCGGTCGACGCGCTTGCGCAGTGTCAGCTCACGCCGCACCGAGTGACATCGCACCCTTGGTCGAGAGACTGCGCCCTCACCTCGACCATGACGACCGAGCCGCCCGCCGGGTCGGCGTCGCCTCACCCGTCCCCGGAGCCGGGGTCGGCTAGGCTCGGCGGCGCCGGATCCCCGTCGTACCACCGCTCGAAAGGCCGCCTCACCCCATGATCATGACGCCATGATCATCGCGCTGGTTGGTGGCCCCGCGGCCGATCCGACGGGTCAGGCCCGCCTCCGGCGCCAGCTCGCGAGCCTGCCCGACCGGGCCGCCGCGCGTCTCCGGGCCGTGGCGCCCGCCGCCCCGGCCGAGCTGGTTCGTTCCCTGGCCTGGCTGGCTTGGGAAGCGCATGAGAACGGCGAAGGGCTGGCCGTACTCACCGACGACCTGGTCGTCTCCGACACCCCGCTGCGCAACGTGCTCGACGATCCGCGGCCGGTAGCGCGGGCGCTCGTCGGTCTCGATCCCCATCCTCAGCGTGCGGTCCAGATGGCCGGGGGTCGGGTCACCGCGGCCGCCAGTGATCATCATCGACTCGCCGCCACCGGACTCGGATTCCTCGGGTTGCTCAGCGTCCCCGCCGCCGCCGCAGCCGAGGCGAGTACGGCCTGGGCGTCGGCCGCCCACACCGTCGCCCGGCACAGGTGGGCCGACATCGACCCCGTCCAGGCTGCGCTGGTCGCGCTGGTCCGGGCGGACGTACCGGTGTCCGCCGTGCCGGTGGCGCCCTACGCCGGAGCGCGGTCGGCGGACCTGCTGCCCGAGGTGGAGGCGCTCGACGAGGACGACCTCGGCTGGCGCCAGGCCTCCCGCGGCGGCGATGGGGTGTGGTCGACCTTCGTGCTGCGGCCGATCTCCCGGCGGCTGTCGCGGCAGGCGGTCCGCGCCCGGATCACGCCCAACCAGATCACCGCCTTCAGTCTCGTGCTCGGGCTGGTCGCCGCCGCCCTCGTCGCGAGCGGCGACCCGCTGACCATCGTCCTCGGGGCCCTCCTGCTGCAGGTCTCCCTCGTCGTGGACTGCGTGGACGGTGAGGTGGCCCGCTCCACCCGCAGCTTCACCCCGTTCGGCGCCTGGGCCGACCTGGCGAGCGACCGGGTGAAGGAGTACGCCGCCCTGGCGGCCATCGCCGTCGCCACCACCGGCACCGACCTCTGGCCGCTCGCCCTGCTCGGGCTGGCTCTGCAGCTGACTCGGCACATGGCCGACTACGCCTTCGCCGACACCCTGCTGCCCTCCTGGCGGGCACCGGTCGTCGACGAGCGGCCGTTCGCGGCCACCGAACCGCCCCCGACCGCCGCCGCACGCGGGGACGCGGTCGACCGGTCCGGTGGTGGTCCCCGCGGTCGCGGTCTGGGGCACTGGGTCCGCCAGGCGATCCACCTGCAGATCGGCGAGCGCTGGCTGGTGCTGTCGCTCGGGCTGATCGTGGGTGTGGTGACCGGGGTCGGCCCGGACGTCGCGCTGGTTGCCTACGTCGTGCTCGTCGCGCTCGGGCTCGCCTGGGTGCTGACCGGGTGGACGCTCCGCACCCTGACCCACGTCCGGCGCGTGCAGCCGCTGCCGACCGAGATCGCCACCACGATCGCTCGGCTCCGCGACGACGGGCTGCTCTCCCCCACGCCGTCGGGACCTCGCTCCCCACGCAGCTGGGTACTGCCCGCCGCGGTGACCGCGTTCGAGGGGGCGGTCCTGCTGCTGGCCACCTGGTGGACGACCACCGGTCCCGGCCCCCTGGCGGCGGCGTACGGCTGGTTGTTCGTGGTCGCCTGGCACCGCTACGACATCTTCTACCGCGGTCGCGCCGGCCGGACGCCGCTGCCGGTCTGGGTGGCGCGCCTCGCGGGCGGCTGGGCCGCCCGCTCTCTCGTCGTGGTCGCCGCCGGCCTGGCCGGAGGACTCGCGTGGGTGCTGCCGATCGGCATCGGCTGGCTGTTCCTGGCCGTCGTGCCGGAGAGCCTCTACCGCGCCTACCGCTCGGCGCACCCGGTGACCGGGACGTACGCCGACGCCGCGCCGCTCACGCTCCTGGCTCGGCTCGGGCTCGCCACGAAGGTGCTCCGCCGCGGCGTGGCCGTCCCGTTCACCCGACTGCTGATGCGGCTGCTGCCGGCCCGCCGGTACGCCCTGGTCGCGGGCCTACCCGACACCGAGGAGAACGCCCTCGCCACGGCCGTCGGGCTCGCGACGCACTATCGGGGTGAGGTCGTGCTGGTTGTCGCCGACCCGGCCGCCGCCCGCCGCCACCTCGACCACGTCGCCACCGTGCTGGGGGTCTCGGCCGCACGGGTCGAGATCATCGGCAAGGCGGCCCGCGGGACCTACCTGCGCTTCGTGCGGGCCGAGCTGGTCGCCTACACCCACGGGCTCTACGACTCGCCCCGGCCGCTCGGGCGACGGCTGCACGTGAACCTGTGGCACGGCACCGGCCCGAAGTGGAACGCCAACGCCAACTTCACCCAGCGGATCGGCGCGCAGGCCCACGCCGCGAGCTCCCCGCTCTGGGGCCGCGAGGCGATCCGGGCCCTGGCCATGGACCCCGGCACCCGTGTGGTGGCGGGCAACCCGCGCGAGGACGTCAGCGACGCCGCGGCCGCGGGCAACCGTACGGCGCTCACCCGGCTCGGGCTCGACCCCGACCAGGCGCTGGTGGTCTGGCTCCCCACCTTCCGCCGCTCGGCCCGCGCCGGACTGGTCGGCCTGAACGAGGGCGAGGATCTCAGCTCGGAGGCCTACCAACCCGACCTCGCCGTCATCGCCGACGCCGCGCGCCGGGCCGGGGTGCAGCTTGTCGCCAAACCGCACCGGCTCGACGCGGACAGCTACGCCGAGCTGGGGATCCCGGTATTCGGGACCGAAGACCTGATAACCGCCGGGCTCAGCGTCTACGAGCTGCTCGGGTTGGCCCACGGCGTGATCAGCGACTACTCCAGCGTGTGGGTCGACCGCCTCGGGTCCTCGACCTCGATCGCGCTGTACGTGCCTGACCTCGCGAGCTACGAGCGTGCTCGAGGACTCAACAAACCCGACCTGAGCGTCGTCGCCGCCGACCTCGTCCTCGACCGCGGCAACGCCCGGGAGTTCTTCGCGGCCGTGGCGTCGGGTGCGCCGTGGCGTCCGCAGGCCCTGGACCACGCGGCGGCCCGGATC
>JBPCRP010000102.1:0-18524 GCA_050996715.1 Propionibacteriaceae bacterium
GGGGCCGGGCATGAACCAGCGTGAGCTCCCCCAGCACCCCGACTTCCTCTGGACCAACCCCGACCCGAAGAACAGCTACGACGTCGTCATCGTCGGCGGCGGTGGTCACGGCTTGGCCACGGCCTACAACCTGGCCAAGAACCACGGCATCACCAACGTGGCCGTCCTCGACAGGGGGTGGCTGGCCGGCGGCAATATGGCCCGCAACACCACGATCATCCGGTCCAACTATCTGTGGGACGAGTCCGCGGCGATCTACGAGACCGCGCTCAAGCTGTGGGAGACCATGGAGGCGGACCTCGGCTACGACGTGTTCTTCAGCCAGCGCGGCGTCCTCAACCTCGCGCACACCATGCAAGACGAGCGTGACTCGGTACGCCGGGTCGAGGCCAACCGGCTCAACGGGGTCGACGCCGAGTGGGTCACCCCGCACCAGGTCAAGGAACTCTGCCCGATCATCAACATCGACGACGACATCCGCTACCCCATCAGGGGCGGCACCTACCAGGCTCGGGCCGGCATCGCCAAGCACGACTGGGTGGCGTGGGGCTACGCCCGTCGCGCCAACGAGCTGGGCGTCGACCTCATCCAGAACTGTGAGGTCACCGGCTTCGTCAAGGACGGCGACCGGGTGGTGGGGGTCGAGACGAACCGGGGGCGGATCAACGCCGGCAAGGTCGCCCTCTGCGCCGCCGGGTACACCTCCGTGCTCGCCGACCTGGCCGGGTTCCGGGTGCCGATCCAGTCGCACCCCCTGCAGGCGCTCGTCTCCGAGCTGCACGAGATCGTGCACCCGACGGTAGTGATGTCGAACCACGTCCACGTCTATGTCTCGCAGGCCCACAAGGGCGAGCTCGTGATGGGTGCCGGGGTCGATGCCTACAACGGCTACGGTCAGCGCGGCTCCTTTCACGTGATCGAGCACCAGATGGCGGCCGCGGTCGAGCTCTTCCCAATCTTCGCCCGGGCGCACCTGCTGCGCACCTGGGGTGGCGTCGTCGACGTCACGCTCGACGCCTCACCGGTGATGGGCCTCTCCCCCGTCGACCAGATGTACGTCAACTGTGGCTGGGGCACCGGCGGTTTCAAGGCCGTTCCCGCTGCCGGCTTGGCCTACGCGCACACCATCGCCCACGACGAGCCACACCCGCTCAACCGGGCCTACGGTCTGGACCGCTTCGTCACCGGCGCCCTCATCGACGAGCACGGCGCCGCCGCCGTGGCCCACTGACGGTCCGGGGTACTTCATCATGATGATCATTCCCTGCCCGTTCTGCGGGCCGCGCAACGAGACCGAGTACGCCTACGGCGGCCAGGCCCATGTGGCCTACCCCCAGGACCCGAGTGCTCTCACCGACGAGGAATGGGCCCAGTTCTTGTTCTACCGCGACAACCCCAAGGGCACCTACGCCGAACGCTGGCAGCACGCGGCCGGCTGCCGCAAGTGGTTCAACGCGGTGCGCGACACCCAGACCTACGAGATCACCCACGTGTACCGCCTCGACGAGGCCAGGTCCGACGGTCTACCGCAGGCTCCTCTCGCCAGCAAGGAGGTCTGAGCATGTCCCAGCACGAGCCCGGCGCGACCGCGGCGAACGGTGAGACCGCGCAGACGACTGCAGGATCGGAGCCCAACCGGCTCGAGCAGGGTGGCTGCGTCGACCGCAGTACCACGATCGGGTTCACCCTCGACGGGACGGCCCTGACCGGGTTCGTCGGTGACACCCTTGCCTCTGCCCTGGTGGCCCACGGACGCCTGCGGGTCGGTAACTCCATCTACCTTCGCCGACCGCGGGGGGTGCTGAGCGCCGGCGTGGAGGAGCCCAATGCGTTCGTCCGCGTCAACAGCGACCACAACGAGTCGATGCTGCCTGCCACCACGCTCGAGTTGCGTGCGGGCCTCGACGTCACCCTGCTCGACGGCATCGGGGTGCTCGACGAGCGCCCGGACCACCACGAGTACGACAAGCTGCACATCCACACCGACGTAGCCGTGATCGGCTCCGGCCCGGCCGGTCTCGCCGCGGCGCGAGTGGCCGCCACCAGCGGGGCCCGTGTGGTGCTGTTCGAGCAGGACTTCCAGCTCGGCGGTTCGCTGCTCGCCGACCCCACCGCAACCGTCGCCGGCCAGGGTGCCCTCGACTACGTCGCCGGGGTGCGGGCCGAGCTCGAAGCCGCCCCCGAGGTGATCGTGCTGACCCGCACCAGCGTGTTCGGCAGCTACGACAACAACTTCTTGGTGGCGCTCGAGAAGCGCGACGACAAGGCGTCCGCCCACGACGGCGTGTCCCGGCAGCGGCTGTGGCACGTCACGGCCCGGCAGGTCGTGCTGGCCGTCGGTGCCTTCGAACGCCCGATCGTGTTCAGCGACAACGATGTCCCCGGGGTCATGCTCGCCTCTGCCGCGCGGTCCTACGTCGAGCGTTGGGCCGCCCTGCCCGGACGCGACGTCGTGCTCTTCACCACCAACGACTCCGGCTACGAAACGGCGAACAGCCTGACCCGCGCCGGAGCGAGGGTCACCGTGGTCGACGCCCGCCCCGAGGTCACGACCGTGGGCAGCGCCCAGGAGGTGGCCCGGCGGGCCGGTCTCACGGTGCACGCGACGTCGGCGGTCGTGGGCATCGAGGGCAGCGACGGCGTGACGGGCGCATTCGTGGCCCCGATCGACGACGCCGGCGAGTTGGCCGGTGCGGCCCGGCTGCTCGGTTGCGACCTGGTCGCGGTGTCGGGTGGCTGGACTCCCAACGTCAGCCTGCACAGCCAACGTCAGGGCCGGCTCGCCTGGGACGACGTGCTCGCCGGCTTCGTACCCGCCGGCCGGGTCACGAACCAATTCGTGGTCGGAGCCGGCAACGGCACCTACGACACCGAGGACTGCGTCACCGAGGGTGACCGGGCCGGGCGCCTCGCCGCTCGGGAGGCCGGCTTCTCCACAGGGAGCGACGGTGCGCCCGGGGCCGAGAGCGTCGGGATCAGCCGCGCGCGTCAGCACCAGGCCGTCGGCGTGGTCCGTCAGGTGTGGGCCGTGCCTGCCCCCGACGGTTCGCTCGACACCCACTTCGTCGACCCGCACCGCGACAACACCGCGGCCGACGTGCTGCGAGCCACGGGTGCGGGAATGCGCTCGGTCGAGCACGTCAAGCGCTACACCTCGATCAGCACCGGCCTCGACCAGGGCAGGATCGGCGGCGTCAACACCATCGGCCTGCTTACCCAGCTGCTCTCGGGCAACGACGTCCGGGCCATTCCGGCGGGGCAGCCCGGCCAGAACACCCCGCCCGATGCGACGGTGGAGACGACGGCGTCAGGTCAGCCCGCCCGCCGGCCCACGCCGGGCACCATCGGCACGACGACCTTTCGGGCGCCGTTCACGCCAGTGGCCTTCACCGCACTGGCGGGCCGCGGTCGCGGTGTCCTCTTCGACGCCGCCCGCACCAGCCCAGCGCACTCCTGGCAAGTCGACCACGGCGCGCTCTTCGAAGACGTCGGTCAGTGGAAGCGCCCGTGGTTCTACCCGCAGGAGGGCGAAGACATGGATGCCGCGGTGGCCCGCGAGTGCCGGGCGGCCCGTGAGGGTGTGGCGTTCATGGATGCCACCACCCTGGGCAAGATCGAGATCCGGGGCGCTGACGCGCCGGAGTTCTTGAACCGCATCTACACCAACCCTTTCCTCAAGCTGCCCGTCGGCAAGGGTCGGTACGGCGTCATGTGCACGGTCTCGGGCATGGTGCTCGATGACGGTGTGACGCTGCGGTTGGCCGACAACCGCTTCTTCATGACCACGACCACCGGCGGTGCGGCCAAGGTGCTCGACTGGCTCGAGGAGTGGAGCCAGACCGAATGGCCCGAGCTCGACGTCACGTTCACCTCCGTCACCGAGCAGTGGTCGACCGTCGCGGTGGTGGGACCGCGGTCCCGCGCGGTGATCACCAAGCTGGCGCCCGACCTCGACGTGTCGAAGGAGGGTTTCGGCTTCATGGAGTTCCGGGAGACCACCCTCGCCTCGGGCATCGAGGCGCGGATCTGCCGCATCACCTTTTCCGGTGAGCTCGCGTACGAGATCAACGTGCCGCGTTGGTACGGGCTGAAGGTCTGGCAGGACGTCGCGGCCGCCGGCGAGGAGTTCGACATCACGCCCTACGGCACCGCGACGATGCACGTGCTGCGCGCCGAGAAGGCCTACCCCATCGTCGGGCAGGAGACCGACGGCACCGTCACCCCGCACGACCTCGGCATGGACTGGGTCGTGTCGACGACGAAGGAGTTCATCGGCAAACGTTCCTTCTCGCGGGCCGCGCTCAGCGCGCCGCACCGAAAGCAGCTGGTCAGCGTCCTCCCGCTCGACCCCACGCTGCGGCTGCCCGAGGGAGCCCAACTCATCGAGCTCGACGCGCGGGGTGACTACACCGGTGAGGGGTTGCCGAGTGCACCCATCGCCATGCTGGGGTTCGTCACCTCCAGCTACCACAGCCAGGCGCTCGGGCGGAGCTTCGCGCTCGCTCTGGTCAAGGACGGACCCACCCGGGTCGGTCACCGGCTGCTCGCCTCGTTCGGCGGCCGGTTCGCCGAGGTCGAGGTGCGTGAGCCTGTGCTTTACGACAAGGAAGGGGCTCGCCGAGATGGCTGAGCAGACCACGACCAGAACCAGGACGCCCCCTGCAGTACTGGGCTACCGGCGGAGCCCCGGCCACCACCTCACCTCGGTCATGGATCGAGCGAGTGGGCCGGCGGTGCGCTTGCGCGAGGTGCCCTTTCTCACCCAGATCACGATCCGCGCCGCCTCGCTCGAGGCCGTGGCGGCGGTAAGCGGCGCCCTGGGCGTGGCGCTGCCGAGTCGGGTGGGTGAGGTGGCGCGGGGCGAACGAGGCCAGGGACATGACACCGAGGGCCACGACGGCGCGACCGGGTCGGCGATCTGGCTCTCGCCCGACGAGTGGCTGGCCGTGCTCGGCGATGAGGCCGTCACGGGGGTGTCGGGATCGGCCGTGGTCGCGTCGCTGACGGCTGCCTTGGGCGAGCGGCGCGGTCAGATCGTCGACGTCTCGTCGAACCGCACCACTCTTGAGCTGTCCGGCTCGAAGGCGCGGGCGGTGCTCGACAAGACGATCGAGCTCGACCTGCACCCGCGGGAGTTCCCGGTAGGCCGCGCGGTGTCGACGCAGCTGGAATCGGTGGCCGTCATCTGTTGGCGGACCACCGCCGACACGTGGCTGCTGTTGCCGCGGGCCTCGTTCACCGAGCACGTCGTGGGCTGGCTCGCCGACGGGATGCGCGAGTTCGCCTGATGGCCCTCAGCGCACTCGATCTCTTCTCGGTGTCGGGCATCGTCGTCGCACCCGGTCGGCCCGATGCGCGCCGCGCGTCAGTTCGTCGTGGCCCTGGGTGAGCTCGGGTTGATCGAGCGCACCACCCCGGTCAACGCCCAGCTCGACGGTTCGTTCGGCGCCACCGGGCACGGTCACGGTTCGGACCGCGCGGTGCTGCTCGGACTCGCAGGTGAGGACCCGACGCCGAGGACGTCATCATGATCAACAATCAGCAGCAGCTGACCGAAGCCACCCACCTCAGGATGCCTACCCGGCGTGCGAGCGCGATGTCTCAGAATTGCGTCGCATCCTTGAGGACCTTCACTCGTCGAGGAGGAAGCCGACCAGGTGGCTGGCCACGAGCTCGGGCGCGGTGTCGACTGCCTCGTGTCCCTGGTCGGGAAGCATTTTGACTGTGGCTGTCGGTAGCGCATCCGCGACGCTTCTGATGACGGAGCCGGCCCACGCCGGACTGACGCTTCCGAGCAAGAGGAGCGTGGGCTGAGCGACGTCGCCGGCGAGGCTCGGCAGCCAGAGCGTCCTCAGAGCCTCGGCTTCGCGCACCATGGTCTTTTCAACGATGGGCATCGGGTTGTCACCGTCGACCTTGTTCCGCAGCAGCTCAACCTGTGACCCGGTCAAGCCGACGACGTCGATGAGAAAACTGCGCATCGCCCGCCCGAACTCCCTCCGTTTGATCAGGGACCGTACGCGCTCGAGCCAGTCTCGGGGCACGGTTGGCATTCCTGGAGGCTCGTAGAGAACGAGACGGCGTACCGGTGCGCCGTGTGCCGCCGATCCGAGCGCGCACGCGGCTCCGTAGCTGTGACCGAACACGTCGATCGGCCGGCCCTGCCCTGCCGAGAGGTGTTCGACGACCGCGACGACGTCGGCGTACTCCGCGTCAAGCGAGTAGTCCTCCCCGTCGCCGCTTGATCCCCTGCCACGACGGTCCATCGCCGTCACCTCGAACCGACCGACCAGCAGGGGCCACAACGGGGCCCACCGCGCGGAACTGCACATGCCTCCGTGGACCATCAGCAGCGCTGGCCCTTCGCCGCCCGTGATGAACCCGATCCGCGTTCCGTCTGCACTGACGACCGAGCCTGGTAACCCTTCCACGCCCCTCCCGCCAGCCTTGAGTCGCCTTCACCCGACTTGTCTCGGGAAACTTGGTTGGCTACGTCGACCTGGAGTCGCCGGCGAGCACCAAGTCGGGCTGGTGGGGGCACACAGGTGCTGACTCATGGGCAGCCTGAACCCGCTACCCGTCAGCGTCGAACCTGGCCTTTTCGTCGGCGGTGTGTGTGCTGCGGTGTCCCCAGGGGAACACCCAGCGGAACAGGTTCAAGCCGGGCCGTGTGCACCAGCAGTCGTCGGCGCAGTCACACGTCATCGCCCCAGCCGCCTCGGCGACCTTATTGCCGAGAGCAATGAGCACGTACCCGCCGAGCATCCCGAGGACCAGTGGCCTCATGCCACTGCCCGCGGCGACGCGTTCAGTCGGACTCCCTGGCACATGGCCAGGGTAGTCCCTGCTGCACCAGGGCAGCGTGGTCGGCGAGTGCCTCCACGGCAGGGACCTCCTACACCTCCAGCGCAGAGGATGGCCCTCAGATCATGGAGCCGAGGTCGGACCCGACGGCAGGGCAGCGTCGAGGTTCAAGAAGTCGGTGCTGTCGATCAGGGCTCGTGGCCGGGAAAGGCGAGGGGGCGGGGTCGGGCGCCGGTGGCGACATGGTTGCCGGTGAGGTTGTCCTCCATCCCTGGCCACGCAGGAGACGGGGCCAGCGGCCACAGTGCTGCGATCCACACACCTGAGCCCACGTCGCTCACCCCGGAATGAATCGCATCGGTGCAAGTGTTGAGCCTTCGTGACTCAACTCCTGAAGTTGCCGGTACTACCGCTCTCCGACTCGGTGGTTCTTCCCGGCATGGTCGTGCCCCTGGCGCTCGACGAGTTGGACGTGCGCGCAGCGGTCGACGCTGCCCAAGCCGGTGAAGACCGGCTTCTGCTGGTCCCGCGCCTCGACGGTGAGTACGCCGCAGTCGGCGTCACCGCCGTCCTGGAGCAGGTCGGCCGGATGCCCAACGGGCAGCGGGCCGCGGTGGTCCGCGCCGAGCAGCGGGCCCGGATCGGCTCCGGGGTGATCGGTCACGGGGCGGCGCTCTGGGTCGAGGCCACCCCGATCGACGACACCAACGCGACCAGCGGTCACGTGGCCGAGCTGGCCCGCGACTACAAGGCCATGGTGGTCTCCCTCCTCCAGCGCCGCAACGCCTGGCAGGTCATCGACTCCGTCCAGCAGATCACCGACGCCGGCCAGCTGGCCGACACCGCAGGCTGGGCCTCCTACCTCGACCTCGCCAAGAAGTCCGAGCTGCTGGCCGAGGGTGACGTCGAGAAGCGCCTCCAGCTCCTGATCGGCTGGACGCAGGACCACCTGGCCGAGACGGAGGTGTCGGAGAAGATCTCCGAGGACGTCCGCGAGGGCATGGAGAAGACGCAACGGGAATTCCTGCTGCGCCAACAGCTCGCCGCCATCCGCAAGGAGCTCGGCGAGGACGAGCCCGACGGCGCCGACGACTACCGCAGCCGGGTCGAGCAGGCTGACCTGCCCGACGACGTACGGAAGGCGGCGCTGGTCGAGGTCGGCAGGCTCGAGCGGGGCTCCGACCAGTCCCCCGAGACCGGCTGGATCCGCACCTGGCTCGACACGGTCCTCGACATCCCCTGGCAGCAGAAGACCACCGACACCGACGACCTGGTCGCGGCCCGGGCCGTCCTGGACGCCGACCACGCCGGTCTCGACGAGGTCAAGGAGCGGCTGATCGAGTTCCTGGCCATCCGAGCCCGCCGTACCCGGCGCGGGCTCTCGGTGGTGGGCGGACGCGGTTCCGGCGCCGTGCTGTCCCTGGTCGGTCCGCCCGGCGTCGGCAAGACGTCGCTCGGTGAGTCGGTCGCTCACGCGATGGGCCGGAAGTTCGTCCGGGTATCGCTCGGCGGGGTCCGTGACGAGGCCGAGATCCGGGGTCACCGCCGGACGTACGTCGGGGCGCTGCCCGGGCGCATCGTCCGAGCGATCCGCGAGGCGGGGTCGATGAACCCAGTCATCCTGCTCGACGAGATCGACAAGGTCGGTGCCGACTACCGCGGTGATCCGGCCGCAGCCCTGCTCGAGGTGCTGGACCCGGCGCAGAACCACACGTTCCGCGACCACTACCTGGAGGTCGACCTCGACCTGTCCGACGTGCTCTTCCTGGCTACCGCCAACGTGATCGACACCATCCCCGGGCCCCTGGCCGACCGGATGGAGATGGTCACCCTCGACGGGTACACCGAGGCCGAAAAGGTCGCGATCGGTCGTGATCACCTGTTCCCCCGCCAGCTCGAGCGGGCGGGGCTGGAGGTCGGTGATGTCGTAGTCACCGACGAGGCCATCGCTTTGATCGCCGCAGAGCACACGCGGGAGGCCGGCGTCCGGCAGCTCGAACGTGCCCTGGCCAAGATCCTGCGGAAGGCGACGGTACTTCTGGATGCACCGGGGCTCGACTCGGGTTCGGCGTCGGCCATCGTGATCGACCCGAGCACCCTGGTCGACTTCCTCGGTCGGCCCCGGTTCACCCCGGAGTCGGCGGAGCGGACGGCCGTCCCGGGCGTGGCGACCGGCCTGGCCGTCACCGGCGCGGGCGGTGACGTCTTGTTCATCGAGGCCACCGCCATGGACGGCGAGCCCGGTCTGACCCTGACCGGTCAGCTGGGCGACGTGATGAAGGAGTCCGTGCAGATTGCGCTGTCGTATCTGCGGTCGAAGGGCCTGGCCGGCGATCTCGTCGACAAGAGGCTGCACGTGCACGTACCCGCGGGCGCAGTTCCCAAGGACGGGCCCAGCGCCGGCGTGACGATGGTGACGGCGCTCGCCTCGCTGGCCACCGGACGTCCGGTCCGCGCCAGCGTCGGGATGACCGGTGAGGTCACCCTGCAGGGCCGGGTGCTCCCGATCGGTGGCGTGAAGCAGAAGCTGCTCGCCGCCCACCGGGCCGGGCTGACCGACGTGGTCATCCCGCTCCGCAACGAGCCGGACCTCGACGACCTGCCGGAGTCGGTGCGTACCGAGCTCCGGATCCACCCCGTCGCCGACGTGGCGGAGGTGCTGGCGATCGCCCTGGAGCCTGCGGACAGCGTCGGTCAGGCCCACGCCGCCTGACCGATCTGCCGCACCCACCTGCGAAAGTGGTTACAGACGACCCGGGACACGCCGTAGCGCCCGTCGTTTGTGACCACTTTCGTGGGGTTCGGGCCGGTTCCTACTCGGCGGGCACCTCGTAGGTCGCCATCAGCACCGCGCGGGCCAGCGAGTGGAAGTGCAGGTTGAACCCGAGGTACGCCGGTGAGGCCGTCTCGTCGACCTCCAGGGCCTCGACGTCGACCGCGTGCACGGCCACCCAGTAGTGGTGCACGCCGTGCCCGGGCGGCGGGGCGGCCCCGGTGTAGCCCAGTCCCCCGCCGTCGTTGCGCAGGGTCAGCGCTCCGGCCGGCAGCGCCGTACTGCTCCCGCGGTCCAGGCTGGTCACTGCGACGGGCACGTTGGCCACGGCCCAGTGCCAGAAGCCGCTGGCGGTGGGCGCGTCCGGGTCGTACACCGTCACCGCAAAGCTCTTGGTCTGCGTCGGGAAGCCACTCCAGGACAGCTGCGGCGACACGTCATCCCCGCCGGAGCCAGCGCTGACCTGAGCCGTCGGCATCACCTCGCCGTCGGAGAGGTCGGTGCTGGTCAGGGTGAAGCTGGGGACGTCGGCGATCACGTCGTACGGCGTGGACATGTGGGGAACTCCTCTGGTCGGGTACCGACCCACCGTACGTTCACCCGCCGGCCTGCCGCGGACCGGTCACTTCCTCCCCGACACGCCGCCAGAACGCGGCAGATCCTGACTGGTCGCGTCAGGAGGCGGTGGCCGCGAGCTGACCGCAGGCACCGTCGATCTCGCGTCCGCGGGTGTCCCGAACGGTGACCGGGACACCCTTGGCCTGCAGCCGGCGGACGAACTCCGCCTCGTCCTTGCGTCGCGAGGCCGTCCACCTGCTGCCCGGCGTCGGGTTGAGCGGGATCAGGTTGACGTGCACCCAACCCCAGTCCCCCTTCCGGCGCAGCACGTCGGCGAGCAGGTCGGCCCGCCAACCCTGGTCGTTCATGTCCTTGATCATGATGTACTCGATCGACACCCGCCGCTTGGTCGTCTGCGCGTAGTTCCAGGCCGCGTCGACGGCCTCGGCCACCTTCCAGCGGGTGTTGAACGGGACCAGCTCGTCGCGCAGCTCGTCGTCGGGTGCGTGCAACGACAGGGCCAGCGTCACGGGGATGGCCTCCTCGGCCAGCTTGAGCATGGCGGGCACCAGCCCGACAGTCGAGACGGTGACCCCGCGGGCCGACAGGCCGAACCCGTCGGGGGCGGGTGTCGTCAGGGTGCGGACGGCGCCGACCACCGCCTTGTAGTTGGCCAACGGCTCGCCCATGCCCATGAAGACCACGTTGCTGACCCGGGCCGGGCCGCCGGGCACCTTGCCGCGCTGCAGCTTCCGGGCGCCGTCCAATACCTGCTCGACGATCTCGGCAGTGCTCATGTTGCGTTGCAGCCCGCCCTGGCCGGTCGCGCAGAACGGGCACGCCATGCCGCAGCCGGCCTGGCTGGAGACGCACATCGTGACCCGGTCCGGGTAGCGCATCAGCACGCTCTCGACCAGGGCGCCGTCATACAGCTTCCACAACGTCTTGACCGTGGTGTCGCCGTCGCAGCGCAGCGTGTTCACCGCGGTCATCAGCGCAGGCAGCAGTCGCTCGCCCAGCTCGCCCCGGATCGCCGCAGGCAGATCGGTCCACTCCGTCGGGTCGGTCGACAGGTGCTCGAAGTAGTGCGTGGACACCTGCTGGGCCCGGTATGCGGGCAACCCGGACTCGACGACAGCCGCCGTGCGCTCGGCCTTGTCGAGGTCGGCCCAGTGCCGCGGCGGCTTGCCCCGACGGGGCGACGCGAACACCAGCGGCAGCGTTGTGGTCCCGGGGTCGAGAGGCCGTACGGGTTCGGTCGGTCCGGGCGGGGTGGAACGGGTCTTCGTCACGGTCAGCCTCCCGGCACCATCAGATACATCAGCAACCACGCCAGCGGAGCCGCCATCAACAACGAGTCGAGCCGATCCATCACGCCCCCGTGGCCGGGCAGGAACGAGCTCATGTCCTTGATCCCGATGTCGCGCTTGACCAGCGACTCCACCAGGTCACCGCACACCCCGACGACCACCAAAGCGACACCGAGGACAATTCCCACCCAGAACGGCACCTTCAGCCCGACGACGGCCATCACCACCCCGCCGGCGATGCCGAAGACCAGCGAGCCGACGAAGCCCTCCCAGGACTTCTTCGGACTGATCCTGGGGGCCATCGGGTGCTTGCCGAACAGCACGCCAGCGACGTACCCGCCGATGTCGCTCAAGATCACGATCAGGATGAAGGTGACGATCCGGGCCTCACCCCGCTCCCCGGTGATCAGCAACGAGGTGAAGGACCCCAGCAACGGGACGTAGCCGATGATCATCAGGCTCGACGCGACGTCGCGGACGAAGTGGTCCTGCCCCTTCGGCATCCGCCAGATCAGGCAGGTGACCACGGCGATCCCGAGGGCCCCGAGCATGGCGTTGCCGGCGTTCGCGTCCGGGTCGATCAGACCCGTCACGTAGGCGATCGAGCTGATCACCACGGTGCCGGCGACCACGGGCACCATCGAGGCGTTCAGCCCCTGCCGGGCCAGCGCGCGAACGAGCTCGATCGAGGCCAGCACCAGCAGCGCAGTGATGACGATGACGAAGCCGGGCTCGAAGAACAGCAGACTAAGCACGACCGCCGCGCCGAGCGCGACGCCGACGCCGATCGCCGCCGGCAGGTCCCGGCCCGCGCGCCCGTGGGTGTTCGCGGCGGGGAGAGGGTCGACCATCAGACCTCGATGAGCTCGGCTTCCTTGTGCTTGAGGACGTCGTCGATCTCGTCGGTGTGCTTCTTGGTCAAGGCGTCCAGCTGCTTCTCGGCGCGGGACACCTCGTCCTCGCCGACCTCCTTGTCCTTAACCATCTTGTCCAGCGCGTCCTTGGCCGTCCGTCGGCTGCCGCGGACCGAGATGCGAGCGTCCTCGGCCTTGGTGCGCGCCAGCTTGATGTACTCCTTGCGGCGCTCCTCGGTGAGGATCGGCAGCGACACCCGGATCGTGTCGCCGTTGTTCGTCGGGTTCACCCCGAGGTCGGAGTCGCGGATGGCCCGCTCGATCCCGGCCATCGAGCTCTTGTCGTAGGGGGTGATGATGACCATCCGCGCCTCGGGGATCTGGAAGGACGCGATCTGCTGCAGCGGGGTCGGGGCGCCGTAGTAGTCCGCGGTCAGCTTGGCGAACATCGCCGGATGGGCGCGGCCGGTCCGGATCGCCGCGAACTCCTCCTTGGCGTACTCCACCGCGTCGTCCATCTTGAGCTCGGCCTCGTCGATGATGTCGGAGATCACGTCGGTCCCTTCTGGTGGTGGATCGTGGGGTGTGCGGTGTCGAAGATGGCGGGCGGATCGATCAGGCGTGGACCCGGGTGCCGATCGTCTCACCCGCGATGACCCGGACGATGGTGCCGTCGGTGTCGAGGGAGAAGAAGATCATCGGCAGCTTGTAGTCCCGGGCCAGGCTGATCGCGGTGGCGTCGGCGACCTTGAGGTCCCGCGCCAGGTATTCGTCGTAGGTCAGCTCCTGGTACTTGCGCGCCTGGGGATGCTTGGCGGGGTCGGCGTCGTAGACACCGTCGACGCCCTGTTTGCCCATCAGCAGCACCTCGGCCCCGATCTCCAGGGCCCGCTGGGCGGCCACGGTGTCGGTGGAGAAGTACGGCATGCCGGAGCCGGCGCCGAAGATCACGACCCGGCCCTTCTCCAAGTGCCGCTCCGCGCGGCGGGGAATGTACGGCTCGGCGATCTGGCCCATGGTGATGGCGGTCTGAACCCGGGTCGCCACCCCGGCCCGCTCGCAGAAGTCCTGCAGCGCCAGACAGTTCATCACCGTGCCGAGCATGCCCATGTAGTCGGCCCGATCGCGCTGCATACCGCGCTCGTGCAGCTCGGCGCCACGAAAGAAGTTGCCGCCGCCGACCACGATCGCCACCTGCGTCCCGGTCTCGGTCGCCTGGGCGATCTGGCGCGCCACCATCGCGACCACGTCGGGATCCACTCCCACCGCACCGCCACCGAAGGATTCGCCCGACAGCTTGAGCAGTACCCGTCGGTAGGGACGGCCGACCTCACCAGGCACCAGGGCCTGGGGGGTCGCAGCCGGAACGGTGGTCGAGGTCTCGTCGGTCACGGTCACGGTCGTCTCCTGGGCTTCGCGGTCGAACTCGGTCGTCGGTCAGGGCCAGCGGTGGCACGCCGTCCGCCGGGTCCGCATCGGGCCCCCCACAGCGAACGTGCGCCACGAGGAAGTCTCTCGCGGCGCACGTTCGTCGGTGGTGCAGGGGTCGGACCGGCTCAGCCGGCGGCCTCGAAGCGGGCGAACCGCTTCACCGTGACCCCGGCGGCGGAGAGCTGTTTGCCGACCGTGGTCTTGTTGTCGGTCACGGACGGCTGGTCGAGTAGCGCGACGTCTTTGAAGAAGCCGTTCACCCGACCCTCGATAATCTTGGGTAGCGCCTGCTCTGGCTTGCCCTCCTCCTTGGCCGTGGCCGCGGCGATCCGTCGCTCGTTCTCCACGATTTCGGCGGGCACCTCGTCGCGGCTGACGTACTGCGGGCGCATCGCGGCGACCTGCATCGCGACGGCGCGGACGTCGTCGGCCTCCCCACCCTCGTATTCCACGAGCACGCCCACCTGCGGCGGCAGATCGGAGGCCCGCTTGTGCAGGTAGACCACCGACGGGCCGTCGTAGTAGACGACGTTGGAGAGCTCGAGCTTCTCGCCGATCTGCGCGGCGAGCGCGGTGACCGCCTCACCGACGGTCTGGCCCGAGGGCAGGGTCAGGGCTTCGGCCTGGTCGACCGAGTCGGCCTTCGCGTCGGCGGCAGCCTTGGCGATGGCAGCGGCCAGGGCCTGGAACTCCAGGTTCTTGGCCACGAAGTCGGTCTCGGCCCCGAGCTGGATCAGCGCGCCCCCCTCGGCCGCGACGAGGCCGTTGGCCGCCGAACGCTCTGCACCCCGCTTGGCGACCTTGGCCTGACCGTTGATCCGGAGCACCTCGACGGCCTTGTCGAAGTCGCCGTCGGCCTCACCGAGTGCCTTCTTGCAGTCCATCATCCCGGCGCCGGTGGCGTCGCGGAGCTTTTTCACGTCAGTGGCAGTGATCGTCGCCATCAGGGGTACGTCGTCCTTTCGCTGTGCTGGTGCACGCGGGTGGGTGGGTCAGTTGCTGACGGGCTCGGCCGGAGCCTCGGTGCCCTCGACGGGCTCGTCCTGGGACACGACCGCGACCGTGACGGGGTCCGAGTCGGAGGGGACGTCGACCTGCTCGGGCGCCGCGGCGTCGGCCGGGTCGACCTGGGCATCGGCGTTGGCCAGCAGTTCGCGCTCCCAGTCGGGCATGGGCTCGACCTCGGTCTCGGCGCCGGTCTGCGACCCACCGGAGCGAGCCAGCAACCCGTCGGCCACGGCGTCGGCCAGCACCCGGGTGAGCAGTGAGACGGAGCGGATCGCGTCGTCGTTGCCTGGGATCGCGAAGTCGACCTCGTCGGGGTCACAGTTGGTGTCCAGGATGCCGATGATCGGGATCTTCAGCTTGCGCGCCTCGTTGACGGCGAGATGCTCCTTCTTGGTGTCCACGATCCACACCGCCTGCGGGGTGCGGGCCATGTCGCGGATACCGCCCAGGGTCTTCTCGAGCTTGTCCTTCTCGCGACGGAGTCCGAGGAGCTCCTTCTTGGTCAGACCGGAGGCCGCGACGTCCTCGAAGTCCATTCCCTCCAGCTCCTTGAGGCGCTGGATCCGCTTGATCACGGTGTGGAAGTTGGTGAGCATGCCGCCGAGCCAGCGCTGGTTGACGAAGGGCATCCCGACCCGGGTCGCCTGCTCCGCGATGGTCTCCTGCGCCTGCTTCTTGGTACCCACGAAAAGAACCTGACCGCCGCGGGCGACGGTCTCCTTGACGAAGGCGTACGCGCGGTCGATGTAGGTCAGCGACTGCTGCAGGTCGATGATGTAGATGCCGTTGCGCTCGTTGAAGATGAAGCGCTTCATCTTCGGGTTCCAACGGCGGGTCTGGTGTCCGAAGTGGACGCCGCTCTCGAGGAGCTGGCGGGTGGTGACGACGGCCATGGCCGTATTCCTTTCTTTGTCGGCACACGCAGATGCCGACGTACGGTTTGCTCGGACCCGAACCGTTCGGTTCCGCCTGATGTGCGCGCGGCACCGATCTGGCCCTGACCCACCTGATGAGGGTGGGCCCGGGGCTCAAACCGCTGGTGCCGCCCGGTGTCGGTACCCACCGGCGAGCGCGCATGCGAAGTCAGACCCGAGTTCGAGCCTGCTGAGCCCCAGTGTATGCGAGGGCAACACGGAGGAAAACCACGCCGCCACCGGCCTTGTGCACAACCGGAGCGGACACCGGGTTGTCCACAGCCCGGCCCGGGGACCGGGCCGGCCGGGGGTGACGTCCCGATACTCCTGGCGTGTCCATCATCCCGCTCCCCTGGTCCACCCGGCTGACCCGGGGCGCGGCCTTCGTCGTGCTGGTGCTGTCGCTGTTGAGCGTGGCCCTACCGGCCCGCTCGGCACCGCGGCTGCCCGACCCCGCCCGGTGGCCGCTGGCCGGGACGCCCAGCGTGACGGCCGGCTTCGACCCGCCGTCCCTGCCCTGGGGTCGCGGGCACCGGGGGTTGGACCTGGCGGCCCGGGTCGGGGACCCGGTGCTCGCGGCCGCGGACGGCACGGTCGCCTTCGCCGGACCCGTCGCCGGGCGTCAGGTGCTGGTGTTGGACCACGGCGGGGTGCAGACCACCTACGAGCCCGTCTCCCCCCGGGTCCGGGTCGGCGACCCGGTCGGGCTCGGTGAGGTGGTCGGGACCGTCGGAACCGGGTCCCACTGCCCCGCCGGCTGCCTGCACTGGGGCCTGAAGGATGGCGCGACCTACCACAACCCGCTCGACCTGCTTACCGGCACGGCCCGGGCGCTCCGGCTCGTCCCTACCGACCTGGCCGCACGCGTCACGGTCGCCTCGGCCGAACGAGCGCTGACGTCGGCCCGGCTGGCCCAGTCCCTGCTCGCCGCCTCGGTCCCCACCTCAGCCCGACCCGGCCGTCACCACTTCGGCTGGCCGGTCGACGCCGGGGTCACCTCGGGCTTCGGTCTCCGGCTGCACCCGGTCCTGCACCGTTGGAAGCTGCATGACGGCACCGACCTGGGAGCGGCGTGCGGGGTCGCCATCCGCGCCCCGTACGGCGGGGTGGTGTCGCGCCTGACCCGTAACTCGGCGTACGGGAACCGGCTCTTCCTGACCCACGGGACCGTCGACGGGCGGCAGGTCGTCAGCGGGTACAACCACGCCACGGCGTACGTGGTCGCGACCGGGCAGCACGTCAGCGCCGGCCAGGTGCTGGGGTACGTGGGCAGCACGGGCCGCTCGACGGGCTGCCACCTGCACCTGATGCTGTGGCTGGACGGCCGTCTCGTCGACCCGATGACCTGGTGGTGACGGCGTGCCGGACCTCACGACGACCGGGCCGCCCGGTTCAGGCGCGCGGGTGGGCCTGCAGGTAGGCCGAGCGCAGCCGGTCGTCGGTCACGTGGGTGTAGATCTGGGTGGTGGCCAAGGAGGCGTGACCCAGGATCTCCTGCACCGACCGGAGGTCGGCCCCGCCCTCCAGCAGATGCGTGGCCATCGCGTGCCGCAGTCCGGGCGGGCCCAGTTCGGGGGCCCCGTCCACCAGGCGCAGCGCCTGGTGCACGATCCGCCGGACCACCCGCGGGTCGATCCGGCCACCCCGCTCCCCGAGGAAGACCGCCGACCCCGAGGAGTCCGTGGCCAGCACCGGACGGCCCTGGGTGAGCCAGGCCTCCAGGGCGGCCACGGCCGGTCGGCCGAGCGGCACCGACCGCTCCTTACGACCCTTGCCGAGGACCCGCAGCACCTGACGCTCCGGGTCGTAGTCGTCCGGGTCAAGACCGCACAGCTCCGAGACCCGTAGGCCGGCGGCGTAGAGCACCTCGAGCAGGGCGACGTCGCGCAGCCCCGTCGGCCCGCCGACCTCCTGGGCGGTCGCCACGGCCTGGGACAGCATCCGGGCGGCGTCGGACTGGCCGAGGGTCGCGGGCAGGGGCCGCACCACCCGCGGCGACCTCAGCGTCGCGGCCGGGCTGTGGACGACCCGGTCGGTGTCGCCGGCCCATGCGAAGAACACCCGGACCGCCGCGGACCGGCGCTGCAGGGTGCTGCGGGACTGGCCGAGGCTCTGCTGCCGGGCCAGCCAGCTGCGCAGCGCGCGCAGGTCCACCTCCGCCAGCGTGCGCAGACCCAGCCGGGTGAGATGGGTCATCAGCCCGCGCAGGTCGGTCCCGTAGGCCCGGATCGTGTGCTCGCTCAGGTGCCGCTGCCGCCGCAGATGACGCTCGTAGTCGGCCAGCGCCTCCACGAAGGCCGGCGGCAGCCGCTCC
Source organism: Propionibacteriaceae bacterium (assembly GCA_050996715.1). GTDB lineage: Bacteria > Actinomycetota > Actinomycetes > Propionibacteriales > Propionibacteriaceae > Microlunatus. Next base: position 17,967 of record JBPCRP010000102.1, read on the forward strand.
TCGCCCGCCTCGGTCGGGCCCTGCGCAGGGTCGGGGTCCATCTGCCCACCATCGTCGGCGGTCCCGGCTCTGGCAAGCCGCCACACCGGTCCTCCCATCCCCGACGGGGCACCCCGTCGGCCCGCGTCCGGGCGATAGCGTGGTCCCGTGACCGCGCAAGAGCCAGCCCTGACCGACGACCACCTGCGCTCGGGAGGCACGGTGCTCCCGATCACGCGCTGGGGAACCCCGGTGATGCACGTCCAGACCCGGCCCGTGACCGCCTTCGACGACGACCTCCGAGCCCTGGTCCGCGACATGTTCGCCACCAGGTACGCCGCCGAGGGTGTCGGGCTCGCCGCCACCCAGGTCGGCCGGGACCTGTCGGTCTTCGTTTACGACTGCCCCGACGAGAACCACATCCACCGGGTCGGTGTGGTGTGCAACCCCGTGGTGACCCTGCCCGAGGGCAAGGACCGCAAGCTGGACGCGGCCGACGAGGGGTGTCTGTCCTTCCCCGGCGCCTACATCGAGCTGGCCCGGCCCGACGTCGCGGTCTGCGTCGGCCAGGACGCCTTC
>JBPCRP010000009.1:0-60914 GCA_050996715.1 Propionibacteriaceae bacterium
CCACTGGCGTACCCGCGGTGTCGACGACGGGCCCGGGGACACGGCCGAGCCGGCGGTCCAGGAAGCCGGCGGTGTCCCCGTCGGGGATGAAGCAGATGTCGTGGCTGTCGGGCTTGGCGGCGACCCGGAGACCCCGGCACTCCGCCTCGGCGCGGACGTCGGACTTGAGGGTGTCACCCAAGGGGAACATGGACCGGGCCAGCTGCGGAGCGGTGAGCACGCCGAGGACGTAGGACTGGTCCTTGTCGGCGTCGACCGCGCGGTGCAGCGCGACGCCGTCGTCGGAGCGGACCAGGCGGGCGTAGTGACCGGTGCAGACGACGTCGAAGCCGAGCGCCACCCCACGGTCCAGGACGGCGGCGAACTTGATCTTCTCGTTGCAGCGCAGGCAGGGGTTCGGGGTGCGGCCGGCGGCGTACTCGGCCACGAAGTCGGCGACCACGTCGGCGGCGAACCGGTCGGACAGGTCCCAGACGTAGAAAGGGATCCCGATCTTGTCCGCGGCCCGCCGGGCGTCGTACGCGTCCTCCTTCGAGCAGCACCCGCGGGCTCCGCTGCGGAAGGACTGCGGGTTCTTCGACAGCGCGAGGTGCACTCCGGTGACGCTGTGCCCGGCGTCGACCGCCCGGGCCGCCGCCACCGCCGAATCGACGCCGCCGGACATGGCGGCCAGCACCTTCATTGAAACATCCTCTACGCACTCAACCCGGGAAACTGTCGCTCAGCACGGCAGAACTACCGCGTGAAGTGTCAGTTTCCCATGTTGAGATGGAAATCCGACAACGCGACGGGGGGTACTCAGCGCGCGGGAGCCGATCGGGCGGCCGCGACCGCCCCGGGGAGCGCGGTGCGCAAGGCGGCGACGTCGGCCTCGGTGGAGGTGTGACCGAGCGAGAAGCGGAGCGAGCAGCCGGCCTGGGCGGGGGTACGACCCATGGCGAGCAGCACGTGAGAGGTCTGTGAGACGCCCGCTGAGCAGGCCGAACCCACGGAGCAGTCGATCCCCGCCTCGTCCAGCAGCATCAGCACGGCGTCGGCGTCGGCGCCCTCGAAGGTCAGATTCGCCAGCCCGGGGAGTCCGTCGGGCGTGCCGTTGAGGCTTGTGCCGGGAACGGTGGCCAGCGCGTCGGTGATGAGCCGGTCACCCAAGCCCCGCAACCGGGCGGCGCTGGCCGGCAGCTCCGCGGCCGCAGCCTCGACCGCAGCGGCGAAGCCGACGATCCCCACGACGTCGAGGGTGCCGGAACGGACGTCGCGTTCTTGGCCGCCACCGTGCTGGACCGGCACCAGGGCAAGGTCGCGCCGGGCGACCAGGGCCCCGGTCCCGACGGGTCCTCCGAGCTTGTGGGCACTGATGGTCAAAGCGTCCAGGCCACTGGCCGCGAAGTCGAGCGGCACGTGACCCAGCGCCTGGACCGCGTCGGAGTGCACGGAGGCGCCGTACCGGTGGGCCAGCTCCGCCACCTCGCCGACCGGTGACACGGTGCCGACCTCGTTGTTGACCCACAGGGCGGTGACCAGGGCGACCCGCTCGGCGGCCCGCTCCAGCTGCGACTCCAGGTCGTCGAGGTCGAGCCGGCCGTCGCGGTCGACACCGACCCACTGCACCGGGGTCCCCCCGTCGGCGAGCCAGACCAACGGGTCGAGGACGGCGTGGTGCTCGACCGTCGACCCCAGCAGCAGATCGCGACCCTGGCTGCGTCCGGCCCAGGCGATGCCCTTGACGGCGAGGTTGTCGGCCTCGGTCCCACCCGAGGTGAAGATGACTTCGACCGGGTCGGCCCCGACCGCGGCAGCGATCCGCTCGCGGGCGTCCTCGACCGTACGGCGGGCGGCTCGACCCGATCCGTGCAGCGACGAGGCGTTGCCGGTCCGACCCAGCTCGGCCGTCATCGCCTCGATCGCCTCCCGACGCAGGGGCGTCCCGGCGGCATGGTCGAGGTAGACCCGCGCAGAACGGGTCGCCGCTGCGGTCACGAGGTCGTCACGACAAAAGTCGTTCGCGAAGTTCCGGCCGGTCAGCTCTGGCGCTCGGCGATCTGGGCGGTGACCGCCGGCAGCACCACGTGCAGGTCGCCGACCACCCCGAGGTCGGCCAGGGCGAAGATCGGCGCCTCCGGGTCCTTGTTCACCGCGACGACGGCCTTGGAGGTCTGCATGCCGGCCCGGTGCTGAATAGCGCCGGAGATGCCGGCCGCGAGGTAGAGCTGCGGCGAGACGGTCTTGCCGGTCTGCCCCACCTGGTAGCTATGGGGGTACCAGCCCGAGTCCACCGCCGCACGGGACGCGCCGACCGCCGCGTGCAGCGCGTCGGCCAACCCCTCGACCTCGGCGAAGTCACCACCGGTCCCCCGACCACCAGAGACCACGATCGCCGCCTCGGTCAGCTCGGGCCGACCGCTGGCCGCCTTGGGTTCGGTGCCGGTGATCCGAGCCCCCTTGGCGGCGTCGGAGATCGTCACCGAACGCTGCTCGATGACTCCCGCCGCCACGGCGGCGGCTTCGGGGGCGCAGGAGTTGGGCTTGACCGTCACCACCGGTACGCCGTGGGTGACCCGGACCCGGGTCACGAAACCGCCGGCGAAGACCGCCTTGGCGAACTCGGGACCGTGCTCCCCCGCAGCCACGTCGACGGCGTCGGTGACCAGGCCGGCGGAGATCCGGACGGCGAGCCGGCCCGCAATCTCTTTGCCCTCGGGCGCGGACACCATCAGCACCGCCGCCGGGGCGACATCGGCCACGATCGCGGCCAGGACCTCGGCCTGGGGAGCCACCAGGAACTCGTGCAGCGCCGGGTCCTCGACCGCGATCACCCGGGTCGCACCGTACGCGGCGAGCCGTTCAGCCAGCGGCGCAGCGTCGCCGCCCAGTACGACGGCGACCGGATCGCCCAGCCGGCGGGCCAGGGTCAGCAGCTCCAACGTGGGCGTGCTCACCACCCCGTCGGTGTGCTCGACCACCACGACGACCTCTGCCATGTCTGCTCCTTGTTCCGTGCTCGATGTGCCTGCTGCGTCTGATCGGTGGGTGGCTCAGATGAACTTGCCGGACGCCAGGAAGCCGACGAGCTCCCTGGCCCCACTGCCGTCCTCGTCGGTGACGACCCGGCCGGCCTCCTTGGGCGGGCGCGGGGCGACGTCCAGGACCTCGGTCCAGGCGGCGGCCAGGCCCACCGTCGAGGGGTCGACGCCGATATCGGCCAGGGTCCACTCCTCGCGCGGCTTCTTCTTGGCCGCAAGGATGCCCTTCATCGAGGGGTAACGGGCCTCGCCGGACTGGTCGGTCACACTGACCACGGCGGGCAAGGTGGCCTCGACGGTCTGGCTCGAGACGTCGCCGTCGCGGCGGATCGTCACCGTCTGGTCGCCCAGCGTAAGGGTCGCACCGTAGGTGATGGCCGGCCAACCGAGTCGCTCGGCGACCATGCTCGGCACCACGCCCATCGACCCGTCGGTCGAGGCCATTCCGCAGATGACGAGGTCGGGCCCCGCCTTCTGCACGGCGGCGGCGAGCACCGTGCTGGTCCCGATCGCGTCGGAGCCGTGGACCGCGTCGTCGAGCACGTGGATCGCCGCCGAGCAGCCCATCTGGAGGGCGCGCTTGAGGGCGTCGGCCGCGTCGTCGGGACCCACGGTCAAGACAGTGACCTCGACGTCGTCGTGGTCGTCGGCGATCAACAGGGCCTGTTCGACGGCGTACTCGTCGAGCTCGGAGAGCAGCCCGTCGGTCGCCTCCCGGTCCACCGTGTGGTCCGCGGCGAAGCCGCGGTCTCCCGTGGCGTCGGGAAAGTATTTCACCAGGACGACGATCTTCATTGCTCTCGCTCTCCACTCGGATCCCGACATATTACTCGCCAGTAACTTGGCCCGCTGGCTCAGATTGCTGCCATGGTGGTCAGGCGCCATCCTGCGCGATGACCGAAGGAGCTCCCATGGCAGGCACCACGGACGAACCGTGGGAGCTGCGGACCCCACCCGGCACCGCGAGCTACATCATGTACGTCGACGCCGCCGACCCTGAGGTGCTCGTCTGCCAGGTGGGCTCGACCCGACTGACCTACCAGCGGCGGGCGATCGAGGACCTGCACGGATGGCTGATCGATCACGGGGACTGGGTCGAGCTCGGCGCGGCCGACGAGGCGAAGTCGGCCAAGGACGGGACTGTCGAGGCGTGGGGTCGTTCGGGCGAGAATCCCGTCGGTGGCTGGTACGGCCTACGCAAGGGATTCCGCGGGCGGTTCGCCATGTACCTGCCGCCACTGCTGGAACACCTTGGCCTCGTCGAGCTCACCCACGACGCCCGCAACAACAAGGTGCGCGCACTGGAGGGGTGAGGGTGCGTGTCGTCGGCTTTCCTGCGCCTCGAACCCGCGGCCAGGAGGCCGACTCATCCTCCGGCGGTCAGACTCGGCCGGCACGTCGGGGTCGAGGATCGTCGTCGAGCCGTTCACCGGCCGGTGAACTCCGGCTGGGTCCGGGCCGTGAAGGCGGCCATGCCCGACTGCTGGTCGGCGGTCCCGAAGAGCCCGGCGAACTGCTGGCGCTCGATCTCCAGGCCGGTCTCCAGGTCGACGGTGGCGCCGCGGTCGATTGCGGTCTTGGCGGCTCGGAGCGCCAGGGCCGGACCGCCGACGAACTGGCGGGCCCAGGCGTAGGCCGCGTCGTCGAGCTCGGCGGCCGGCAGCACCCGGTCAGCCAGCCCCAGGGCCAACGCCTCGTCAGCAGGGACGAAGCGTCCTGAGAGGATGAGCTCCTTGGACCGGCTCGGACCGATCAGCCGGGTCAGCCGCTGGGTGCCGCCGGCGCCGGGGATGATCCCCAGCTTGATTTCCGGCTGACCGAACGTCGCACCCTCGGCGGCGAACCGGACGTCGGCGCACAACGCCAGCTCGCAGCCGCCACCGAGCGCGTACCCGTGGACCGCAGCCACCACCGGCTGCGGGATCCGCGCGATCGCCGAGAAGGCGGCCTGCAGCCGGCCCGAGTGGCGCACCATGTCGGCGTGGTCGAGGTGCTCCATTTCTTTGATGTCGGCCCCGGCAGCGAACACGTCGGGGCCACCGGTGAGCACCACCGCCGCGATGTCGCGACGCTCGGCGATCTCGGTCGCGAACTCGCCGAGCAGGCGTTGCGTCTGCTGGTTGAGGGCGTTCATCGGAGGTCGGTCCACCCGTAGCGTCGCCACCCCGTCGAGAATCTCGAGCCGGACGGGGTCCGCCGAAGGGGCCGGCGACGACGTGGTCTGTGACGACATGTCGGGACTCTATCCGGCGCACCCCGACCGGCAATTCCGGTACGCGGAGCACCGGCCGACGTGACAGGCGGCACAATGAGGCCCGATCCATCCGCACCATCACCCACGACCGAGCGAACAACTGACCAGACGACCGGCACCACTCACCACGCCTCGGGATCCGTCGGGGCGACCCAATATCGAGAGCGACTGCCATGACCCAGGTTGACTTTCCGACCCCGGCACCGGACGTCAGTCTCGGGGCCCACGTCCACGACGACGGCACGAGCTTCGCCCTCTGGGCCCCTCGCGCCACCCGGGTCGAACTCGCCCTGGTGGAGGAGGACCGCCGCCAGCACAACGTCGACCTCGATCGCGGTGACGACGGTGTCTGGCGCACCTTCGTGCTCGGCGTCGGCGCCGAACAGCGATACGGCTACCGCGTCGAAGGCGAGTGGGACCCCGACGACGGCAAACGCTTCAACCCCGCCAAGCTCCTGCTGGACCCCTACGCGAAAGCCATCACCGGTGGTGTGGACTACTCCGGACCGATCTCCGACCACGTCCCCGACTCCTACTACGTGCCCGACGAGACCGACTCGTTCGCTGCCGTACCCCTCAGCGTCGTGGTGGCTGACAGCCCGCCCCCGCAGCCGATCGCCAAGCCGAAGTCGATGGCCGGGTCGGTGTTCTACGAACTGCACGTCAAGGGCTACACCCGGCTGCACCCGGCCGTACCGGAGCACTTGCGCGGGACGTACGCGGGCCTGGCGTACCCGGCCGTGATCGAGCACCTGCTGGAGCTCGGGGTGACGGCGGTCGAGCTGTTGCCGATCCACCACTTCGTGTCCGAGCCCTTCCTGATCGGTCGCGGACTCTCCAACTACTGGGGCTATAACTCGTTGGGTTTCTTCGCCCCGCACTCCGCATACGGGTCGATCGGCACGCTCGGTCAGCAGGTCCGCGAGTTCAAGGAGATGGTGTCGACCCTGCACACGGCGGGCATCGAGGTCATCCTCGACGTCGTCTACAACCACACCGCGGAGGGTGGACACGAGGGCCCCACGCTGGCCTTCCGCGGCATCGACCACGCCGGTTACTACCGGCTGACCCACGACCTGCGGAACGACTACGACGTCACCGGCTGCGGCAACTCCGTGGACACGGCCAACCCGGGCGTGCTGCGGATGGTGCTGGACTCGCTGCGCTACTGGGTCTCGGAGATGGGCGTCGACGGCTTCCGCTTCGACCTCGTCTCCACTCTGATCCGCGACGGCCGGCATCACGTGGACCAGAACCACGAGTTCAAGCGAGCCATTGCCGCCGACCCCGTCCTCAGCAAGGTCAAGATGATCGCCGAACCCTGGGACATGGGGCCTTACGGGTACCAGGTCGGCGCGTTCGGCAAGGGCTGGAGCGAGTGGAACGACCGCTTTCGCAACTACGTCCGCGACTTCTGGCGCAGCAATACCGGCGGGGTGTCCGAGCTGGCTCAGCGCCTTGCCGGGTCGCCGGACATCTTCGACCACGGCGGTCGGCCGATCACCTCCAGCGTCAACTTCGTCACCGCGCACGACGGCTTCACGCTGCGCGACCTAGTGACCTACGACGTCAAGCACAACGGGGCCAACGGCGAGTCCAACCGCGACGGCAGCGACGACAACCGCTCCTGGAACTGCGGCTACGAAGGTGAGACCGACAACGTCGAGATCAACCGACTGCGGCACCGGCAGGCCAAGAACCTGATGGCCACCCTGGTGCTGGCCGCGGGCGTACCGATGATCACCGCGGGTGACGAACTCGGCCGCACCCAGGGTGGCAACAACAACGCCTACTGCCAGGACAGCCCGATCAGCTGGATCCACTGGGACACCCAGGACAGCTGGGGCGACCTCACCGGACTGACCACGACCCTGCTGGCGCTGCGCCATGCCAACCCGGTGTTCAAGCGGACGCGGTTCCGCCATGGTCAGGACTTGGGGCGATCGAAGGCGCTCACGACCGGGCGGCAGAACCTCGCATGGTGGAGCGGCGGGAACGAGATGACCGAACGCGACTGGAACGACCACACCCGCCGCCATCTGGGCATGTACATCGCCTACGACGACGGTCGGCGCTCGGCCGAGAACGCCTTCCTGATCTGGTTCAACGGCGGTGCTCACGGGGTCGATGTGCACCTTCCCGGTGGCGTGTGGGGGGAGAAGTACGCGGTCGTGGCCCACACGGCCGACGACCACGAGGTGAGCGACACCCCACTGGCGGGCGACGCCACGATGTTCCTGCCGTCCCGCTGCGTCGTCGTGCTCCAGGTGAGCTGAACGTGGTGGCCGACGGCAAGCCGGAGCGAACCGACTGGGCGATGCGGGTCGTGACGCGCGTCGCCCGGGCGGTGCCGCACCCCGATCCCCCGACCCCACGCTACTTGCGCTACCGCCGGGGCGAGGTGTTGCCGCCCCGATTGGTCCGACCGCTGTTGGGGCCCGTGCGGCGCGACGTCGAGCTGAGCGAACTCACCGTCACGGCTCGCGACGGTGCCCGGTTACCGGTCCGGCTCTACCGGCCCCGACACCGGACGGCCAAGCTGCCGCTGGTGGTCGCGTTCCACGGGGGCGGGTTCGTCTTCGGCAGCTTCGTGGAGAACGACTGGCTCTGCACCCAGGTGGCCGGACGGGTCGACGCAGTCGTCGCGTCCGTCGGCTACCGGTTGGCCCCCGAGCACCCCGCCCCCGGCCCGGGCGAGGACTGCTGGGACGCGACTCGGTGGCTCTGGGAGCGCGCGACGGCACTGGGCGCCGACCGGACCCGGATGAGCGTGCTGGGCAGCAGCGCCGGCGGCAACCTGGCTGCGTTGGTGGCGCTGGCGCACCGCGACCTGGTCCGGGATCGGCCGCAGATCGCCCCGCTCACCCACCAGGTGCTGGTCTACCCGGCGACCGACCTCACGCTCTCCTCGCCGTCGATCGCCCTGGCCGACGACGACGCGTTCCTCAGCCGAGAGGCGCTGGAGTGGTTCGGACGGCAGTACGTCCCCCAGGACCGGCCCGACCGCGTGGCCCTGGACGACGCCCGGGTCTCGCCACTGCACGCCAGCGACCACACCGACCTGGCCCCGGCCCTGATCCTGGTCGGCGGCCGTGACCCGCTCCGCGACGACGGCACCCGCTACGCCGACGTGCTCCGTGCCGCGGGGGTGCCGGTCCGCGTCGAGCTGCACCCCGACGCGGTCCACGGCTTCATGTCCCTGCCCCGCCTGCTCAGCGCCGCCCGGGTCGGCGCAGACCAGGTCGTGGAGTTCCTGCGCACCTGACCCGCCCGCGAAAGTGGTCACAAACGACGGGGTCTACGGCGTGCCCCCCGTCGTTCGTGACCACTTTCGAACAGGCGGCGGCGCACGAAGCGGAGCGGCAGGGCAGCCGGGTCAGGCGCTGGCTGGCACCGGGGCGTCGGCCGGCAGGGTGGCAAGGCCCATCTCGGCGACATTGGCCAGCTCCGGGTGGTGCGGGACGACGCGGACGGTGTAGCCGATCGAGCCGGACTCGGCCGCGTCGACCACACCCTCGTAGCGGCGGAGCCCGTCGACGCCGTCATTGCCCGCCGGGAACGGGTAGGCCTGGGTGTCGTGCAGGTTGTCCTGCGCGTCGACCCGGCCGCTCACCAGCTGCACCTCGACGTCACCGGGGCTGAGCTCGCCCAGCCGGATGAGCGCGCTGACGGTGATCTTGGCTCCGACCTCGACGGTCTCCCCGGCCAGGCTCTCGACGTGGTCGACGGCCACCCCGGACCAGGCGTCCTGGATCCGTCGCTTCCACTGGGCCAGGTCGCGCGCCCCGTCGGCGACCGCGGTGAGCTGGTGGGTGGAGGCGCACGCCGGTTCGTAGAGGGTGGTCACGTAGTCGCGCACCATCCGCGAGGCCAGCACCTTCGGGCCGAGCCCCGCGATGGTCTCCCGGATCATCTCGATCCACCGCTGCGGCAGACCCTTGCCGTCGACGTCGTAGAACCGTTCGACGATCTCGTCTTCGATGATGTCGTAGAGCGCCCTCGCCTCGAGGTCGTCGCGGTGGTCCGGGTCCACGGTGCCCTCGGCCGAGGGGATCTCCCAGCCGTACGCCGGGTCGTACCACTCGTCCCACCAGCCGTCGCGGATCGACAGGTTGGCCGCACCGTTCAGCGCCGCCTTCATGCCGGAGGTGCCGCAGGCCTCGTACGGCCGCAGCGGGTTGTTCATCCAGACGTCGCAGCCCGGGTAGAGCGGCCGGGCCATCGAGATGTCGTAGTCGGGCAGGAAGACGATCCGCTCGCGTACCGCGGGGTCGTCGGCGAAGTGCACCATCTGCTGGATCAGCGCTTTGCCGCCCTCGTCGGCGGGATGCGACTTGCCGGCGATCACGATCTGGATCGGCTTGTCGGGGTCGGTCAGCAGCTTCGTGAGCCGCTTCGGGTCGCGGAGCATCAGAGTCAGCCGCTTGTACGAGGGCACCCGACGGGCGAAGCCGAAGGTGACCACGTCGGGGTCGAGCACGTTCTTGACCCAGTCGGTGGCCAACCCCCGGTTCTCCGAGCTCTCGGTCAGCCGGCGCCGGGTCATGGCGACCAGGTCCTCGCGCATTTTCCGCTTGAGAGACCAGATGACCGCGGGGTCGACCTTGGCCAGACCAGACCAGTCGTAGCCGTCGATCACCGTGTCGGACTTCTGGTCGCTCTCGATCAAACTCAGCAGCTCCGGGTGCACCCAGGTCTGGTGGTGCACGCCGTTGGTGATCGAGGTGATCGGCACCTCGGCGGTGTCGAAGGCCGGCCACAGGCCATGGAACATCTCCCGGCTGACCTCGCCGTGCAACAACGAGACGCCGTTGGCCCGCTGGCCGAGCCGAAAGCCCATCACCGCCATGTTGAACTTGTCGTCGTCGCCACCCGGGTAGTCCTCGGCGCCCAGGGCCAAGATGTCCTCCACGGGCACCCGGCCGAAGCCGGAGAACTGGTCGGAGATCAGCTGCCGCGGGAAGCGGTCGATGCCGGCCGGCACCGGGGTGTGGGTGGTGAACACCGTCCCGGCCCGGGTCAGTTCCCGGGCGGAGTCGAAGTCGTAGCCCTCGCCCATGTACTCCCGGATCCGTTCGACACCCAGGAATCCGGCGTGGCCCTCGTTGGTGTGGAACACCTCGGGGGCGGTGGCCCCAGTGACCCGGCAGTACTCGCGGATGGCCCGGACGCCACCGACCCCGAGCAGCACCTCCTGCGCGAGCCGGTGGTCCACGCCACCGCCGTAGAGCCGGTCGGTGACGTCGCGCTCGGTGCCGGAGTTGAGCTCGACGTCGGAGTCCATCAGCAACAGCGGCACGCGGCCGACCTGCGCGACCCAGACCTGGGCCCACAGCGCGTGCCCCAAGAGCGGGAGCTCGATCCGGATCGGACCTGACTCGTCGCTGAGCAGGGTCAGCGGCAGCGCATTCGGGTCGATCAGCGGGTAGCGCTCCTGCTGCCAGCCGGCGCTGTTGAGCGACTGCTTGAAGTAGCCCTGTCGATAGAGCAGGCCGACGCCGATGATCGGCACGCCGATGTCGCTGGCCGCCTTGAGGTGGTCACCGGCCAAGATGCCCAAGCCCCCGGAGTACTGCGGCAGCACCTCGGTGATGCCGAACTCGGGGCTGAAGTAGCCGATCCCTTTCGGGGCGTCGGCGTGCTCGTCGGCGTAGCCCTGATACCACAGGTCGGTGGAGAGGTAGTCGGCCAGGTCGTCGGCGGCCAGCTGCACCCGCTTGACGAGCTTGCGGTCCCCGGCCAGGGCCTGCACCCGCTTGGCCGACAGCCGGCTCAGCAGCTGGACCGGGTCGTGGTCGACCGCCTCCCACAGCTCGGGGTCGACGCTGGCGAACAGCTCCTGGGTGTCGTGGTGCCAGGACCAGCGGAGGTTGAGGGCCAGCTCGCCCAGCGGCTTCAGCGCTTCGGGCAGGACGGGGCGGACGGAGAATCGTCGGATTGCGCGCACGATGCATACCGTAATGGGCGACTCGGCCTTCGGCGGTCAGGTAGCAGTTCGTGATCACCGGGGTCGAACCCGGCTCCGGTCCCGACCGGTCGGTCGTGGCCGCTGACCGAGGGTGCCGCCCCTCACGCGGGCCGCGGCGTTGCCGCTAGGTTGACTCCGTGACTGCGACGACGCCTGCACCCGGACCCGGCACGCTCGAGACCAGCGACGCCGACTCGGGCTCGGACCCGATCCTCATCGACCCACCTGCGCTGGGCCACCTCGTCCCCCGCATCTGCGTGACGAAGGTGTCGCCGGTGATCGAAGGTGGCGCCTACGCCGCCAAGGCCTCGCCGGGCGAGATCATCCCGATCGAGGCCACCGTGTTCCGCGAGGGTCATGACGCGGTCAACGCCAGCGTGATCCTCACCGCCCCCGACGGCACCGAGCAGACCGCCCCGATGCAGGTCGTCGAGCCGGCCGGGTTCGACCGGTGGGGGGCCCTGGTCACCCTCGACACCGAGGGTGCGTGGACCTACCGGGTCGAGGGGTGGGACGACCCGTGGGCCACCTGGGTGCACGACGCCGAGATCAAGATCCCCGGCGGCATCGACGTCAGCCTGGTCTGCACCGACGGCGCGGCGCTCTTCGGTGAGGCGGCCATCGAGGCCGAGGAGGCCGACGACCCCGAGGCTGCGGCCCTGCTCCGACGCTCGGCCGAAGCCTTGTCCGCTCCGCAGCAGGTCGAGGACCGACTGGCCGAGGTGCTGCACGACGACGTCCGCACCGCCATGGAGGCCTACGGTCCGCGCGAGCTGGTCTCCCCCAGCCCCGACTACCCGATCTTCTGCGACCGGGAGCGCGCACTCTTCGCGTCCTGGTACGAGTTCTTCCCCCGCTCCCAGGGCGCCACCTACGACAAGGCGACCGATACCTGGACCTCGGGCACCTTCGACTCGTCCCACGAACGGCTCGAGGCAGCGGCAGCGATGGGTTTCGACATCGTCTACCTCCCGCCGATCCATCCGATCGGCAGCGCGTACCGCAAGGGCGCCAACAACACCCTCGACCCGGGACCCAGCGACCCGGGCTCGCCGTGGGCCATCGGGTCCGCCGAGGGGGGCCACGACGCCATCCACCCCGACCTGGGTGACTTCGACTCCTTCGACCGGTTCGTGGCCAAGGCCAAGGAGCTGGGTCTGGAGATCGCGCTCGACTTCGCGCTGCAGGCGAGCCCCGACCACCCCTGGGTGACCGACCACCCCGAGTGGTTCTCGACGCGCGCCGACGGCTCGATCGCCTACGCAGAGAACCCGCCGAAGAAGTATCAGGACATCTACCCGATCAACTTCGACCGGGACCGCGACGGCATCTACGCGGAGTGCCTGCGGATCCTCCGGCTCTGGATGAGCCACGGGGTGCGGGTCTTCCGGGTCGACAATCCGCACACCAAGCCGGTCAACTTCTGGTCCTGGTTGCTGCGTGAGGTCCGCGAGACCGACCCTGACGTGATCTTCTTGGCCGAGGCCTTCACGAAGCCTGAGATGATGCAGATCCTCGGCAAGGTCGGCTACCACAACTCCTATACCTACTTCACCTGGCGGAACGAGAAGTGGGAGCTGGAGCAGTACCTCACCGAGCTCACCACCCAGACCGACTCCTTCGTCCGGCCGAGCTTCTGGGTCAACACCCCCGACATCAACCCGACCTTCCTGCAGAACGGGGGCCGGCCGGGCTTCACGATCCGGGCCGTGCTGGCCGCGACGATGTCGCCGAACTGGGGCGTCTACTCCGGCTTCGAGTTGTTCGAGGCGGCGCCACTGCGGGCCGGCGGCGAGGAATACCTCGACAGCGAGAAGTTCCAGTACCGACCACGCGACTTCGCCGCCGCGGAAGCCTCGGGCGAGTCGCTGTCGATCCTGCTGGGCACGCTCAACCAGATCCGCAGGCAGCATCCAGCGCTGCAGCAGCTCCGGCCGTTGACCTTCCACCACGCGCCCAACGACAAGGTGATCGTCTACTCCAAGAAGGTCGACGACGACGTGGTGCTGGTGGTCTGCAGCCTTGACCCGCTGAACGTCCAGGAGTCCGAGCTGTACCTCGACATGGAGGCCTTGGGCCTGGGTACCGAGGACGTCTTCTTGGTCAACGACGAGATCACCGGTCAGCGGTTCCGCTGGGGGCAGCGCAACTTCGTCCGGCTGACCTTCGCCGACCCGGCGCACGTGCTGACCATCGTCGCGCAGCCGACCTCCGTGGTCTCCTCGGGTCCGACGGCCTCCGGATCGACCACACCCGCGGGCGGTGCGGGGCTGCCGTGATGCCGAGGCACCACCCACCCATCACGTGAGCCCCCACGTGAAACCCCCGTACGTGAAAGGAGACCGGTGAGGATCACCGACGACGCGACCCGTACCGCCCTGCTCACCTACATCACCGGTTCTCGTTGGTTCGGCGGCAAGGGCCGGCGCGCCGAGCTGGTCGCGATCACCCCGCTGCCCTGGCTGCAGCCCGGCGACAGTTGGCCCGCGGTCCGGATCGAGATCGCCGAGATCGCCTATCCCGAGGGGACCGAGCTCTACCAGCTGCTGCTGTCCTACTATCCGGAGCCCCAACCACAGCTGGACCCCGCGGTGGTCACCCGGGTGCAGGACGACGAGTTCGGCGCCCTCGTGTGTTACGACGCCGTGCGCGACCCGGCGGCGACCAGCCTGCTCCTCACCAGCCTCATCGACGGCGTGACCCACCGCAGCCCAGCTCCAGACGGCGACCAGGTCGTGGACTTTCGCCCCTCCCGCACTGGTGTGCTGACCTCAGACCTGCCGGGGGTGGTCTTCGGCGGCCAGCAGAGCAACACCTCGATCATGTACGGCGACACGGCGATGCTGAAGCTGTTCCGCCGGATCGAGCTTGGCCGCAATCTCGACATCGAGGTCCACGACCAGCTGAGCCGGGCCGGCAGCACCGACGTCGCCCAGCTCTACGGCTGGGTCGAGGGTCGGTGGACGAGTTCGACCGGCGGCGCCGCCACCGCCTACGCCGCCGACCTCGCGATGATGGTCGAGAAGCTCGCACAGGCCACCGACGGCTGGGAGCTCGCCCTCACTACTCTCGACGGTTCCGGTGACAGCGAGGGTGACCCGGACTCCTTCGTCTGCGACGCGACCGCTCTCGGCGCCGCTCTGGCCCACATCCACGTCGGGCTGCGCGAGGCCTTCGCCGACGTCGAGATCCCCGGCGAGGCGGTCGCCGACGTGATGAGCGGGCGACTGCAGCAGGCCGTCGGGGTGGCTCCCGCTTTGAAGCCCTACATACCGGGCCTGCTGGCCTGTTTCGACCGGCTCCGCTCGAACACGGTTACCGGCCAGCGGGTGCACGGCGACTTCCACCTCGGGCAGACCCTGTCGACCCCGCAGGGCTGGAAGATCATCGACTTCGAGGGCGAACCCGTGAAGACGATGGCCGAGCGTCTCGCTCCCGACAGCCCGGCGCGAGACGTGGCCGGGATGCTGCGCTCTTTCGCCTACGCTGCCGCGAGCCGACCCGGCCCGAACGCCCTGACCTGGGCCGACCACGCCCGGGCCGGTTTCCTGGTGGGGTACGAGGCGGTGCTGGGCACGCAGGACCCGACCGTGCTCGCGGCGTACGAGGCGGACAAGGCGGTTTATGAGGTGGTCTACGAGACCCGCAACCGGCCCGACTGGATCCACATCCCGCTCGCCGCGGTCGCCCAGATCGTCGGCGCCCAGGCGTCGAAGCCCCTAGATGCAGCACGAGAGGACACACCATGAGCTTCGATCCGTCCGGCGGACTGACCGGCGAGGACCTACAGGGGTTCCACGAAGGTCACGACACCGAGTGCTGGAAGCGGCTCGGTGCGATCGAGACCACGGTGGTCGACGACGAGCGCGGTGAGTTGTTCGGCACCCGCTTCTCGGTCTGGGCGCCCAACGCCAAGGCCGTCCGGATCGTGGCCGACTTCAACTACTGGGACGGTGACGGCCATTACCTGACCCTGGTCCCCGGCTCGGGCGTCTGGGCGCTTTTCGTCGAGGGCGCCAGCACCGGCACGCTGTACAAATTCGAGGTGCTGGGGGTCGACGACGTCTGGCGGCTCAAGGCCGACCCGATGGCCCGCTTCACCGAGGCATCGCCGCACACGGCCTCGATCGTCTACAACAGCCAGTACGCCTGGGGCGACGACCAGTGGATGTGGTACCGCGGCGAGGCCCAGCCGCACGCCGAGCCCATGAGCATCTACGAGGTGCACATCGGGTCCTGGCGCAAAGGGCTGACCTACGTCGAGCTCGCCGACCAGCTGGTCGAGTACTGCTCCTGGCAGGGCTACACCCATGTCGAGTTCATGCCGGTCTTCCAGCACCCCTTCGAGGGATCGTGGGGCTACCACGTCACCGGTTACTTCGCCCCGATGAGCAAGTTCGGCAGCCCCGATGAGTTCCGGTTGCTGGTCGACAAGCTGCACCAGGCGGGCATCGGCGTCATCGTCGACTGGGTTCCCGGCCACTTCGCCACCGACCCGTGGGCCCTGCAGCGCTTCGACGGCACCGCCCTGTACGAGCACGACGACCCCCGGAAGGGCTGGCACCCCGACTGGGGTTCCTACATCTTCAACTTCGGTCGCAACGAGGTGAAGAGCTTCTTGGTCTCCAACGCCTACTACTGGCTGACCGACTTCCACATCGACGGCCTCCGGGTCGACGGCGTCGCCTCGATGCTCTACCTCGACTACTCCCGTGAAGACGGGCAGTGGATCCCCAACGAGTACGGCGGCAACGAAAACCTCGAGGCGGTCGCGCTGCTGCAGCAGGTCAACGCCCACGCCTACTCCCGCGAGTCCGGGATCGTGATGGTGGCCGAGGAGTCGACGTCGTGGCCGGGGGTCACCCGGGCGGTGGCCAATGGCGGACTGGGCTTCGGGTTCAAGTGGAACATGGGCTGGATGAACGACTCGCTGCGCTACCTGGGCCGCGAGCCGATCTACCGGCAGCACCACCATCACGAGCTGACCTTTGCGATGGCGTACGCGTACTCGGAGAACTTCATCCTGCCGATCAGCCACGACGAGGTCGTGCACGGCAAGGGCTCGATGTACGAGCGGGTACCCCAGGACGACTGGCGCAAGTTCGCGACGTTGCGGGCCTTCTATGCGTTCATGTGGTCCCACCCGGGCAAGCAGCTGCTGTTCATGGGGACCGAGTTCGCTCAGAAGCGGGAGTACTCCGAGGCCCGCAGCCTCGACTGGGAGCTCACCAACGACTGGGGCCACCGCGGGGTCCAGCGCCTGGTCAAGGACCTCAACGAGGTCTACAAGGCTCACCCGGCGCTGTGGAAGCTCGACTCCGATCCGGCGGGCTTCCGCTGGATCAGTGCCGACGACCAGGGTGGCAACGTCTTCTCCTTCCTGCGCTACGACGGTGAGGGCAACATGCTCGCCAGCGTCGTCAACTTCAGCTCCGAGCCCCGTGCCGACTACCGGATCGGGGTGCCGGCCATCGGGGTGTGGACCGAGGTGCTCAACACCGACGCGAGCGTGTACGACGGCACCGGCCAGATCGGCAACCTCGGTCAGGTCGTGGCCACAGCCGTACCGAGCCACGGGCTGCCGGCCAGCGCCAACGTGACCATCCCACCGATGGGTGCGGTCTGGCTGGCGTATGTGCCGAGTGAGCCCACCGGGGAGTCCGCCTCGACCGCCGACGAGTCGTTCGCGATCCCGACCCCGAGGTCGAGAGCCCGCGACACGAGCGACGACGAGCTGCCGATCGGCACGGATCCGGCGACGTCGGACCCGGCCACCCAGCCGAGCACCACGAAAGAGGCGGGCACGTCGACCCCGCCCCGGAAGGCCCCGGCGAAGAAAGCTCCGGCCAAGAAGGCTCCGGCCAAGAAAGCCCGGCCGGTGACCAAGACCAACACCAAGGGTGCGGCGAAGAAGGGTGCCGACAAGCCGAGTGCCGACAAGCCGAGTGCCGACAAGCCGGCGCCGACGAAGGGGGCCGACAGCTGATCGCGGAACCGCTTCGGGTCACCGCTCGCGGGGTGGGGGTCGGGGTCATGGAGGTCTCGTGGCCCCGCGCTGACCCGGCGGGGACCGGCGCCTCCAGGACAGGACCCGCGGGTGCCGGCCCGCACCCGGACACCCAGGCCCTGACGGCGGCCCTGCGTCACGAGGCCGAGCAGCTGTTCTTGGAGGGCGCACGCCGGGTGCAGCTGTGCGTCGACGCCGCCGACCGCAGCGGCCGCAGCGCCGCCCTCCGGGCCGGGTTCCGGCAGGAGGGCCTCCGACGATCGGCGTGGGCGCGATCGGACGGCACGTTCGGCGACGCGCTCGACTTCGCCCGGTTGGCGCATGACGACGTGGCCGGGCCGGGCAGCTTCTCAGCGGTCATGAACTCCGCCCTGCCCCGCAAGCGGGTGATCGCCCACGTGCTGTTCCGGGACGACGCCGACCGGGTGCTGCTTTGCGAGACCACGTTCAAGATTGACTGGGAGCTGCCCGGGGGGATCGTCGAACCGCTGGAACCACCGCGGGTCGGCGCCGAGCGCGAGATCGTCGAGGAGCTCGGCGTCCCGCTGCCCGTGGGCCGGTTGCTGGTCTGCGACTGGATGCCGCCGTACCTGGGCTGGGAGGACGCGGTCGAGCTGATCTTCGACGGTGGCCGGCTCGACGAGGAGTCGCTGGACACCTTCGAGCTCGGCTCCTTCGAGATCGTCCAGACCCGGTTCTGCACACTGGAGGAAGCTGGCGCCCTGCTCACCCCCTTGGCCCGCCGCCGATTGGCGCTGGCCTGCACGGTCGCCGACGGCGCCTCGCCCACCTACACCGAGGACGGTCGGACGGTCTGAACGGTGCTGCGATCCGACGACGCTGAGAGGCTGGCGGCTGAGTTCGGTCTCGGGACGTCACCGGGGGAACCGCCGAGGCTGGTGGGGCCCGTGGACCGGGGTGAGCTCGGCCAGATCTGGCGACTCGAGGTCGGTTCCGCGGCGTACGCGGTGAAGGAGCCGTTCGCGCCGATCGACGAGGTCTCGCTGCAGCTGGCCGCTGACCTGCAGGAGCGCGCCGCGGCGTACGGCGTGCGGGCGCCCCGGCAGCTGCGGACCCGCGACGGCCGGTCGACGATTCGCGTCGACGCCGTCCCCGTGCGGGTCTACGGGTGGGTAGAGCTGGCCGGTCCCGACCGTGGCCTGGACCCGGCAGCGGTGGGCGCGATGCTCGCCGCCCTCCACCGAGCGGGCGGCCCGACCCAGGGCGAGGTGCCGTCCTGGTACGCCGACCCGGTCGGGGACCAGCGCTGGACCGAGCTCGTCGGTGATCTCGAGCGGTCAGGCGCTCCGTTCGCGGCGGCGATGAGGTCCCTCGGCTCGGAGCTGGCCCGGTCGGAGTCGATCCTGCGTCGGCCGGGGCCAGAACTGATCGTGGCCCACCGCGACCTGTGGGCCGACAACGTCCGGGCGGGTCCTGACGGCTCGGTCGTGGTGATCGACTGGGACAACAGCGGACCGGTCGAGCCGGTACAGGAGCTGGCCATGGTGCTGGTCGAGTTCGGGACCACCGCGCACCGGGCGCGGACGCTCCACGATGCGTACGTGCGGCTCGGCGGACCCGCGACGCTCACCGCGGTCAGCGACTTCACCCTGCCGCTGGCCGTCCTGCACCACCTGCTCGAGCGGGCGGCCCAGACGTGGCTGGCGGCCCCCGACGACGCCGGCCGACGTCGGGCTGAGCGCAGCGTGGCGGAGTTCGTCCTCGACCCGGTGACGGTCGCCGTCGCCGAGCAGTTGCTACGGGCGGTCAGGGGCGCGTGCAGGGGTGCAGGGCGGTGAGTGCGCACCTCTGGCCCGATCGGCACCGACGATGCGACCGCAGCTGCGCACTGGCGACGTCGTGGACCGACAGACCCGACCGGCGGCTCCCCGCGCCCCGGCCGTAGGGTCCGACCATGCCCGATGAGCCGCTCGACGAGATCGATGTCCGCAACAACCCCGAGTCCCGCGCCGGGGCTGCCGACACCTCGTCCTACCTGGCGCGCGCGAGCGACGGTGGGATGCCGCCCAAGGACGGTCCCGAGGCCGGCGAGCTCCCCCAGACCGAGACCGGTGGTACGGCGGACGGCGACCCACTCGCGGGTGTGACGATCAGCGAGGCAGACCAAGCCGCCGCCGTCTCCGGTGACACCGGTCCGAACGAGCTCAACGACGGCCCCACCATGCGAGGCGGCGCCTGACCACAGGCCGACACCGACTCAGAAGAGCGCCGACATCAACTGCGTACGTGCTTTCTTGACCCGGGCGTCGGTGTTGCCGAGGGTCTCGAAGAGCTCCAGCAGGCGCTTGCGGACCGTTTCGCGATCCTCGCCGGCAGAGCTGCGGATGATGTCGATCAGGCGGCTGAAGGCCCCCTCGGCGTCACCGGAGACGAGCTGGATGTCGGCCGCGTCGAGCCGGGCCGAGAGCGGCGGGTCGGGTTGGGCGATGGCCGTCTCGACGGCCCCGGGGTCGAGCGTGCTCACCCGGTCGAGCAGACCCACCTGGGCCAGGCCCGCCTTGGCCTCGGCGTCGCCGGGGTCGGCCGCGAGCAGCCGTTCGAACTCGGTCCGCGCGGCGGAGAAGTCGCCCCGCTCCAGGGCCGCGTCCGCCTCGGCGAAGCGCGCGTTCGGGTCGCCGTTCTCCTCGGGCGCCGGCTCGGCCCCGCCGACGGGCTCGGCCCGCCCGACGATCCCGTTCGCCACGGCGGCCTTGACCAACTCGTCGATGAACGACTTGGCCTGGTCCTTGGGCACGACGCCCTGAAACAGGGGCGCGAGCTGACCGCCGATCACCCCGATCACCGTCGGCACGGCTTGCAGTGCGCCCTGCTGCTGCAGAGCCTGGACGATCCGCGGGGCGGTGTCGACGTTCACCCGGGCGAGCAGCACCTTGCCGGCGTACTCGGTGGCAAGCTCGACAAGCAGGTCGGAGAGCTGTTGGCCGCCCTGGACCCGCGGCGAGTGGAACTCCACAACGACGGGGTGCTGCAGGGAAGCCCGGACGACGGTCTGGTCGAACGACGCCTCGTCGACGTCGATCACGTAGGACCCGCCGCTTCGACCACCACCGCCCGCCGGAGCAGGGGCAGCCGCCTTGGCGAGCTGGGACAGGTCGACCGCACCCGGGCGGTTGAAACTGGACGAACTCATGGCTCCATCCTGTCAGGCGATCCGCCCGAGCCGAATCACCGGCGGTCAGACCGGGTTCCGCCCGCCGACCGGGTAGGGCCAGAATGTGGGCCATGGCACATCCTCGAGCTGGCACCGTTGCCCTCCCCGAAGACCTGATCGACGTCGATGCGGTGATCTCCGCCTACTACGACCTCGTTCCCGATCCCGAGAACCCCGATCAGCGAGTCGTCTTCGGCACGTCCGGTCACCGCGGGTCGAGCTTGGACACCGCGTTCAACGACGCCCACATCGCCGCAACGACCCAGGCGATCGTGGAGTACCGCGCCGCCCAGGGAATCAGCGGACCCCTCTTCCTCGGCAAGGACACCCACGCGCTCTCGTTGCCGGCCTGGACCACCGCCATCGAGGTGCTGATGGCCAACGGGGTCACCGTGTTCGCCGAAAACGACGACGACTTCACCCCGACCCCTGCGGTCTCCCGGGCGATCATCGTGCACAACCGCGAAGGCGACCGCGGTACCCGGTTCGGGTCCGACACCGCCGACGGCATCGTCGTCACGCCCTCCCACAACCCGCCACGCGACGGCGGCTTCAAGTACAACCCGCCGAACGGCGGCCCCGCCGACACCGACGCCACCAGCGTGATCGCGGCGCGGGCGAACGAGCTCCTCGCGGCCGGTCCCGAGGGTGGCGGGGCGATCAGGCGGACGCCGTACGAGCGCGTCAAGGGTGACGTGCACCGCCACGACTACCTCGTCGCCTACTGCCTGGACCTGACCAACGTCCTCGACCTCGACGCGATCCGCAGCGCGGGCGTCCGGATCGGCGCCGACCCGCTCGGCGGGGCCAGCGTCCAGTACTGGGGTTACATCGCCGACCACCTCGACCTCGGCCTGACGGTGATCAACGACAAGGTCGATCCGCAGTGGGGGTTCATGACTCTCGACACCGACGGCAAGATCCGGATGGACTGCTCCTCGCCCAACGCGATGGCCAGCCTGATCGCCAACCGCAGTGCCTACCAGATCTCGACGGGCAACGACGCGGACTCCGACCGGCACGGCATCGTCACCCCCGACGCCGGGCTGATGAACCCCAACCACTACCTGGCCGTGGCCATCCAGTACCTCTACGGTCACCGGGAAGGCTGGAACCCCGAGGCCGGCATCGGCAAGACGCTGGTCAGTTCGTCGATGATCGACCGGGTCGCCGCCTCACTGGGCCGGACGCTGGTCGAGGTGCCGGTGGGCTTCAAGTGGTTCGTGCCGGGCCTCTCCGACGGCAGCATCGGCTTCGGCGGGGAGGAATCGGCCGGGGCCAGCTTCCTGGCGCGGGACGGCAGCACCTGGACCACCGACAAGGACGGCATCTTGCTGGCCCTGCTGGCCAGTGAGATCCAGGCCGTCACCGGCAAGAGCCCGAGCGAGCACTACGCGGCGCTGACCGCCGAGCACGGCGCCCCGGCGTACGCCCGCGTCGACGCCCCGGCCAACCGCGAGGAAAAGGCCAAGCTCGCCAAGCTCGACTCCTCGGCGGTGACCGCGACCGAGCTGGCCGGTGAACCGATCACCCAGATCCTGACCACGGCGCCCGGCAACGACGCGGCCATCGGCGGCCTGAAGGTCTGCACCGAGTCGGCGTGGTTCGCCGCGCGCCCGTCGGGCACCGAGGACGTCTACAAGGTCTACGCCGAGAGCTTCCAGGGTCCCGAGCACCTCGCCCGCGTCCAGGAGGAGGCCAAGGCGCTCGTCTCGACCACGCTGGGATCCTGAGGTGTGAGGTGGCCACACTGAATCCGGGCGTGCCGAGGGCTCCGAATCCCTGAGGTGACCACTTCGGCCCGGGACCGCGAGGACACCCTCGACGAACACCTCCCGGCGCTGCTCGGACTAGCCGCCGCCCTCACGGGGTCGGCGGGCGACGCGGGACGGCTGGCCGGGGAGGCCCTCGCCCGGGTGAGCGAGGCCGATCTGGCCTCGGCCTACCCGGTGCTGCCGCTACGGCAGGCGATGGTCCGGCGCTTCCAGCAGCGGTCGTTCCGCTACGCACCGGTGGGGGTGCTCGGAAGCCTGCCGCGTTTTGAGCTGGTGGTGCTGGCGCTTGTCCACGTCGGGCGGCTTACCCCGGCCGAGCTGGCAACCACGGTCGAACGTCCCGTCGGCCAGGTCCAGTTGGCACTGGCGTCGAGTGGGTCGGCCCTCTCACGGCCGACCCTTGAGTCACGGCCGACCCTCGAGCCGATGACCTCGACGCCGCCGTACGACGTCGCCTCCGCGCTGCGGGAACGGGCGGCCATCGAGGTCGACCCAGCCGCCGTACGTCGTCAGATCGCCTGGGGCCGCGCGCGGTCCCGACGCACCCGGACTCGGACGGCCGTGCTGAGTCTGGCGGCCATCACCGTGGTCGCCCTGGCCGTGGTCGCGCCCGGCGCCATCCGCGCGCGCTGGCCGGTCGACCCGCGACCCGCCGACCGATGGGCGCAGTTCGCCACGGTGGAGGACGGCTCGGGCTGGACGATCGTCGAAAGGGTGGTGGCGCGCAACCAGGAAAGCGTGAGGTTCACCCGCGCCCAGCAACAGGCCTGCACCCTGCTGATCACCGACGGCGACGTGGTCGCCCCGGTCGGCGCAGACGAACGTGCGGTCCGGGTCAACGGGCACCCGGGCGTGCTCAGCGGACCCGGCGTCGCCCCGAACGTGCGCTGGATCTACGCGGAGGGTGCGGCGGCCGATCTGTCCTGCGCCGTCGGAGGCCAGGTCGACGACGACGCCCTGCTGACCCTGGCGTCCGCAATCCGCTACCGACCGGAGCCGCTCGTGCTGCCGTTCCGGCTGACCGAGCCGCCGACCCCGTTCGTCCCGGCGTGGGTGACGGTCGACCCGGGGCCGCCGGCCTCCATCGGCACGACCTACACCGCGACGGAGCCCCGCTGGTCCTACGTCACGGTCCGTCTCACCATGGACCACCGCGCGGCACCGGCGACGCTCCCGGCCGGGGTCACAGCGACGACGATCAACGGACGGGCCGCCACGATCCGGCAGAACCGCGACAACACCGGACTGCCCGAGATCTGCCTGCTGGAACAGACCGACAGCATCTGCCTGAGCGCCGTCTGGACGTCCGGAGACCAGACCACCCGGTTCCAGATGACCAGCGACATCGGCGCGCTGCTCGAGCAGGCGGCCGGCCACCTCGAGTTCGCACCCGACCTCGCCGACCCGGGGACCTGGTTCGACGCGCAGGACGTCCTGCGCTGACGCGGCGCCCAGATCCGCGTCCCAGCCGGAACCGCCCGCAGGCGTAGGGAGGTCGACCCGGTCGAGAAACGCCCGCCCAGCGCGCTGATCGACGGCCGTAGGTGTACGTGAGATGAACACTCGGCGACGACACCCCTGAGGTGGTCCTCAGGGTTTGCTGGGACGCGACGTCGATGTCCAGACTCAGGTACGTGACCGAAGCAATGTTCATCCTGGCGGTTGTCATCGTCACCGCGCTGGCGTTCGACTTCACCAACGGCTTCCACGACACCGCGAACGCGATGGCAACCTCGATCGCGACCGGGGCCCTCAAGCCGAAGACCGCCGTGGCGCTGTCGGCCCTTCTCAACCTCGTCGGAGCGTTCCTCTCGATCCAGGTCGCCCTCACCGTGAGCAACAAGGTCGTGGCGATCCAGAGTGCCAACGGCGCCCCGATCCCCTCCCTCACCGGGGTGCCGATCTTGACCATCGTCTTCGCCGGCCTGGTCGGGGGCATCCTGTGGAACCTCACCACCTGGCTGGTCGGTCTGCCCTCCTCCTCGAGCCACGCGCTGTTCGGCGGCTTGATCGGCTCCGCCATCGCGGCGCTCGGTCTCGGCGGAGTCAAGTGGACCGGTGTGCTCTCCTCGATCATCATCCCCGCCGTCGCCTCCCCGATGATCGCCGGTCTGGTCGCCGCCCTCGGCACCTGGACGATCTACAAGATCACCGCCCGGGTGGCCGCCAGCAGTCGGACCACCGGCTTCCGCTGGGGCCAGATCGGCTCGGCCTCCCTGGTCTCGCTGGCCCACGGCACCAACGACGCGCAGAAGACCATGGGCGTGATCACCCTCGCCCTGATCGCGTACGGCAGCTGGACCCAGACCGGCGCCATCCCGATCTGGGTGAAGGTCTCCTGCGCGTTGGCCATCGCCCTCGGCACCTTCCTCGGCGGTTGGCGGATCATCCGCACGCTCGGCAAGGGCCTGGTGGAGATCGAGTCCCCGCAGGGGATGGCCGCGGAAGCCTCCTCGGCCGTGATCATCTTGGCCTCCAGCCACCTCGGGATGGCGTTGTCGACCACCCACGTAGCCACCGGGTCGATCCTCGGCGCCGGCGTCGGCAAGAAGGGCGCTCAGGTCCGCTGGGCCGTGGCCGGTCGGATGGTCATCGCCTGGCTGATCACGTTGCCCGCTGCCGGTCTGGTCGGCGCGGCCTGCTGGGGAGTGGCCCACCTGGGCGGTGGCGCCGGGGTCGGGGTCGTGCTCGCCGTGTTGGTCGTGGCCGCCATCTTGATGTTCCGACACTCCCGCAAGACCTCCGTCGACCACCACAACGTCAACGCCGACTGGGAGAGCAAGCTCGCACCGTCGGTGCCTGCGACTCCAGCGCTGGCCCGCGTCGGCTCCTGAGCTACCGACCCGCAGAAGGGACACCATCGTGATCGAGATCTTCGTCAACGCCGGTACGGCGCTGTGGCAGGTGCTTGCCGTCGGCGTGCTGCTGGGTGCCGGGCTGCCGGGACTGTTCGCCCTGGGGCTGCGTTCCATGAACGTCGGCCGGACCGTTTCCCCGGACGGCGCCACCTTCCGCGGGCAGACCACGCCGGCCGGGAAGGCCGGTGGCTATCTCTGCTTCGGCCTGATCGTCGCGGCGGCGCTCTTCGGCATCGTGGTGATCGTCTTCGGAAAGCAGCTGTTCGGCGCGTGATCAAGACACCTACGCTGTACCCCTCGAAGCTGAGCAGGAGGCCATCCATGGGCAGCGTGTCACTTCCCCCCGTGCTGTCCTCGATCGTCGGCTGGCTTCGCGCCGGCTACCCCACCGGGGTGCCGGAGTCGGACTACGTGCCGTTGCTGGCGGTGCTGGCGCGTCGACTGTCCACCGAGGACGTCAAGGTCGTCACCCAGGAGCTCTCCCAGGCGGGGCAGCTGCCGATCGACGACACCGACATCGGGGTGATGATTACCCGGCTCACCAACGAGATGCCCGGGGAGTCCGACGTCGCCCGGGTGCGGACCAAGCTGGCCGCGGCCGGCTGGCCGCTCGCCTGAGCCGCGCGGACCACCCGTCGCCGCCTCGTCGGCCCGGTGCCCCGGCCTCACGCCGCGCGGCGGGCCCAGAACGCTCCGTCGCTCAACCCGGCGGCCGCGTAGACCTCCCGGCGACGCAGCAGGTGCTCACTGCACCGGCGGTCGATCCCGACCTCGTGCTCGTGGATCGGCTCCGGGTCACCAGGCCGGTCTAGCAGCCGGTGGACGGCGGTAGCGGTGGCCGCCGAGGCGCGCAGCGCCGCCAGCACCCCGGTCCCCGACAACGGGTCGAGCGAGAGCGCCGCGTCCCCGGCCGCGAGCCAGGGCCGGGGATCGGTCCGCAGATGCCGAGACGTGGTGGCCGGATGGATCCGGACCGGCCCCGGACGACACCCTGAGGGCCACCGCTGCGCACTCGGCCCGGTCGCGTCCAACGCCTGGGCCCAGCGGTCTGGGTCACTCAGCCGACCCGAACGGCAGAGGTCCGCGTCGGTCATCAGCACCATGATCATCCCGGCGCCGGGCACGGGAGCCGAGTACCACCAACCGTCGGCCGTGGTCTCCACGAGCACGTGCCCACCCGGGTCCGCCCCCTGCGTCTCGACCGACCGCGCGACCCCGACCAGCCGGTCGAAGACCACGCGTCGGGCGCCCAGCCCCCGAGCTAGCGCGCTCCGTCGACCGGTGGCGTCCACCAGGACCCTGGCCACCACCGGTCGCCTGAAGTGGCCGTCGTTCGGCCGCAGCGCGAGCCGCCAGCGGTCGCCGTCCCAGTCCGCGGCCACGACCCGGGTGCGCAGCGCGACGGCCACGCCCCGGTCGCTCGCCACGCGGGCGAGCCCGGCGTCGAAGGCCGGACGGTCCACGTGCCACCCCGGCTGATCGAGCCCGAACAGGTAACTCAGGCTGTCGGCTTTGCACCGTCCCCACCGGCTGCTCGTCCCGTACGACGGGAGGGGCTCGCCGAGCCCGTCGAGACCGACGCCGAGCTCGCCCAAGGCCGCACGCACGCCCGGCGCCAGGCACTCACCGATGCGCGGTCGCTCGTACCCACTGGCTTCGACCAGAGCCACGGACCGGCCGGCCGCAGCCAGCCGGAGAGCGGTGGCCGACCCGGCCGGGCCGCCGCCGACGACCGCGACCTCGACCTCCCCGCCGATTTCCCCGCCGACGTGCGACCGAGACGGTGGCGTCATCGTCGGTCGTCGGGATCGGGCTTCGGCTGCTGGTCCCCACCGCGCCAGACTGCCGCCGTCAGCAGCCGCTCGCGACTGAACGGGGTGCCGCTGCGGGTACGGCCCCGCGCCCGGACCCGGAGCTCGGCCACGCCGGGTCGCCGCAGCGGGAACGTCACCTCGAAGGTGCCGGCGTCCCCGGTCGGGGTCAGCTCCAGCCGATCGGTGGTGGTCTCCCGACCGGGCGTCTCCACCCAGACCGAGGCCTCGGCCAGCGGCCGACCCGACTGGGTCAGGGTGGCCAGCAGCGTGACCTCGGCCCCGGGCTCGTAGCTCTTCTGCGTCACGCCCACCTCGAACGACAGCGTCGAGTAGGCGTGCACGACCACGGTGTAGGGCAACCGCCGCACCGCCACCGCTGAGGCTCCGCTGGGGGGAGCTGTCCCGGCCGCCTGGCGGGCCAGGGCGAATCGCCGCTCGTTCTCCATCGCCCGGGGCTGGGGTCCGCGCGGTACCACCCGTCGCATCCCGGCCAGCACCGAGCGGTCCACCTCATCGAGGTCCCGTCCGGTGCGAGGGCGACCCACGCTCAGCACCACGTGCCAGGTGCCGGCCAGGTCGAAGCGTCCCGGTTGCAGCTGCAACGGCAGCGCGAGCCGGTAGCACCGCGTCTGCTCGGACTCGACGTACTGCATGGCGGGGTCGGACACGGCCTGCCAGGGCTCGACCAGGAGCCCGTTCGGGGTCTGCAACCGGAAGTCGACCAGATCGGGCTGGGTGGTCAGCAGCACCACTTCCACCCCGGAGTCGGCGTCGCTCACCTGGAACGGGATCCGCTGCACGACCCCGGGCACGAGCAGCCCGTCCGGGTCGAGGACCACCTCGCTGCTGGCGATGCCGGAGAGGATCTGCAGGAAGTACTTCTGCAGCCGGAAGCGGGCGTCGCCGGTGATCGCTCCGGTGGTGAGGAGGAAACCACCGTGGTTACCGGCCACCGTCTGCAGGGCGGGAACGCTGATGTCCTGGGGTCGACCGAAGCCCACCGCGTACGTCGTGGCGTTGATCCCGGTCGACACGTCGGCGATCCAGCGCGGCTGGTTCTCCATCCCGTCGGTCAACACCACCAGGGCTGAGCGATCGAAACCGCTCGCGCCGTCGAGCAGGGCTCGAGCCTCGAAGATCCCGTCCCCGATCGACGTCGCTCCCCCCGGGTCGAGGGCATTTCCGTTGATCACGTCGTGGCTTGCGCTCCGGGTGAGGTCACTCAGCCCGCCGGTTCCGAGGGCAAGCACCGGCTGCAGGGGCTGGGCGTCCTGGTCGAAGCGGACCAGACCCACCCCGTCGCCGGCCAGCATCAGGTCCACGAACATGTTCGCGGCCTGCTGCAGGGAGTCGTGCTTGGACTGACCGTCGCCCCGGTCGTCGGCCATGCTGCCCGACCGGTCCAGGGCCAGCGCCGTGGCCGTCGTGGTCCGGGCCACGGTGTTGCCGTCGACGCTCACCTGCCAGCTCCGGCCGCTGACCGGTTCGGTCACGGTGAGCAGCTGCGTCGGCAGGGTCGACCCGACGGCGTCGGTGCGGTAGACGAGCCACAGCTGGGCGGTGGCCACCGCACTCGGGGCGGTCGGGCCCACGGTGACACTGGTGTCGACGGCGACCAGCTGCGGATGCGTCGGGCCGCCGCCGACGGCGTACTGCAGGGTGAGCGGGCCGCCCGGGGCGACGACCTCGAAGGTGATCGCCAACGGCACCTCGCGGACCATCCCCATCGGGCCCTGCCCGACGTCGACGAAGTCCAACTGCGGGGTGAGCAGGGTGATCGACAGCTCGTCGCAGTGCTGAGTCTCCAGGTGCTCGCTGCCCTGCTTGACCACGAAGCCGAGCCGATTCCACTCGTTCACCATCTCGTCCATGCTGGCCACGTCGCGGTCCCAACGCACGGTCGGACCGCCCGGGATGGTGAAGACGTCGTTGGGCCGGGGTACGGGCCACCAGTTGTCGCCGCACGCCTTGAAGTCGGCCTGCCACGGCAGGGCCATGGCCTGGCTGATCGTGCCCGGTGCGACGGCAGTGTGATCGATCCGCCACGGTGCGGAGTAGGCGGTCTCCAGGATGGGGCGGTCGCCGGCACTCAGCCCGCCGGCCTCGATGCCGGGGAAGAACGCCGCGCCGACGCAGGCCTCGAGGGCCGCGCGGTCGAGACCGTCGGCGCTCACGTCCGGGTCGAGCGGTGCGGTGCCGGTCCAGTCGGCGGCGTAGGTGCCCGCCCGCCAGCGCAGCAGGTGCGCGTACTGGATCGGCGTGAGCTCGGACTCCCCGTTGAGGCGGGGCATGTTGGCGTTCGCCGCCCCACCGCCGCCCGGCGGCGCGATCCGAGCGACGATCGCGTCGACCACCGGCTGGGCCGTCACCGGATCGGCCCAGGTGTGGGCACCGAGGATGCCCTCCACCCAGCGCATGTCCCGCGCCCGCTGCAGGATGGGCTGGACGTCGGCGGTGTAGCTCGTGGTGGTGGGGGCGTTCAGCAGGCCACGATCGACCATGGCCTGCTGGATCCGGTCCCACAAGGTGGTGACGGTGTTCTGGTGCGGGGCGAACTTGGGTGGCGTAACCAGCACCCAGGCGCCGTCGACGGTCGGGGTGCTGTCGTCCGCGTGCAGGGTGATGGTCGCCTCGACCGAGCCGTCGGCGACGTCGTCGTACCAGCCGTCGTTGCGCCAGAAGCCGCCGACCACGTTGCCCGCCGGGGACGCGGAGCGTCCGAAGCCGCCCAGCACGAGGAGCCGGCCGTCGTCGTCGGTGCGAATCTCCCCCAGCGGTACGGCTGTGGTCGGCTGGCCGGCGAAGGTGATGCTGCCCCCGTCGAGCGCGACCCGTTGGTCGGGTCCGGTCAACGTCTGGGCGCCGGGGTCGATCGTGAGATCGGCGACCGGCTCGGCGTTGCCGCGGTCGGGATGGGCCGCCTTCGTATTGCGCAGGTGCACAGTCCAGCTGATGTCGGCCTGGTCGGCCGTCAGCTGGACGCTCGACCCGTCGTCGTGGTGGGCGTAGACCCGGAACCGCGCCGCCTGCCGCTTGACCCGGCACTGGTCGTCCTTGAAGCCGCCGGGCGGTTCGGGGATCTCACCGGGGCGCTCTGGTCCGACGAAAAACTCATCGGGGCTGTTCCCCACCCGGGCGATGCCGATCGCCGGGTGGATGCGGTAGGTCGTGGCCATCGTGATCTCCTCTGATCGGGTGCTCGGGCAGAGGAGGTCGGGGAGGAAACCGGTGATACGGCGCCGGTGCGGTCAGCCGGTGTGTGAACGCGCTGACGGTGGACGGTGGACCGCCTCGAGGGTGGCGTCGAGCTCGGTCCGCAGCACCTCGACCAGCTCGGCGGCCCCGTCGAGTCGACCGCCCGCGCCGAGATCCTCGAGCAACCGGGCGATGATCGTCACCCGGGCCAGCCCCAAGTTGTCCGCACCGCCCTTGAGCTTGTGGGCGGCGGCCTCCAACCCGGAGGCGTTCGCCGTGGCCACCGAGGACACCAGGGTGTCGACGACGTGCGGGACGTCGGCGTCGAAGAGCGCGGTGGCCCGGTCCAACAGGCTCCGACCGTCGGCCACGATGGACGCGAGCACCCTGCGACGACTCTCGTCCAGCCGGGCGGCCTCGGCCCAGGGTGCGTCGATTCCGGGTGTGGCGGTGGGCGACCTGGCGTCGAGCTCGGTCGGTCCGAGCTGCGGTCCGCCGACGGGCGGGACCCAGCGGATCAAAACGTCCTCGAGCTGGGCCAGCTGCACCGGCTTCGCCACGAAGTCGTCCATCCCGGCGGCGTAACACCGCTTGCGCTCGTCCTCGAGGGCCGAGGCGGTCAGCGCGACGATCGGCAGGTGGATTCCCGGGGTCTCCTGGGCCCTGATGGCCCGGGTGGCGTCGTAACCGTCCATCCGCGGCATCCGGCAGTCCATCAGCACCGCTACGTACCGATGTGGTCCGGTCACCGCCGCCAGGGCGGCTTCCCCGTCGCCGACCAGGTCGACGGTGTACCCGAGCAGCTCGAGCAGACCCGCGGCGACGATCTGGTTCACCTGGTTGTCCTCGGCGACCAGGATCGTCTGCCCCCGGAGGGTCGGCGAGGAGTCCTGGGCCGTTGTCGAAACCGGGCCGGGGGTCGGCTCGAGGGCGCTGTGCACCGCCGCCGCGAGCTCGGCGTAGCGGACCGGGACGCTCAGGGTCGCCGCGACCCCGACGGCGCGCGCCGGCGCGGCAGCGGAGGTCAGGAGCACCGTCGGCGTGCCGGCGAGGCGGGGATCGGCGGCGGCCAGCTCCTGGTCCCAGCCCGGCCGCAGGTTCTCGTCGACGAACGCCAGGTCGTACGGCTCTTGCGTCGTCCTCGCCTGCACCAGGGCGAGGAACGCCTGGTGCGCGGAGGCCACCGCCGTGCCCGCGATCTGCCACCCGTCGAGCTGCTCGACCAGCATCGCGGCGACGGTGGGGTCGGCGACAGCCACCAGAGCTCGTCGCCCCCGCCACGAGACGGCGGTCTGGGTTGCCGTACCGCGACGACGGGCCCGTTCGGCGGAGACGGACCCCAACGTGACGGTGAACCAGAACACGCTGCCCGAACCCATCGCCCCCGTCACCCCGATCTCGCCCCCCATCGCCGTCACCAGCTGGCGCGAGATGGCGAGCCCCAGACCTGTGCCGCCGTGCTGGCTGGTGGTCGAGGGATCTGCCTGGACGAACGGGTCGAACAGCCGGTCGCGTTGACCGGCGGCGATCCCCACTCCCGTGTCGGCGACCTCGACCCGAAGCACCACGTCCTCGCCTCGGTCGGCGGGGTCGGCGGGGTCGGCGGGGTCGGCGCGGTCGGCGCGGTCGCGCGCCGTAGGGACGACGTCGGCGTGGATGACCACCTGGCCCACCTCGGTGAACTTCACCGCGTTGCTGCCGAGGTTGGCGAGCACCTGGGCCAGGCGTCCGGGATCACCGTGCCCGTAGCGCGGGACGTCGGGGTGGCAGCCGACCACCAGGGTGAGTCCTTTGGACCGAGCCGACTCGGCCAGCAGGGCGGCGGTGCGGTCGAACACCTCCCGGATCTCGAAGTCGACCAGGTCGAGCTCGAGCCGGCCGGCCTCGATCTTGGACAGGTCGAGGATGTCGTTGATCAGGCTCAGCAGGGTCTGACCGGTTTCGTGCAGACCGTCGACCAGCCGGCGCTGCTGTGGATCCAGACCTGTACGTCGGAGCAGGTCGGTGAGCCCGATGACCCCGTTCATCGGCGTCCGGATCTCGTGGCTCATGGTCGACAGGAACTCCGACTTCAGCCGCGACGCCTCCATCGCCTCGTCCCGGGCGGCCGCCAGATGGGTGGCCTGCCGCTGGCGCTCGGCCACCCGGCTGAGCTGGTCCAACCCCTGCTCGACGATGGACAGCGTCTGCGGATCCGCACCCTCCAGGTCACCCCGGAGCACGACCACGCACACAACCTCGCCCTGCAGCAGCACCGGAATGGCCACCCGCGACTCGATGTCGTCTACCCGGGCGCGCTGAGAAACCCGGGTCTGCTCGGCCCGGAAGGCCAGACCCTTGACCGAGGCCCCGGCGACGGCCGGCGTGATGGCGGCGCCGGGTCCCGATCCCGGGCCGCTCGTCCCGGGCAGCTCACGGAGCACACCCGGCCCGTCGACCAGGTAGGCAGCCTCGTCGTGCCAGCCGGCGGCTCGGGCGAGCTCACGGGCACCGACGCGGACGGCGTCCTCGAGGCTGACGGCCTCGTTCGCCGCCGCGGCCATCGTCTGCAGCAGCTGGTAGCGGGCCGACGCCTGCGCAACGTGCTCTTCGGCTCGTTTGGAGTCCGTGACGTCCTGGGCCGTACCGCCGAGCCGGACCGGTTCCCCCGAGTCGTCGCGCTGCACGAACCCTATTCCCCGGATCCAGCGCTCCCCGCCCCCGTGGGGGTGCACCCGGACATCGAAATCGGTCCGGTCGGCGCCCCGGAACACCTGCCCGACCGCCTCCTGGGCCACGTGGCGGTCGTGGGGATGCACGAAACCGAGGTAGGCGTCGAAAGTCGCCGGGCAGGTCGCCGGGGTCACGTTGAACATCCGGTAGAGCTCGTCGCTCCAGGTCAGCGTGTCGCTGGAGATGTCCCAGTCCCAGCTGCCCAGCATCGCGCGGTGCTGGGCCTCGGCCAGCCGGGCCTCGCTCAGGCGCAGCTTCTCGTTCAGGTCCTTCAGCGCGGTGAACTCTGTCATCCGATGCACCCAGCCGACTCGAGTTCGTTCGTCGTCGAGGAGCGGGAAGAAGCTGCTCGAGGTCCAGATCCGGGTACCGTCCGGCCGCAGCACCAGCACCTCGAGGTGGTCAAGTCCGGTATCGGCGCTCTCCAGCCGGGTGAGGTGAGCGCGGAAGTCCCGGCGCCCGGCCTCGTCGTACATCTCGTACGCCGACATGCCGACGACCTCGTCGAGCGGGCGTCCGAGGATCTCGGCCATCCGCGGGTTGGCGAACTCGACCGTACCGACCCGGTCCATGATCCACAGGCCGTCGCTGGAGGACATCACCATCCAGCGATAGAGCGGGGGACCGATCTCCACGCCTTCTCCGCTCGCTCTCGGGGCCCCCACCCCTCGTCCGTCGTTGGTCCACAACTGTAGTGGTTGTGGGGCGGCTCAGAAGCGCGCCGGCTCGGTGTAACCCCCCCAGAGATCGCGCAGGGCTCCGCAGATCTCCCCCAGGGTCGCCTCGGTGCGAGCGGCAGCGAGCATCGGCTCGACCAGGTTGGCGTCGGTACGGGCGGCGGCGACCAGCGCGCGCAGGGTGCTGTCGACCGCCGACTGGTCCCGCTTCGCCCGGCGTTGCGCGAGCAAGGCGTTCTGGCTGGTCTCGACCTCATGACCGACCCGGAGGATCGCCAGCTCACCGGTCACGGTCTCGGGATGCGAGTTGACCCCGACCACCCGCTTGGCGCCGGCCTCGACACGGGACTGGTAGACGTAGGCCGACTCGGCGATCTCGGCGCTGAACCAGCCGTCCTCGACGCCGCGCAGCAGGCCGGCGGTCATCGGGCCGATCGGGTGGTGGGTGCCGCCGTTCCTCTCCCCCATCCGCAAGATCGTGGCGAAGATCTGCTCGGCCTGCGCCTCGAGCCGGTCGGTGAGCTCCTCGACGTACCAGGAGCCGCCGAGCGGGTCGGCCACGTTGAGGATCCCGGTCTCCTCGGCCAGCACCTGCTGGGTCCGCAGCGCGATCTCCGCGGACTCCTCGGTGGGCAGCGCCAAGGTCTCGTCGAGGGCGTTGGTGTGCAGGGAGTTGGTGCCGCCGAGGACGGCAGCCATCGCCTCGACCGCCGTCCGCACGACGTTGTTGTACGGCTGCTGGGCGGTCAGCGAGACGCCGGCGGTCTGGGTGTGGAAGCGGAGCCACTGGGCCCGGGCGGTTTCCGCGCCGTACCGGTCGCGCAACCAGCGGGCCCAGATCCGCCGGGCCGCCCGGAACTTGGCGATCTCTTCGAAGAAATCCACGTGCGCGTCGAAGAAGAAGCTCAACCCCGGCGCGAACTTTTCGATGTCGAGGCCGCGGGAGAGGCCGAGCTCGACGTAGCCGAAACCGTCGGCCAGGGTGAACGCCAGCTCCTGGGCGGCCGTGGAACCGGCCTCGCGGATGTGGTAGCCCGAGACGCTCAGCGGCTTGTAGCGCGGGATCCGCTCGGTGCACCACTGCATCAGGTCCCCGATCAGCCGCAGGTGCGGTTCGGGGCCGAAGAGCCACTCCTTCTGGGCGATGTATTCCTTGTAGATGTCGGTCTGCAGGGTGCCGTCGAGAGTCGCCGGGTCGACGCCTTGGCGTTCGGCCGCGACGACGTACATGCAGAAGATGGGGACCGCGGGGCCCGAGATGGTCATCGAGGTCGTCACGGCACCGAGGTCGATGCCGTCGAAGAGCGTCTCCATGTCGGCGGCGGAGTCGATCGCCACTCCGCAGTGCCCGACCTCGCCCAGACTCACCGGCTCGTCGGAGTCGCGCCCCATCAGAGTGGGCATGTCGAAGGCGACGCTGAGCCCACCACCGCCACCGGCCAGGATCTGCCGAAACCGCTCGTTGGTCTGCCCGGCGTTACCGAACCCGGCGAACTGCCGGATCGTCCACGGTCGTCCGCGGTAGCCCGACGCGTGCAGGCCGCGGGTGAACGGGTACTGCCCCGGCCACCCGATCCGGTCGAGCCGTGGGTCGTCGTCGCGGGGTCCGTAGACGGGGTCGGTTTCCAGTCCCGAAAGGGTGGTGAAGTCGGCGTCTCGCACCTGCCCGGCGGCCTGCGCCGCGGCGTACGCCTGCTCCCAGCGTGCCCGCCCCGGAGGTGCCGGCGCACCGTCCGGCGACTGTCCCCGACCGTCCAGATCCCCACCCGACAGACCCACCGACATCCTGACCTCCTGCTCCGATAGTAGGGCGCCCTAGTAAGTCTCGGCCAACCAGCACCAACCCGGGTCGCGTCCGTGGCAACGACGTCGACGACCTGGGCGCCCTGGCGGTGATCGGCTGACCGGGCGGGTCGCCCACGCGTCCCCGCCGGACGGGGGTAGCTCGGCGCGGGCTGGCCGAGACGATGGCCGTGGCGCCGTGCGGAATCGGTCCGGTGGGTCAGAAGTCGCCGGCCGCGGCCCGCGGCTCGGTAAGCAGACGGGTCAGCTCGTCGCAGTGCGCCTCGTCCATCGAGCTCAGCGCGAACTGCGCCGCCACGATCGCCTCGGTCGCCTCGGTCAGCACCTCACGACCCCGCGGGGTGATCGAGGCGAGCACGGCCCGGCCGTCCTCGGGGTGGGGCGTGCGCTGGATCAGCCCGGCCGCCTCGAGCCGTTTGACCAGCGGGGTGACCGAGGTGGCGTGCACCTGAAGCCGTTCCCCGATCTTGCCCAGCGGAAGGGCGCCACGGCGCGAGAAGGAAAGCAGCACGAGCACCTCGTAGCGGGCGAAGGTCAAACCGCTGCCGCGCAGCAGCTCGTCGAGCTCGGTGAGCACGAGCTGGTGCACCCGCATCAGCGAGGTCACCGCACGCATCCGCGGCATCTGGTCGTAGCGGGCCGCCCACTGGGCGGCTGCAGCCTCGATGGGGTCGAAGGCGAGCGGGGGGCGCGGGTCGGGCGTCATCAATCGTCCTCGACCTCGACGCTCGAACGCAGCCCCGAGCGCTGGATGACCCGCTGGATGGTCAGGTCGCGTTCGTAGGGACGGCCGACGAACCGGATGTCGCGCAACCCTTGGTCCTGGGCCGCGGACTCGAACACGAAGTGGCCGTAGCCGAACACGCGGCCGAGCAGGGGCCTGTGCACCGCGACGTCGAGGATCCGAGACATCGGCATGGTGGCGAGGTTCTGGCTGAGGATGCCGTTAACCCGGAACACCCGCATGTTGGTGATGACGAAGCGGTCCATGTATTCCCCGAGCATCTGCCAGCCGCCGTGGCCAGCGAGTCCGAAGAAGACCACGAAGAACAGCCAGTAGGCCTGGGTCGGCACCCACAGCCCGAGCACCAGGACCCCGAGCGCGAGCAGCAGCTCGAGCCCGGGTCTGACAACGGAGCACCAGTGCTTGCGAACCTCGTCGATCACCACTTCACCCTCGTCGGCGATGAGGTGCGTGGTGATCCGTGGGTCGGTGAACCGGTCGAAGGGAGCGGTCATCTCGTTGCTGCTGCTGATCGTGTCGGCGTGCGTCA
Organism: Propionibacteriaceae bacterium; assembly: GCA_050996715.1. Taxonomy (GTDB): domain Bacteria; phylum Actinomycetota; class Actinomycetes; order Propionibacteriales; family Propionibacteriaceae; genus Microlunatus. Next base: position 36,530 of record JBPCRP010000009.1, read on the forward strand.
GCCGGTCAGCGCGGTGAAGAAGGTGACCACGGAGTCGAAACCCGTACCCACCGCAGCGAACGCCGTCCGCACCGCCCCTGCCGCCGCCTCCGGGCGCGTGAACAGGTAGAAGAGCGCGAAGATCACCACCAACGCGAACAGCACCTTTTTCACCCACTTCATGAGAGCCTCGCATCCTCAGATCGACGTGGCCCCGGCGCCGCACCGCAGGCGAGAGCTACCCAGGTGGTCCCGGTCGTTCCTTTCTACCCCAGCCGGCCGACACGACGCTGGAGGCACGCCGTTCAGACCGCCGTTCACAGCGCCGCCACCAGACGGTCCGCCGCGGTGTACGGGTCCAGCGTGCCGTCGACCACCGCGGCAGCCAACTCCTCGGTCCCCATCGCCCGGGTCACCACCAGCCGGCTGCGCAGCTGTTCGAGAGCGAGGCCCTCGACCTCGCGGCGGGCTCGAGCCAGCCGACGTTCCCGCCAGCGGCCTGACGTCTCCGCCGTGGCTCGGTGCTCGGCGATCTGATGCCAGAGCGCACCGATCCCCGTCCCCTCGGCGGCGACGGTCGACACGATGGGCGGACGGGGTACGCCGGGCACGCGCTCCCCGAGCGCGATGCTGGTGCGGATCTCGCGGACCAGCGCCTGGGCCCCGTCCCGGTCGCTCTTGTTCACGCAGAACACGTCCCCGATCTCCAGGATGCCCGCCTTGGCCGCCTGGATGCCGTCACCCATCCCCGGCGCGAGCAGGACGACGGTGGTGTCGGCGACCGCAGCGATCTCGACCTCGGACTGGCCGACCCCCACGGTCTCGACCAGGACGACGTCGACCCCGGCCGCGTCGAATACCCGCAGCGCCTGCGGCGCCACCACCGACAGCCCGCCGAGATGCCCCCGCGAGGCCATCGAACGGATGTAGACCCCGTTGTCGAGCGCGTGGGCCTGCATCCGGACCCGGTCGCCGAGCAGCGCTCCGCCGGTGAACGGGGACGACGGGTCGACCGCGAGCACCCCGACCCGCTGCCCAACCGACCGCAGCTCCGCGACCAGCGCCGCCGTGGTCGTCGACTTACCCACCCCCGGCGCCCCGGTCAGCCCCACCACGTGGGCGCGACCCGTGTCGGGAGCCAGTGCCGCCATCAGGGACCGCAGCCGGTCAGGGTGTCGGGCCCCGTTCTCCACAGTCGAGATCAGCCGACCGATCGCTCGCGGACGACCCGCGCGGGCCGCGTTCACCCAGTCGTCGAGCTCCTGGTCCTCGGCGAGGTCGGCCGCGCCCGACGGAGGAGTCACCGCGGCGCGGTGAGCACGAGGGCGTCGCCCTGGCCGCCCCCACCGCACAGCGCGGCGACCCCCGCAGCACCGTGCCGGGCCTGCAGCGCGAGCGCCAGGTGCAGGACCAGGCGGGCTCCCGACGCCCCGATCGGGTGACCGAGGGCGACGGCTCCGCCGTCGACGTTGACCTTCGCCTCGATCTCCGCCGCCGACAGCCCGAGGTCGCGCGCCGCGGCTACCCCGACCGCCGCGAACGCCTCGTTGATCTCGATCAGGTCGAGGGCCGCGACGTCGAGGCGCTGCTTGCCCAGAGCCGTCCGGATGGCGTGAGCCGGCTGCAGCTGCAGCGAGGAGTCAGGCCCGGCAACCTGGCCGTACGCACCGATCTCGGCCACCGGCGTCAACCCCAGCCGCTCGGCGGTCTCGGTGGAGGTCACCACGACCGCCGCCGCCCCGTCCGAGATCGGGCTGGACGAGCCGGCGGTGATGGTGCCCTCGGGGCTGAACGCCGGCCGCAACCGGGCCAGGGTCTTCACGCTTGTATCCGCCCGGATGCCTTCGTCCCGGTCCACGACGAGGTCCGCGCCCTTCCGCTGCCGAACCGACACCGGCACGATCTCGGCGGCGAACGTCCCGTCGGTCGCGGCGCGGGCCGCTTCGCGGTGCGACCGGGCGGCGAACGCGTCCTGATCCTCCCGGCTGACCTGCTGCGCCCCGGTGTTGCACGCGTCGGTCAGCGCCCCCATGGGCTGATCGGTGAACGCGTCCCACAACCCGTCGTAAGCCAGGTGGTCTCGCAGGGTGACGTCCCCGTAGGTGAACCCGCGACGAGAGCGCGGAAGCAGGTGCGGGGCCTGGGTCATCGACTCCATCCCGCCAGCCACCACCACGTCGCACTCGCCGGCCCGAACGAGCTGGTCGGCCAGCGCGATCGCCGCCAGCCCCGACAAGCACACCTTGTTAATGCTCAGCGCCGGGACGTGCATGCCGATCCCGGCCGCGACCGCAGCCTGTCGCGCGGGGATCTGGCCCACCCCGGCCTGCAGGACCTGGCCCATGATCACGTGGTCGACCCGATCCGGCGACAGCCCCGCCGAGGCGAGCGCGCCCCTGATCGCCACCGCGCCGAGTTCTGTCGCCGACACGTCGGCCAACGCCCCGAGCAGCTTTCCGATGGGCGTCCTCGCCCCGCCGACGATCACCGAACCCATGCCCTAGAGACTACGACCTCGGCTCGGCTCCCCGCCCCCCGCGGCGACACGCTCGGTCGCCGCGTCGTCTGGCAGCCTGGACCCATGCACGACCAGCACCCCGACCACCAGCACCCCGACCTCCAGCACCTCGGGCTCGCCGACCTGGTGCTCGGCGTCGACCACGTCGGGATCGCGGTCGGCGACCTCGAGGCGGCGCTGGACTGGTGGACGACGACGGTCGGGCTGGTGGTCCTCCACCGCGAGGAGAACCCCGACCAACAGGTGGTCGAGGTGATGCTGGCCATACCGGACGACCAGCCCGAGCGTGCGACACCCACCCAGCTGCAGCTGCTTTCCCCGCTCAGCGACGACTCGGCGATCGCGCGCTTCCTGCAGCGGCGCGGGCCCGGCCTGCAGCACATCGCCTTCACGGTGAGCGACATCGAGATCGCGACCGCTCGGCTGGTGGCCCGCGGCGGCCGGCTGCTCTACCCCGAGGCCCGGACGGGTACGGCGCTGTCCAAGATCAACTTCATCCACCCGCGCGACACCGGCGGTGTGCTGGTTGAGCTGGTGCAACCCTGCGCAAACAGCGAAATGCGGTGCCCGGATTAGGTACGGTTGGCTCCGGCAACGAGAGGACCATCGGTGAGTGACGAGAGCACGGGGCTCAACCTGTTCGACGAGACGGCGAGCGCGGTGGGTAACTTTCCCACGGCCCTGCGCGGGTATGACCGGACTGCGGTCGACGACTACGTCCGAGCGCTCGAAGTCCGCGTGGTGCAGACCAACCGGGCCGCTCGGGGGCTGACCGATCAGCTGAACGACTTGAAGGGTCAACTGACCAGCCAGCCCAGTGGTGGCGAGGTCGACTTCTCCACGCTCGGCGGGCGCGCCAAGGAGATCCTGGCCCTGGCCGAGGAGCAGGCGCGCGACGTCCTGAGCAAGGCAACCGTCGACGCCGAGCGCCTTAAAGAAGACGCCCGGCGCGAGGCCGACGCGACCAGGGAGGCGGCCGACAAGGTCGGTACCGGGGTACGCAGCAACGCCAGCGACGAGATCGAGCGGCTCCGGGCCCAGGGGCAGGAGAACGTCGCGAGCCAGGTCGAGCGAGCCCGGGCTGACGCGGCCGGGATCATCGCCGCCGCCCATCGCGAGGCCGAGTCGATCCGACGCGAGGCCGATCACATTGCCGAGACCACCCGGCAGACCGCCTATCTCGACGGTGAGGAACAACGCCGCAGCGCCGAGGTCGAGGCCGCTCGGATCCGCCAGGAGATCGCCGATGAGCGCGAGAGCGCGCTGGCCCAGCTCCGGCAGCAGCACACAGAGTCGGTGCAGGCGACGGGCGCGTTGCTGGCCGAGGCCACCAGCCATCATCGACAGGCCGGTGAGCGGATGTCGGCCGACGTCGAGGCAGCCGCCCAAATCCGGTCCGAGGCCGAGCGTGAGGCCGAGGCGATCCTCGTCCGCGCCGCCCAGCAGGCCGAGGAGCGCGAGGCCGCGGCTCAGAAGCGGGCGGACGCGATCGCCGAGCGCACCCACCGCGAGTTCGCCTGGCGCAAGGAGCAGCTCAAGGCGGAGACCGACCTGCTCAGCCAGCGCAAGAAGGCGGTGCTGGGGCAGCTCGCCGCACTCTCCGAGCTCGCCAACCAGAGCGTGTCGGAGTTCCCCGACCTGCAGCCGCTGGCCGAGATCTCCGACGAGCTCGAAGAGTTCGGGGACGCGGACCCGACCACGTCGCGCGCCGGTGATCTCGACGACTCGAGCACCATCGTCGACGAAGCGGCGAAGGCGGTCGACGTCGACTCGGTGGACGAGCCGACCGACCAGCAGACCCGCGGCCAGACCACCGACGGCCAGACCACCGACGGCCAGACCCCCGACCTCCAGACGACCGACCACCAGGCCACCGACGAGGACGACAGCGCCGCGGTCGAGTCCAGCCGGACCCAGTCCAGCACAAGCTGATGTGCCGACCTGACGAGCGGCGCTGGACCCCAGCAGGGGCTCAGCGCCTGGACGTCAGAAGAGGCGGTCGGCCGGGTCGTCCAGGCCGCGCAACACGTCGTAGTCGACCGTGACGCAGGTGATCCCGCGGTCCTGGGCCAGCGTCCGGGCCTGCGGCCTGATCTGCTGGGCGGCGAACACCCCGCCGACGTCGCCGAGCAGCGGGTCGCGGCGGAGGAGCTCGAGGTAGCGCGTCAGCTGCTCGACCCCGTCGATGTCGCCGCGCCGCTTGACCTCCACCGCGACGTACCCGCTCGACCCCGGACCCCCGGGCCGGCGCAACAGGAGATCGACCGGCCCGATCGGGGTGGGGTGCTCGCGGCGGACGAGCAGCAGCCCGGCCCCGAGCACCTCGGGGTTGGCCGCCAACAAGGCTTGCAGGTGGGCCTCGACGCCGTCCTTCTGCAGGCCCGGGTCGATCCCGAGGTCGTGGCTGGAGTCGTGCAAGATCTCGGCCAGGACAATCTGCAGCCGGTCACCGTCGCGACCGGTCACCTCCCACACCTCGGGTACGGGTTCGGCCGTGACCGGATCGAGGATGACGTTCGCGGCGACCGCTCCGCTGCTGCTCGTGCCGGTGCTGATCTTGATGGTGCAGGGCGGGCTCATCCAGTTCAGCGGCTTGTAGGCCCGGTCGTCGGCGTGCACCGAGACCGAACCATCCGCCTTGACCAGGATCAACCGGGTCGCCATCGGCAGGTGGGCCGTCAGCCGCCCCGCATAGTCCACCGAACAGCGGGCGATCACCAGACGCACGCCCGCCACCGTAGCCGGTCCGGCACCCCGAGATCACCGTCGCCGGTCTGGGAGACTGATGGGCGTGACTGAGACAACCACGGTCGGAGTTGTCGGGCTGGGCGCGATGGGCGCCGGGATCGCTGAGGTGTTCGCCCGCGCCGGGCACTCGGTGATCGGGGTGGAGTACGACGACGCCGCGGTCCAGCGCGGCCGCACGGTCCTCACCACCTCGACCGACCGGGCGGTGGAACGCGGCAAGCTCGGCCCCGCCGACCGCGACGCCCTCATGAGCCGGGTGAGCTTCCACACCGAGATGGGCGCGGTCGCCGACTGCAACCTGGTCGTCGAGGCCGTGAGTGAACGGCTCGACCTCAAGACCGCGGTGTTCAGCGCGCTCGACGAGGTCGTCGGACCCCAGACGATCCTGGCGACAAACACCTCGTCGCTGTCGATCACCACCATCGCCGCCGCGACAAAGCACCCTGAACGGGTTGTCGGCGTGCACTTCTTCAACCCCGCCCCCGTGCAGACCCTGGTGGAGGTGATCAGCACCGTGCTCACCGCCCCCGACACCGCCGAGCAGGTCACGACCTGGTTGCACCGGCTCGGCAAGACCACGATCGGCTGCGGCGACCGGGCCGGTTTCGTGGTCAACGCGCTGTTGGTGGGCTACCTCAACCGGGCGGCTCAGCTCTACGGTGCCGGCTTCTGCACCCGAGCCGAGATGGACACCGCGATGGTCGAGCGGGCCGGCTACCCGATGGGTCCACTCACCTTGCTCGACCTGGTCGGCCACGACGTCACCCTCGCCGTGGTCGAGCGGCTCTGGGAGGAGACCCGCGACCCTCGACACGCGCCGGCCCCGATCCTCACTCAGTTGGTCGCGGCGGGTCGGCTGGGCCGCAAGACCGGCCGCGGCTTCTTCGTCCACGGCGCCCCGGGGCACGGGTCCGGCGTCGAGGACCCCGAGCCCGTTCGCGTCGTCCGCTCCCGGGTCGACGAGCTGCCGGACACCCTGGTCGCGCCGTACCTCAACGACGCCCTGGAGATGGTCCGGACCGGCTACTCGACCCCCGGGGACATCGATACCGGGATGACCCACGGCTGTCGGATGCCCGCACCGTTCGACGTGATCGCCGAGCTCGGCCCGGTCGGGCTGCTGGAGCGGCAGCGCCGGGTCTTCCTCGAGACCGCGCAGCCGGGTCATCGCCCGTCGTTGCTGCTCGAAGAGCTGGCCGCCGAGGTCGACCCCGACCGAGCGCTGCAGCGCCTGCGGTCCGAATTCTGATGGCGCCCCGGTCCCCCGGGCGGCGTCCGTCGAAGCACCTGCGGCCCGGCCGACCGCTCGGCGGCGGCGGCGGCGTAACGGCGTCGACCGCCGACAAGCGCGATGGACGCTGGGTCGTCCGTGCGGTGCCGGGTGCGGCGGCGAGCAAGATCTACCGCTGCCCGGGATGCCAGCACGAGGTCAGGCCGGGGGTACCGCACGTGGTCGTCTGGCCGCACGAACCGGGATGGAACGTGACCAGCCCGGTAGCCGAGCGCCGGCACTGGCACACGGCCTGCTGGGCGAGGCGGCCGTGAGCTCCCCCGGCCCGCGAGCCGCAGGACACTCTGGATCCGCTCCCGACGAGCACCTCTACGCCACCGAACTCGGTGACCACGGATCCAGAGTGGTCTTCCTGCACGGGCTCTTCGGGCAGGGCAAGAACTGGACCACCGTCGCCAAGGCCCTGAGCACCGACCACCGGGTGCTGCTGCTCGACCTGCCCGACCACGGCCGCTCACCGTGGCGCGACCACGTCTCCTATCCCGAGATGGCCGCGGCGGTAGCCCGGGAGTTGCGGCAACGCGACCCCGTTCAGGGCTGGGCCGTGGTCGGACACTCCATGGGCGGCAAGGTGGCGATGATGCTGGCGCTGACCGAGCCCGAGCTGGTCGGGCGGCTGTGCGTGGTCGACATGTCTCCGGTCCGGTACGCCGAAATCGGCCAGGTGCCGTACGTCGCCGCCATGCGCTCGGTCGACTTGGCGCACCTCGGCGACCGCGGCCAGGCCGACGAGCAGCTGCGACCCGAGGTTCCCGACCCGACCATCCGCGGTTTTCTCCTGCAGAACCTGCGCCGGGACAAGGACCCCGAGACGCGCCGGGACCGCTGGCGCTGGTCTCTTCACCTGGAGGTGCTCGGCGACGAGCTTGAGGAGCTCGCCGACTGGCCCGACCCGCACCGACCGCCGTACCCCGGACCGGTGCTGTGGATCGCCGGGGCGAACTCCGACTACATCACCCCCGAGACCGTGGGGCCGATGCGGACACTCTTCCCGCGGGCCCGGCTGATCACGGTCAAAAGAGCCGGGCACTGGGTGCACGCCGAGCAGCCGGAGATCTTCACCGCAACCGTTCGGGCCTTCCTGGCCGAATCACTCCACGGGGCCTGACACAGGCTCGCCCCGGTACGTCTCGGACCGGGTTGCACCGGGAACCGCACGATGAGGAGATGATGACCACGATGAGCGACGTCACTGCTGGAGCAGTGTCGGTCGTCTCGGCGCTGACGATCGCGCTCGACGTCGGCAACCCCCCGGGACACCTTCGACTACCCGCTGCTGCTGATCCTGCTGCTGCTTGCGTTCATCTCCGTCCCGACGGTGGCCATCGTGCTGCGACGCTCGGGTCGCGGCGGGAAGAGGCGCTGACCGAGTGCTGACCGTGATCGTCCCGACCCTTTATGTCCGGGCCTACGTCTGGGCGGTGCTGACGCTCCCCAGTCCGGCGGCCGAGCCGGTCTACGACACGCAGGCCGACGGTTTCGCCGCGTCGATCGTGCCGGCGTTCCTGATTCTCGGGGTGCTGATCCTGGCCGCCATCTGGACCAGCAAGCGTCCACGAAACAGGCAGCGCCGCCACTAACCACCGCTGACCGACCGTTGACCAGGTTCCACCGGAGATCGGCTGGCTGCCGTGACACCGGTCGAACTGTTGAGGCCGCGCCGGCCGCTGCTTGCGGGGTAATCTGGGACCCTAAGCCATTTTTCATTCCAACCGTGGAAGTCACGGCGAATTCAACCGGTCGTCGCAACACCTTGATCATGGAGGTGTGCGATGGAACGTGGCAAACGGCAGGTGCCGGTGGGTGCGCGGCGGCAGTGGGCGGCGGATCGGGCGTTGCGGCCGCCGATGCGTTCACCGGGCCGGCCGGAGCCGTCTCGGGCGGTGCAGCGGGAGTTCTGGCGTCTGATCGCGACGGGGGTCACCACCGCCGAGGCGGCGGAGAGTGTGGGTGTGTCGTGGCCGGTCGGGTCGCGGTGGTTCCGTCACGCTGGCGGGATGCCGCCACTCAGCTTGGACGAGCCCACGGGCCGTTACCTGTCGTTCGCTGAGCGGGAGGAGATCGCTTTGTGGCGTGTTCAGGAGATCGGAGTGCGCGAGATCGCCCGCCGGCTCGGGCGCGATCCCGGGACGGTCTCGCGTGAGCTGCGGCGCAACGCAGCGACCCGCAGCGGCAAGACCGAGTACCGGGCCCTGGTGGCGCAGTGGAAGGCGCAGTAGGCCGCGAAGCGGCCGAAGACCGCGAAGCTGGTGAACAACGACACATTGCGTGACTACGTGCAGGAACGGCTGGCCGGTCGGGTCTGCCGGCCGGACGGGACGGTCGTGGCCGGGCCTGAGACGCCGGCGTGGAAGGGGCTGAACAAGCCACACCGCCAAGACAGGCGGTGGGTGACGGCGTGGAGCCCCGAACAGATCTCCCACCGGCTCCGGGTCGACTTCGCTGATGATGAGTCCATGCGCATCAGCCACGAGGCGATCTACCAGGCGCTGTTCATCCAGGGGCGTGGCGCACTCAAACGCGAGCTGGTCGCCTGCTTGCGGACCGGGCGCGCGCTGCGGGAACCGCGAGCCCGGTCACGCAACAAGGCCCAAGGTCATGTCAGCGCCGATGTCGTGATCAGCGAACGACCCGCCGACGCCGAAGACCGCGCCGTCCCAGGCCACTGGGAGGGCGATCTGATCATCGGAACAGGACGGTCCGCGATCGGCACGCTCGTCGAGCGCAGCAGCCGCTCCACGCTGCTGGTGCATCTGCCCCGGCTGGAGGGTTGGGGCGACAAACCGCCCGTGAAGAACGGTCTTTCGCTCGGGGGTTACGGCGCCGTCGCGATGAACGCCGCCTTGACGCTGTCGATGACGAAGCTACCCGAGCAGCTCCGTAGGACCCTCACCTGGGACCGCGGGAAGGAGCTCTCCGGGCACGCCCAGTTCGCCCTCGCGACGGGGACGAAGGTGTACTTCGCCGATCCGCACTCGCCGTGGCAGCGGCCCACGAACGAGAACACCAACGGGCTGCTCCGCCAGTACTTCCCCAAGGGCACAGACTTGTCCCGATGGTCTGCCGATGACCTGGAAGCTGTCGCCGTCGCGATCAACAACCGGCCCCGGAAGATCCTCGGCTGGAAAACCCCCGCCGAGGTCTTCGAGGAACAGCTACGCTCGCTTCAACAGCCCGGTGTTGCATCGACCGGTTGAACTCGCCCACTACACACCGCACGGGCTTCCCGTCGACGTCGGCGACGACCCGTCGGGCCGCGGTGAGCTGTGACCGCCAGTAGGTCTGGTCGGCAGCGGCTTCGGGGTCGTGGGTGTCGCCGAAGACGCCTGGGGACTCCTGGAGTGCGGCGAGCCGGAGCGCCCGGTAGGTCGGCCAGTCCTGGTCCCGGAGGACGCGTACCGTCAGTTCGGGAATGCGCCCTGGTGGCACGCCACCCCAGCCGAGATTTGCTGAGCGTTGTCCGGTCGCCGGGTCCGTCGCGCCAGGTGAGCCGGTTGATCACCGACAACGCCACCGATTCAGCCTGGTCCCGCCGCTGCTGCAGCGCCATCGGCACCCCCGCCCCCACCTGTTGCAGAACATCGTCGACGTCGCATCCCGTCACCAGGGCCAGAAATCCAGCAGCATCGTTGCCCGCGATCGATTCGCGCAAAGCGACCAGATCCAGCGTCGGCAGCTGCCCTCGACCGGGCCAGGCGTGGACCAGCATCGGGTGCGGCTGGCTCGGTTTCCGCAGTGGTCGACTCTCCCCGTCGTTGGAGGCCCACCGGCGTCCGCACTGGTCCGGGAGAGTTCCCCACCACCCCCAGTACGGCAACGGGGTGTCGGGGCGCATGCCCAGCGCAACGACGGGGTCGATCTTCCGCGACTTCACACCGGTGGGTCCACGCATCACCGAGGTCGAAGGCAAACTGGAACTCCGCTCCGGGCTTAAGCACTCTGGCCACCTTGGCCACCTCAATGTCCAGTGGAGCGCTGATCAACCCGCCGGCCGCATCAGCCATCTCGGCTCCCGTCGACTCATCAGTGACCACCTGACCGTCGGCGAGAATGAACATCGACAGATGCGAGCGGTCCCAGCGCCCGAACGCACCGTTGATCGCATCCGCGAGGGCGAAGAAGGTGTGGGACGGCCCGACCGCGACGATGCGACCAGGCCAAGGCCACAGCTCCTCGCCGCGGCTGCCGAGTAGCTCCACCGTCACCGACAACCATGTTCGTGCCCTACCCCGAGGACGGCATGCGGCGCCGGACACAACCGCAAAGTGGAGTCCAGCAGAGTGGTGTGCGGGTCCTGGTGAGCGTGTCGTTGCTGGAACGGGCGACTGCCAGCTCTTGTCGCCGAAGCCGGCCGCGAGGATGCTGGATCGAGAGTTGGCTAAGTTCAGCGAGAGTCCAGGGGTCATCATGGAAACTGAGGTCGCCGAAATCGCGCCGGGTATCTTCCGCTTGTCAACCTTCATCTCCGACGCAGACTTCATGTTCAACCAATTCCTCGTTCTGGACGAAGAGCCGTTGCTGTTCCACACCGGACCCCGCGCACTCTTCCCGCTCATCACTGACGCCGTGTCTCGGTTGATGCCGATCGATCAGCTGCGCTGGGTCACGTTCGGCCACGTCGAAGCGGATGAGTGCGGATCAATGAACTTGTGGCTGGCAGCGGCTCCGCATGCGGAGGTGGCGCACGGAGCAATGGGCTGCATGGTGTCAGTGAACGACCTCGCGGACCGGCCACCGCGGGCGCTTCAGGACGGTGAGGTGCTGCAGGTGGGTGACAAGCGGCTGCGTCGCCTGGAGACCCCGCACGTCCCGCACGGCTGGGACGCCGGCCTCTTCTACGAGGAGTCCACCTCGACGCTGCTCTGCGGTGACCTGTTCACCGCGATCGGCAGCAGCGCGCCACTGACCGATCACGAGATCACGGGACCAGCGCTCGCCGCCGAGGACGTCTTCGGCGCCACCTGCCTCACGCCGTCGACAGCGCCGACTCTCCGTTCTCTGGCCGATCTAGGGCCCGCGACGCTGGGGCTGATGCACGGGCCGTCTTACAGCGGGGACTGTAGTCAGGCTCTGCGAGACCTTGCAGGCGCCTACGAACAGCGCTTGGTCGCCGAAGGGTTTCGTCTGCATGCACCGGCCACCCCGGTCGACTAAGGGTGCCTCGAATTCGGCTCATCAGCCACCCAGGACGACGTTGCCGGAGAGCACCCCGGACGACCCGTGCGGATCCCCCAGTGCGCACGCGCCGGTCGGTGCGGCCGCGAGGACCGTCTCACTGTCGGATCGGGCCTCGACGTAGTGCCCGATCCGCTGCTCCCGCAGCGAGTAGAGCGCCCGGGTGACCTCGACGTGAAAGTCGCGGTGCACCTTGACCCGGGTGAACCGCGGCACGTCACAGGGCTCGGGCACGGTGAGCAGACAAGACGCTTCGACCTCGTTGAACCTGACTTGTGCCACTTTCGGTGATTCTGGCGGTTAAAGTCCTCTTGGCTAGGGGTTTCGGTATGTGACTGGTGCACTAATGCAATGCACGATGGAAAGCGCTCAAGCCGATGAGCCCTACCGCCCCGGTGGATCAGGCAGTCCGACCTAGAGGGAGTTCTCTCCGGCGCCGGATGCGGCGACTTCCGGCACGGGCAGCTCGCCGGCATTGATCTCGCCGGCATTGATCTCGGGTCGCACGATCAGTACGTCGCACTGGGCACGCTTGATCACGTCCTGGGAGGTGGAGCCGAGCAGTCGGTCTGCGAGGGTGCGGTCGTGCAGCGAACCGAGCACGATCAGGTCGGCGTTCTGATCGGTGGCGGTGGTGATGAGGGCCTGGGCCGGCTCGCCGTCGATCAGTAGGGCCGCCGTGACGGTCGCACCTTCTGCGCTGGCCATCTTCATGGCCTCGGCCAGGGCGAGACCGGCCGCGTCGCGGCCGAGCACCTGTCCGATCCGGGAGTCGCCACCGAGAGTGGCGACGTTCTTGGCCTCATCGCGACGCGACAGCTGGGAGTAGGCGCAGACGATCACCAGGTCAGCGTCGTCGTGCTTGGCGAGCCAGGCGGCGCGTCCGACAGTCGGCCCCCCGAGGGAGGAGCCGTCGGTGCCGACGACGATCGTGCGGTAGTCCTTCATTGTCATTGTGGTGACTCTTTCAGTGTCCGGCCATCGGCATGTGGGCCATGTCGTCGACGTCGCGCACGCTGCGCGGCTCCTTGATCCACAGCATCAGCAGACCGGCGATCGCCAGGAACACGGCTGCGAACCGGATGGCGTTGCTCGGGTTGTCGCCCAGGAAGGTCCTGAAGATCCAGCCGAAGGTCAGCGACTGGATCAGCATGGGCACGACAATCATCATGTTGATGATGCCCATGTAGACCCCGAATCGGGTGGACGGGATCATCCGCACCGCCATGATGTAGGGCACCCCCATGATCGACGCCCAGGCGATGCCCAGGCCGATCATCGGGATGAAGATCAGGTACTGGTTGCCGACCGAGGGCACGATCATCAACCCGACGGCAGCGAGCAGCAGGCAGACGCAGTGCACCAGCTTCGCCCCGCGCTTCTTCGCGAAGGCGACCAGTGCGAACGCGACGCTGAAGGTGACAATGTTGTACCAGCCGTTGACCAGCCCGGTCCAGCCGACCGCCTGCTCCTTTCCCTCCTGAGTCGCAGGGAAGAACTCCTGAGCGATGGACAGCGCGATGAACTGCCAGTAGCACACCATGCCGTACCACTGGAAGAAGTAGACCAGCGCCAGCTTCCGGAGCTGCGGCGGCATGTCTCGGATCGCCTCGCCGATCTCCTTCAACGCCGCCCCGAACCCGCCCTTCTTGGCGCGTAGGGCTGCGAGCTCCTCGGGACTGGGTGGGATCTCCGGAGTGCGCAGCACCGAGACCAGAACGGTGGCGATCGAACAGACTGCGCCGAGCATGAACGAACCGACCACCCAGTAGGGGATGCCCGCTTCGGTGGCCCCCGAGATGATCTTCTGGAAGACGAAAAGCGAGAGGTTGGCCAACGTGATGCCCAGACCGGTGAAGAACGACTGAGCCAGAAAGCCCTTGCCCAGCTGGGAAGGCGGCAGCTTGTCGGCGATGAACGCTCGGTAGGGCTCCATCGCGGTGTTGTTACTGGCGTCCAGCAGCCACAACAGGATGACGGCCATCCACACGGCGGTGACGAACGGGAACAGGAACAGGCAGATGCTGCAGCCAATCGCTCCCACCAGGAAGAACGGCTTGCGCCGGCCCCAGCGTGGGCTCCAGGTCCGGTCGGAGAGGGCACCGATGAGCGGCTGCAGCAGCAGACCGGTGATCGGTCCGGCCAGGTTCAGGATCGGCAGAGAGCCGGGGTCCGCGCCCAGGAACTCGTACACCGGGTTCACCGCGGTCTGCTGCATGCCGAAGCTGTACTGGATGCCGAAGAACCCGAGGTTCATGATCAAGATAGACGGCATCGACATCAGCGGCTTCGTCCGCACCACCGTCGTGTGCTGCATGTCAGGCGCTGCTGCCGCGGTCATCGCGCGGTCTCCTGACCTGAGGTGGTGGCGAGGTAGTCGGCGAGCCGGACCAGTTCCTTCTCCCAGCCTTCACCGTGCCAGCCGGCGACATCTGGCTCGTAGGGGCCCTGGATGATCCGGACGAGGGTGTTGTGGCGGCCCATCTTGGTGAACTCGACGCGTAGCTCCAGCGGCACGTCTGGATCGATACCGGGGTCGCCTGTGATGCGCTCGCTGGAGACGAAGACGTCCGGGTCGAAGAACTCGGTGTAGACCCCGTCGGTCGTCACCCGGGTCGTCGGGTCGGCGTCACGCACCTTCACGTGGCGGTGCCGTCCGCCGAGCTCCTGCACTCCAGAAGCCGTCTCGCGCTCCACATGCCAGCCCGGCGAGCCGCGCCACTGCGCCAGTTCCGACGGCTCGGTCCACGCCCGGAACACCGCCTCTCGCGGGTTATCGAACTCCCGCTCCACCGTCACGATCACATTCGCCGTCACGCCACTCCACCTCACTGGGGGCTGGGGACTGATCAACCCGTGCGCATACGTCGATTCAGGCCGATGATGCACGTTTGCAGTCCGTGAAACACTTTCACCGAAAGTCTGACACCGGGGTCCTGGTCTGGCAAGAGGTGCGAGGTCGAGCGACTCATCAAGCCTTGTTCAGAGAGGAATCTTCGACGCCGCACCGGCCTACAGCGGATTGCAACCCATCCGTCATCAGTGGGCTGGCGCCGCCGGTAGCCTCCGAAATTGTTGCTTGGCCGTAGGCTCGGCACGTGAGCGACGAGGTCCAGGTCCGCGCGCCACGCCAGCGGGTGAGGCTGGCTGAAGTTGCGGCCCGAGCCGGCGTGTCGTCTGCCACCGTCTCGCGCTCACTGCGGGGGGTGCCCAAAGTCGCCCCGGGCACCCGCCAGCGGGTGCTGGACGCGGCCCGCCAGCTCTCGTACGTCACCGCCAGCCAAGCCTCAGCTACCGACTCCGGCCCCCGACACACCGTCGCTGTGATCGTCCCGTTCATCACCCGATGGTTCTTCGCCACGGCGACGGCCGGAGCTGTGGACCACCTGCGATCACGCGGATACGACGTGCTGCTCTATCACCTGGGAAACGCCGACGTCCGAGATGACTTCTTCCACCGGATGCCGCTCGCCGGCCGGGTCGACGGCATCATGACGTTGTCGATGCCGTTGACGGAGGAGCACACCCTCTCGCTGCGGGCCCTCGGCATGCCATTGGTCAGCATCGGCTCGAGCATTCCTGGGTCGCCCTCGGTGGGCATCGACGAGGTGGGTGCTGCGCGGGCAGCGGTCGACCACCTGCTCAACTTGAGGCACCAGCGGATCGGGCTCATCGCCAGCCGGCCCGATGATCGGCGTTTCGACTTCCTCTCCTCGTTCGGTCGGCGGCTCGGCTTCGAGGAGGCGCTCGGCGCGGCCGGGCTGGAGTTCGACGATCGGCTCGTGGTGGACGGCCCGCACGGTATCGACGGCGGAGCCGTTGCCATGTCGGAGCTATTGAGCCGACCCCAGCTGCCGACCGCCGTCCTAGCCGAGTTCGACGAACTGGCCATCGGGGCCCTCTGGGCGTTGCGACGCGCCGGGCTCCGGGTCCCCGAGGATGTCTCAGTTGTGGGCATCGACGACCACGAGATGGCGGAGTTCGTCGACCTCACCACGGTCGCCCAGAGTGTGGCCGAGCAGGGTCAGGTTGCTGCCAGCCTGCTGCTGCAGCTGCTCGGCGCCGAGGAAGGCATACCGACCGTCGAGCCGATCCGGCTCCCAATCCGACTCATCCTGCGCGGCACCACCGCTCCGCCGAGACGAACCGAGCCCGTGGTTCCCCCGGCGGGCTGAAGCCGGAACCCGCCCGCGCCGACCCGGGACCGCTCAGTCCGTTGGCTTGCCATCCGCCGCCTGACGCCACGACAGCCCGAGAAATCCACCACACCCGCACCTTCCATCGAAGCCCACCTTCACCATGGTGGCTGTGCTCGCCGTCGCCCGATTCGTCGAGCAGACCACCGGCTGGAGCAATGGAGGCTTGTGAAGGCGCTCCGGCCCGCCTGCACCATCCCGGTCAAGGTCGCAGAGCAGACCATCACCGCCGGACCCGATCCCTGACGACACCCTCGAAGCGCTCGCCCGGTTCCGCAGACACCTGGCGCCAAATGGCGCGAGTCAGGTCGGATCGGGCCTCGAGGTAGTGCCCGATCCACTGCTCCGGCAGCGAGTAGAGCGCCCGGGCGACCTCGACGTGGAAGTCGCGGTGCACCTTGACCCGGGTGAACCGCGGCACGTCATAGGGCTCGGGAACGGTGAGCAAACACAACGCCTCGACCTCGTTGAACATCTCAACCCTGACGATCCACCACCACCAACCGACCCCGGCGCTGCTCGAACGCCCCGATGAACGCCACCAGATCCGGATCTCCAACCGGCGCAGGTCACCCGCCCCCACCGCCGCCACCAGCGCATCCACTGCGGCGGTCAACCTGCTCAACAACGACGCAGACGGGTTTCCTCACCCTCACCCGACCACACCGCCAGCCGATCGGTTCATCCCAATGTATTCAAACACCTGTTCCCTTTTAAGAAGAACCATCCTGCTCCTGCATGTCCTGCTGCTGTTCATGTTGCCGCCCGAAGGCGAGTTCGACGGTCTGGACCAGCACGTAGGCCATCGCCGCGACAAACGGACACAGCAGCCAGGCCCAGATCCCGTGGACGAGCTTCTCGAGCCCAATGGCGGCGCCGATCGCGGTGCCGACGGCAAGGAAGTCGGTGGCCGTGCCGAGAAGCGTTCCCCGCTCGTTGGTCTCCCCACGATCATGGTGACGGAGTCGGAGGACCACCACCACGTTCAGCAGTGAGAACGCGACCACGGCCGCCATCGCAAAACCGAAGAGATCAATCAGCTGCGGTTGAGGTTGGAGCCGCGAGACCACCCCGAACGTAACCGTGATCGTGATCGAGAAACCGAAGGCCTGTGCGTTGCCGTGGACCGAGGAATTAAGTCCCTGTTCGATGCGTCGCGGCCATGGCACGCCGGGCGAGGATCCCATTGCCTCACCCTGGCACTGCCAACGACGTCGATCCGCACCGCCCTCGTGCCTCCCGGCCGGGCCGGGACCTCAGGACAGGACGAGCAGCCACATGGTGACAACTGCCTCGGCGGTGCTCAACCGACGGTCACCGCGGTGATCTGGGCCGGGTCCTTCGGCCTGCCGCTGCCGTCGGAGCCGCTGCCGTCGTGGCCCTCGCTGCCGATCTTGGCCACCACGGCCCGCGACGCCTCGTCCAACGTCGCGAACACCGTGTAGTCCTTGGCGCGAATCGGGAAGTCCTCGTAGACCATGAAGAACTGGCTGCCGTTGGTATTCGGTCCCGCGTTGGCCATCGCGACCACGCCCGGACCGTACGCCTCGTCCCCACGGAGCTCGTCGGGAAACGAGTAGCCCGGTCCCCCGGCACCCGTACCGGTGGGGTCGCCGCACTGCAGCACCCCGGTGCCGTTGTCGATCAACCGGTGGCAGCTGGTGTCGGTGTAGAAACCCTGCTGGGCCAAGGAAAGGAACGAGTTCACCGTGCACGGCGCCCGGTTGCTGTCCAAAGTCATCGTCACGTCGCCCTGATCGGTCTGCAGCGTGACCTCCGTCGTGCCGGTCATCGCCACCCCGGTCGTGGGCGGTGGGTCCACCGGCTTGGCGGCGGTTCCGGTCGCGGTGTACTCACACTGCGCGGCGGTGCTCGTCGGGTGGGCGGCGGCGGACCGGTTTCCGGGCAGGTCCTGACCGCAGCCGGTCAGTATCATCGCGAGCAGCGCAGCCGGCACGACCAGGAGGGGAGGACGCAGACGCATCGGCTCAGCCTGCCACCGACGCCGCCGCAGGCCGGGTCGCCGCGCCTGCCGGACCCGTCGGTAGAGTGCGGGATCATGGTCAACCTGACCCGCATCTACACGCGCACCGGCGACGGCGGTCAGACCCGCCTCGCCGACATGTCCCTCATCGACAAGACTGATCCTCGCGTCGAGGCGTACGGCGACGTGGACGAAGCCAACTCCACCCTGGGCATCGCCCTGGCCAGCGGGGAGTTGTCGGCGGAGGTCGCCGCGACGCTCGGCCAGATCCAGAACGAGATGTTCGACCTCGGCGCCGACCTGAGCACCCCCCTGGTCGCGCACCCGCCGTACGAACAGCTGCGGGTGACCCAGGACTACATCGACCGGCTCGAGCACTGGTGCGACCACTACGGCGACCCGTTGCCGGCCCTGCGTTCGTTCATCCTGCCCGGTGGTTGCCTGGCCGCGGCCTACCTGCATCTGGCCCGGACCATCACCCGGCGGGCCGAACGGGCCGGCTGGGCCGCGTGGCAGCGCTACGGCGGCACCCCGACCGACGACGCCGAGGCCGTCCCGGGCGGGATCAACAAGTTGGCACTCACCTACCTCAACCGACTCTCGGATCTGCTGTTCATCCTCACCCGAGCGGTGAACGGCGCCGGCGGTGACGTGCTCTGGGTTCCCGGTGGAGAGCGTCCGAACCCCCGCAAACCCCAGCGAGAGGAAGAATCCGCATGACCGAGTCCCCAGCTGTCTCGACGGCGAGCGCGCCGGCCGAGGCGACCGGCTCCGCCCAGCCGCAGCAAGCCCGCCCGGTGACCCTGTTCACCGGTCAGTGGGCCGACCTCCCCTTCGAGGAGGTGTGCCGGCTCGCGTCGGGGTGGGGGTACGACGGCCTGGAGATCGCCTGCTGGGGTGACCACTTCGACGTCCTCGCCGCGGTCGAGGACCCGGCGTACGTACCCGCCAGACGAGCAACGCTGGCGAAGTACGGCCTGGGTTGCTGGGCGATCTCCAACCACCTCAACGGCCAGGCGGTCTGCGAGGCGATCATCGACAACCGCTACCAGAACATGGTCAACGCCCGGGTCTGGGGCGACGGCGACCCCGAGGGTGTGCGTCAGCGCGCCGCCGAGGAGATGAAGCTGACCGCCCGCGCGGCCGCCCGCTTCGGCGTGGACACCGTCATCGGGTTCACCGGCTCGGCAATCTGGCACTACCTGGCGATGTTCCCGCCCGTCGGTGACGACGTCATCCAAGCCGGGTACACCGACTTCGCTGATCGTTGGAACCCGATCCTGGACGTCTTCGACGAGGTCGGCGTCCGGTTCGCCCACGAGGTGCACCCGAGCGAGATCGCCTACGACTACTGGTCGACCAAGGCCACCCTGGAGGCCATCGGGCACCGGCCCTCCTTCGGACTCAACTTCGACCCGTCCCACATGGTCTGGCAGGGCCTGGACTACGTCGGTTTTCTCGACGATTTCGCCGAGCTGATCTATCACGTGGACTGCAAGGACACGAAGATCCGCATGCACAACGGCCGCAACGGCATCCTCGGCAGCCACCTGACCTGGGCGGACCCGCGCCGGGGCTGGGACTTCATCTCGACCGGGCACGGGGACACGCGGTGGGAGGACATCTTCCGGATGCTCAACCACATCGGCTACGCCGGTCCGATCTCCATCGAGTGGGAGGACGCCGGCATGGACCGTCTCGACGGCGCCCCCGAAGCTCTGCAGTTCATCCGGGGCCTGAACGCGATCACTCCGTCGGCTGCGGCGTTCGACGCCGCGTTCGCCGCGAAGGACTAGCAGTTTCTGGCCCCGGCGCGGCCGTGGCGACGTAGGCTCGGCGGATGACCGGGGACGACGACGCGTTTCGCCGACCCGGTAGTCGTCCGGTTGGCGGGCACCGCGGGCTGATCGACCCGGCCGAGCACGTGCCGTGGACGGCGGGGTCGAGGCAACCTCCCTTGGATCGGGAGGTCGAGGAGCCGACACCCCTGCCGCGCGCGCCAACAGGGCTGCCCACCGTCGACGAGCCAGTCACCGCAGTGACCGAGGAGCTGACCGACGACCGGATCGACGTCGGTCGACCGCAGCGGCGCACCCACACGCGACGTCGGAGGATCGGCGTTCGGCTGGTCGCTGTGGTGACCGTGCTGGCGCTGTCTGCGGCGGGGACCGTCGGCGCGATCCGCCTGCTGGACACCCGCCGTACCGTCACCCAAGAGGAGCTCGCCACCGCGATCACCTCGTTCCGACCGTCCACCGACTCCGCCGCCCGGGTGCAGAGCGCAGCGGAGCTCAGCGAAGACGACGGCTACCTGCCCGAACCTGCCGTCTGCGCGGGGCTGGTCCTGGTGGCTCCCGACGGTGCCCAGGGTGGGGCGAGCTGGTACGGGTCCGTCGACGGGTCCGTGTCATCGGTCAACGTGCGCGCTGTGCGGTTCGCTGATCCTGCCGCCGCGCGAGGGGTGATGACCGACCTCCGCGCGGCCCTGCCCCGGTGCCGCACCATCGTCTTCGCCCCGAAGACACCAGAAGGGGTCACCTTCGGCCTCACCCCGATGGGTCGAACGGGGGTCCTAGCGCCTCGGGACCGGTTGAGCTACCGGCTGGTCGACCGCAGTGTGCCGACCGCCGTTCCCACGCCCGGACGGACCACGGACAGCCCCGATCGAGCCAACGACCCGGCCCAACCGGACTTCGAGATCTACATTCGCCGGGCAGGCAACGTGGTGATCTGGGGGGTGGGACCGCAAGCGGAGTTCGAGACGCTCACCCGCGTGGCTGTCGACGACCTGACGAGTCGCCTGCAGGTGCTGGCGGCCAGCTGAGCGAGGTCCACGGAGTTGTGAGCTCGATATCCCGCGCGCGTCGTCAGTGGTCAGGTTTAGGCTCTGCCCGTGACCGTCGCGTTCGAGAACGACTTCATGACGGTGGCCGAGCCTTTCCGCCGGGAGCTGCTCGCCCACTGCTATCGGATGACCGGCTCGGCCAGCGAGGCCGAGGACCTGGTCCAGGAGACCTACCTGCGGGCCTGGCGGAGCTACGACCGGTTCGAGGGGCGATCATCGGTCCGCACCTGGCTGCACCGGATCGCCACCAACGTGTGCCTGACCAACCTCGAGGGGCGGCACCGGCGTCCGCTGCCCACCGGCCTCGGCGCCCCGAGCAGCAACGCCCACGACGACCTGGTCCAACGCGACGAGGTGCCCTGGCTGGAGCCGATCTCCGACGACGCGATCGGGCTCGACGACCCAGCCGGCACCGTCGTCACGCGCGATTCGGTACGGCTGGCGTTCGTTGCCGCGCTGCAGCACCTGTCGGCTCGGCAGCGAGCAGTGCTGATCCTGCGCGAGGTGCTCCAGTGGAGCGCGGCCGAGGTAGCCGAGCAGCTCTCCACGTCGGTTGCTGCGGTCAACAGCTTGCTGCAGCGGGCTCGGACCCAGCTCGGTGCCCTGCACCCCGACGAGGACAGCGTCGTGCTGCCCGACTCGGCCGCCACCCGAGCGCTGCTCGCGGCCTACGTCGCCAACTTCGAGAACTACGACTTCACGTCGATGGCTGAGCTGTTCACCCGGGAAGCCGTCTGGGAGATGCCCCCGTTCGAGGGCTGGTACCAGGGACCGGACGCTATCGTCGAGCTCTTTCGGACCGCCTGTCCGGCCGAGAAGGCCGGCGACCTGCACCTGGTGCCGGCGTCGGCGAACGGGCAGCCTGCCCTGGGGCTCTACCTGCGGGCGCCCGACGGCGTCTACCGTCCGTTCCAGCTCCAGGTCCTCGACGTTGTCGACGGCCAGATCCGACATGCCGTCGCTTTCTTCGACACCCAGCTGTTCCGGCGTTTCGGTCTCCCGCAGGAGCTCGGTACCCCGCACTGATCGGTGCCCGACCCCGGACCACGGCCTCACGTGTCGAGCAGCTTTGCCACCACCTCGGCCACGGCGTCGACCTCGACCAGAAAACCGTCATGCCCGTGGTCGGAGTGCAGAACCTGGGTGCTCGCTCCGGTGATCTCGGCCCCGAGCTCGATGGACAGCTCCACCGGATAGAGCCGGTCGGAGTCGATCCCCACCACCGACGTGCGGGCCGTGACGCGGCGGAGCGCCGCGGCGACGCCGCCGCGGTCCCGACCGACGTCGTGATTGTTCATCGCCTGGGTCAGCACCACATAAGAGTTGGCGTCGAACCGTCCGACGAGCTTGTCTCCGTGGTGGTCCAGGTAGCTCTGGACCTGGAAGTACGGCGGTTCGCCGGGTGCGGCGGGCCGCTGGTGACCCCGACCGAACCGGACGTCGAGCTCGGACGCCGAGCGGTAGGTGAGGTGGGCGATGCGCCGGGCGACCCCTAGTCCGCGGTGCGGCCCGTCGCCGGGCGCCGCGTCGTAATAGTCGCCGCCCCGGAAGCCTGGATCCGCCCGGATGGCTGCCAGCTGGGCGGCGCACCAGCCGATCTGGTCGGCCGTCGCGTACGGCGTCGAGGCCAGCACCAGCAGCCGCTCCACCCGCTCCGGCACCGTCACCGCCCACTCGAGTGCGCGCATGCCGCCGGCCGAGCCGCCCAGCACCAACGCCCAGCGGTCGACGCCCAGCGCGTCGGCCCAGGCGATCTCGGCGCTGACCTGGTCGCGGGTGGTGAGGTAGGGGAATCGGCTTCCCCAGCGCATCCCGTCCGGGGCGTCGGAGGCCGGCCCGGTGCTGCCCTGGCACCCGCCGAGGATGTTGGCGGCGACGACGTACCAGCGGTCGGTGTCCAGGGCTCGACCCGGCCCGATCAGACCAGGCCACCACCCCGGCGTGAAGTGGGCGGGACCGGTCGGGCCGACCACGTGGCTGTCGCCGGTCAGGGCGTGCAGCACAAACACGGCGTTGTCCCGCGCCGAGTTCAGCCGTCCCCAGCTCTCGTAGGCGATCACCGTGTCGGGGAGCGTGACCCCCGACTGCAGGTGCAGGTCCCCGAGTTCGACGAACCGCCGGTCGCCCGGATCATCGTCGGGCCGCCAGGCCCCGCTCGCCGGGACCAGGATCGCTTCAGGGTATGAGTCAGGCACCCTTGGCGGCGCTGAAGCCCACCTCGAGATCCGCCAGGATGTCGTCGATGTGCTCGATGCCCACGGCCAACCGGACCAGCCCCGGGGTGACGCCGGAGGCGAGCTGCTCCTCCTCGCTGAGCTGGCTGTGGGTCGTCGACGCCGGATGGATGACCAGCGACCGGACGTCGCCGATGTTGGCGACGTGGCTGTGCAGCTCGAGGGCATTGACAAACGTCTTGCCGGCTTCCAGGCCTCCCTTGATCTCGAACGCGACGACCGCGCCGGCCCCTCGGGGTGCGTACTTCTGCCCGAGCTCGTACCAGGGCGAGGACGTGAGGCCGGCGTAGGCGACCGAGTCGACCTCGTCGCGACCGGTCAGCCACTCGGCCACCGCCTGCGCGTTGGCGACGTGGCGCTCCATCCGCAGGCTGAGGGTCTCCAGGCCCTGGGCCAGCAGGAAGCTGTTGAAGGGCGACGCCGAGGGGCCGAGGTCGCGGAGCAGCTGGACGCGGGCCTTGAGGATGAAGGCGAGGTTGGCGCCGAGGGCGCTCCCGACGCCGAGATCGCGGGCGTAAACCAGTCCGTGGTAGCTGGGATCGGGCTGGTTGTACTGCGGGTACCGGTCGGGCTGGGCGGCGTAGTCGAAGGTTCCCCCGTCGATGATCGCGCCCCCGATCGACGTGCCGTGACCACCGAGATACTTGGTGGTCGAGTAGACCACGACGTCGGCCCCCCACTCCAGGGGCCGGATCAGGTACGGCGTGGCCACCGTGTTGTCGACCACCAGTGGCACCCCGACCTCGTGGGCCAGCGCCGAGATCGCCTCCAGGTCGAGGATTTCCTGCTTGGGGTTGGAGATGGTTTCACCGAAGAACGCCTTGGTGTTCGGCCGGACAGCGGAGCGCCAGGACTCGATGTCGTCGGGGTCGGCGACGAAGCTGACCTCGATCCCCATCTTCGCGAACGTGTAGTGCAGGAGGTTGTAGGTGCCGCCGTACAGGCTGGGGCTGGCTACGATGTGGTCGCCGTTCTCGGCCAGGTTGAGCAGGGCGAGCAGCTCGGCGGACTGCCCAGACGCCACGGCCAGACCACCGACCCCACCGTCGAGCGAGGCGATGCGCTGCTCGATCACGTCATTGGTGGGGTTCATGATCCGGGTGTAGATGTTCCCGAACTCCTTGAGCGCGAACAGGTTCGCTGCGTGCTCGGTGTCGTTGAAGACGTAGGACGTCGTCTGGTAGATCGGCAGCGCCCGCGCGCCGGTCGTGGGATCAGGCTGCTGGCCGGCGTGGATCTGCCGCGTCTCGAAGGACCACTGGGTGCTCATGGAGCGACGCTAGCCAGAATCCGACGTCGCGGGACAGTCGTCTCAACTTCCCTGGCGCCGCGGCCGGGTTGGGGGGTCTCGGGGGTGCCCGCCTGCGCTGGGGAAACACACACCCCCCCTCACCACCACCCCGCAAAAAACAACA
>JBPCRP010000082.1:0-3547 GCA_050996715.1 Propionibacteriaceae bacterium
GACTCCGATGGCGGGCACGTCGCATCTTCCCACCCAGTTTCCCCCGACCGGCTCACCGACCTCGTCCTCGATCCGGGGCGATCGCCGAACCGGTTCCTGAAGCCCCGTTCAGCACCCGGTCCACCCGGTGAGACGTGGTTCCACCTGGATTCGGAGACTCAGGTCAATTTCTTCCGCAAGCGACCAGTCCGGACGTCAGTTGACAACGGAACTGTCACGAGCCGTCCCTACCGGCCGGTTCCTGCCTGGAGGCAAGGCCAGGTGCGCGCACGAGCTCGGAAGAGGACCTTCCTGGGGTGGACACGCCGCGTCATGGCGGGTCCATGCGTCAACCCGGATCGTACCGATCCCGAACTCTGGTTGTCGGTGAGATGTCGACGTCGGGGGACCGAACATCTCCCCAAAGAATCCAGAGGTCGGTCACACTTCAGCGCTCAGACAGGGCACACTTGTTCTTACCGTCCACGGACGGGATCCATCTGGGGGGATGGATCAGGACCCGCTGTCAGCGCCAGCGCGACCCGTCATCCGGGGGGAGACGGGCACCGCGCCGGTCCGACAGACGCGGGGGTCGGCCCCGGCACTTCGGTGCCGGGGCCGATTTCTATCTCCGCGTCGGTGGCTGAGGAGGTTCGAGGAAGTCGGGGCACGACGCGGGCTGGGACCCGGTCGGCACACGTCCGCACGGGAGGGGCCGGCGGCTTCCGGCCGGCTACCCGTCTGACGTACCCGTCGGCTGACTACGACGCGTCAGGTCGTGAGCACCGGCCGTAGGGCCTCGATCACCGCCGGGTCCTCGATGGTGGACGGCACAATGGCCGTGCGGCCGTCGGCGATCTCACGCATGGTTTTGCGGAGCACCTTGCCGGAGCGGGTCTTGGGCAGGCCGACGACGACGTCGACCCGGCGTAGCGACGCGACCGCCCCGATCTCGGAACGGACCAGGTCGACCAGCTCCCGCTGCAGCACCGCTGGGTCGATCTCCACCCCGGCTTTGAGCACCACGAGGCCGCGCGGCAGCTGACCCTTGAGCTCGTCGGCGACCCCGATCACCGCGCACTCTGCGACCGCCGGGTGGGACGCGAGGACCGCCTCCATCGACCCGGTCGACAGGCGGTGGCCGGCTACGTTGATCACGTCGTCGGTCCGGCCCATCACGGACACGTAGCCGTCCGCGTCGATGCTTCCACCGTCACCGCTCAGGTAATAGCCGGGATAGGCCGACAGGTAGCTGTCGACCATCCGCTGCGGGTTGCCCCACACCCCGGCCAACGTGCCGGGAGGCAACGGGAGCCGCAGGCAGATCGCCCCCTCCTGACCGGTGGGCTGCTCGGCGCCGGCGGCGTCCATGATCACCACGTCGTAGCCCGGCACCGGGACCGACGGCGAACCGGGCTTGAGGGGCAGCGGCTCGAGCCCGCGCAGGTTGGCGACGATGGGCCAGCCCGTCTCGGTCTGCCACCAGTGGTCGACCACCGGGACGCCGAGCCGCTCGGTCGCCCAGGCGTACGTGTCGGGGTCGAGGCGCTCACCGGCCAGGAAGAGCGTGGCCAGGCTGGAGAGATCATGACCGGCGAGCAGCGCACCGCCGGGATCGACCTTGCGGATGGCCCGGATCGCTGTGGGTGCGGTGAACAGGACCTTCACCCGATGCTCGGCGACCACGCGCCAGAACTCGCCGGCGTCGGGCGTCCCAACCGGCTTGCCTTCGTAGAGCACGGTCGTGGCCCCGGTGATCAACGGTGCGTAGACGATGTAGGAGTGCCCGACCACCCAGCCCACGTCGCTGGGGGTGAAGATCACCTCCCCGGGTCCGACGCCGTAGATCATCGGCAGCGACCAGGCCATGGCCACCGCGTGCCCACCATGGTCGCGGACGACCCCCTTGGGCTTTCCCGTCGTGCCCGAGGTGTAGAGGATGTAGAGCGGGTCGGTCGCGGCTACCTCGACGCACGTCGCCGGCTCGACGGAGCCGGGCTTCATCACCACCGCGAAGTCGAGGTCGCGCGGCGCGACCAGGTCGGCCTTCAGCTCGGGCCGCTGGAGGATCACGCAGTAGTCGGGCTGGTGTTCCGCGCGCTCCAGAGCAGCGTCCAACAACGGTTTGTACGCGATCACCCGGCCCGCCTCGAGCCCGCACGACGCGGAGATGATCACCTTCGGCAAGGCGTCGTCGATCCGCGACGCGAGCTCTGCCGGGGCGAAGCCGCCGAAGACGACCGAGTGCACTGCCCCGATCCGTGCGCAGGCCAACATCGCGAACACCGCCTCGGGCACCATCGGCAGGTAGATCACCACCCGGTCGCCGGGAGTCACTCCCATCGCGGTCAGCGAGCCGCCCAGCTGGGCGACCTTCTCGAGCAGCTCCGCGTAGCTGTACGTGCGGCGACGACCGGTGATCGCGGAGTGGAAGATCAACGCGGGCTGGTCGGCGCGGCCGCCGATCACGTGCCGGTCGAGCGCGTTGCAGCAGGTATTGAGAACGCCGTCGGGATACCAGCGCGGCACCGGCGACGCGTCCGCGTCGAGCACCCGGTTCGGCCGGCCGAACCAGTGGATGCGCTTCGCCTGCTCGCCCCAGAACCCTTCCGGGTCGTCGAGGCTGGCCCGATAAGCATCTGCGTAGGCGCCCATGGGGCTCAGCGTAGGCGAGGGGTGCGGTGCTCTGACGTACGCTCCGGCCATGACGGCCACCCTCCCGACCGGAGTGCTCCGGGCGCCCCGTGCGGGCCTGGCCCGAGCCCTGCGACAGCGCGTCGCCGGTGACCGATTCGCCGAGGCCCACGCCAAGATCTGGGACGCCGAGGGGCCGCGCTGGTTCACCGAGGCCGATCCGATCTGGCGGGTCCATCTCGACACCGCCACCTTCGTCGGGGGCATCCGGGCCCTGCTGCTGCAGTCGCTGCACCCGGTGGCCATGCAGGGAGTGGCCGAGAACTCCGGCTTTCGTCACGACCCGTGGGGACGGCTGCAGCGGACCAGCAGCTACCTCGCCACCACCACTTTCGGGACGGTCGCCGCAGCCCAGCAGATCATCGCCGTGGTCAAGGCGGTGCACGTCCACGTCACCGGGACGACCCCGCAGGGGCGGGTCTACCACGCCAGCGACCCGGACCTGCTGCTGTGGATCCACGCGGCCGAGGCGGACAGCTTTCTCACGGCTCATCAGCAGTACGGAGCAGATCGGCTCACCGCCGCTGAACAGGACACCTATGTCGCCCAGCTCGGGTCGATCGCCGCCCAGCTCGGGGTGATCGACCCGCCGCAGACGGTCGCCGAGCTCGACGCCGTGATCGCCGACTTCCGGCCCGAGCTGCGCTGGAGCGCGTACGCGATGGAGGCCGCCGAGCTGCTGCTCCGCAAGCCGGCACTGCCGGGCGTCGCTCGGCCGGGGTACGCGATGCTCGCGGCCGGAGCGATCGCCTCCTTGCCGCCGTGGGCCCGGGCCGAGCTGCGGCTGCCCACCCTGCCGATCACCGACCGGCTGCTCGCCCGGCCGGCAGCCCGGGTCGCACTCGGCACGATCCGCTGGGCGCTCTCGGGCTGA
>JBPCRP010000114.1:0-7301 GCA_050996715.1 Propionibacteriaceae bacterium
GAAGCAGACCCGGCGGTTCCGGTCGGGCCCGCCCCAGCCGTACCTGCCGTTCGCGACGGGTGACCAGACTCCGAGCACGACGGCCGGTACGGCGGCCCGCTCGCTCACGATCCCCTACAAGGGCGACGACTACCGGATGGGGTACGCGTACGACCCGAAGTCCATGCGCTACCTGCGGAGCATGCCCTGGGGCCCGCACGTGTTGGCCGACGGAACCCGGGTCTCGGTCGACAACGTGCTGATCATCAAGGCCCGGCAGCACTTCGGCAAGATCTTCGCCGGCGGAGGCCACGACGAGCCCCTGCAGGACGTCATCGACGCCGAAGGCGCGTTCAGCTACGCCCACGGTGGTCACGCGGTCGCGGGCCGATGGCGCAAGGGGAAGCCGGCGGAACCGTTCACGTTCACCCTGGCCGACGGCACCCCGCTCCGGGTGGCGCCGGGTCGTACGTTCGTGGAGCTGCCCGACACCGGCGCCGTGGTGCACATCACGGGCTGACCGGACGCCGCCACGCCGCCCCGGCTGTACACGAAGACTTGATTGGTTCCAGAATGGGTCCAAGACGGCCACCAGCCCTGCTGAACCCCAGAGGAACCTCATGTCTGACTCCGAGCGCACCGAGCACGTCGACAACTCGACCCGTGAAGGGTTCATGAACGAGGAGACGACCGACGGCTGTCCCGCCGGCTTCGGGCGGATCAGCCATCCGACCGAGGGTGGCAACGCCAACCAGCGCTGGTGGCCGACATCGCTGAACCTGTCGATCCTGCGCAAGCACGGCGACGCCTCGGATCCGATGGACGCCGACTTCGACTACGCCGCCGCGTTCGCGACCGTCGACCTCAGTGAGCTGCGCCGCGACGTCGAACACATGATGACCACCTCGCAGCCGTGGTGGCCAGCCGACTTCGGTCACTACGGTCCGTTGTTCATCCGGATGGCGTGGCACAGCGCGGGCACCTACCGGGTGGCGGATGGTCGCGGCGGAGCCGGGGCGGGCATGCAGCGCTTCGCGCCGCTGAACAGCTGGCCCGACAACGCGAGCCTCGACAAGGCCCGGCGACTGCTGTGGCCGGTGAAGCAGAAATACGGCGCCCGGCTGTCCTGGGCCGACCTGATGATCTTCACCGGCACCTGCGCGCTGGAGTCGATGGGGCTGCAGACGTTCGGGTTCGCCGGTGGTCGCCGGGACGTGTGGGAGCCCGACCAGGACGTCTACTGGGGTCCGGAGGACACCTGGCTGGGTGACGAGCGCTACACCGGTGAGCGCGATCTGGAGGCTCCGCTGGCCGCGGTCCAGATGGGCCTGATCTACGTCAACCCCGAGGGCCCGAACGGCAACCCCGACCCGGTCGCCTCCGCCTACGACATCCGCGAGACCTTCGCCCGGATGGCGATGAACGACGAGGAGACCTTTGCCCTGATCGCCGGCGGTCACACCTTCGGCAAGACCCACGGCGCGGCCGACCCCCAGGCGCACATCGGTCCCGAGCCCGAGGCGGCCGACCTCGAGGCGCAGGGCCTCGGCTGGGCCAACAGCTTCGGCACCGGTAAGGGCCGCGACACCATCACCAGCGGGATCGAGGTCACCTGGACCTCCACCCCCACCCGGTGGAGCATGAGCTACCTGGAGAACCTGTACGGCCTGGAGTGGGAGAAGACCAAGAGTCCCGGCGGTGCGTGGCAGTGGCAACCCGTCGGCGGCGCCGCCGCGAACACCGTGCCGGACCCGGAGGACGGCACGCTCTCGCGGCCACCGACGATGCTCACCTCCGACATCGCCCTCAAGGTCGATCCGGTGTACGCCGAGATCGGGAAGCGGTTCCGGGCCGACGAGGCCGCCTTCGCCGACGCGTTCTCCCGCGCCTGGTTCAAGCTCACCCACCGCGACATGGGACCGATCCAGCGCTACCTCGGACCTGAGGTGCCCCAGGAGGAGCTGATCTGGCAGGACCGGGTTCCCGCCGTCGACCACGACCTGGTCACCCCCGAGGACGTGGCCGCGCTGAAGCAGACGGTGCTGGCCTCGGGGCTCTCGGTGTCGCGCCTGGTCACCACCGCGTGGGCGTCGGCCTCCACCTTCCGCAGCAGCGACAAGCGCGGCGGGGCCAACGGCGCCCGACTCCGGCTGCAGCCGCAGAGCGGCTGGGAGGTCAACGAGCCCGACGAGCTGCACGCGGCGCTGCAGACGCTCGAAGGCATCCAGACCGAGTTCAACGCCAACGGGTCGACCAAGATCTCCCTCGCCGACCTGATCGTGCTCGCCGGTGCGGCGGCGATCGAGCGGGCGGCCGGCGACGCCGGTCACCAGGTCGAGGTGCCGTTCACCCCGGGACGTACCGACGCCACCGAGGAAAAGACCGACGTCGAGTCGTTCGCCCCACTGGAGCCGAGCGCCGACGGGTTCCGCAACTATTTGGGCAAGGGGCACCGCCTCCCGGCGGAGTACCTGCTGGTCGACCGGGCCAACCTGCTCGGGCTGACCGCGCCGGAGCTGACGGTCCTGGTCGGTGGCCTGCGGGTGCTCGGCGCGAACGCCGGCTCCACCCACGGCCAGCTCACCGACCGCCTCGGCACGCTCAGCAACGACTTCTTCGTCAACCTGCTGGCCTTCGGCACGGAGTGGACCCCGGTCGAGGGTGCGCCGGGGACCTACGAGGCTCGTGACCTGGCCACGGGCGTGGTCCGCTGGACCGGAACCCGTAACGACCTGGTCTTCGGCTCCAACTCCGAGCTCCGCGCCCTCGCCGAGGTCTACGCGAGCAACGACGCCCAGGCAAAGTTCGTCGCGGACTTCGTCGCGGCCTGGACCAAGGTGATGATGGCGGACCGGTACGACCTCTGAGGCCGGCTCCGGCGGTGGGCCCGCCCACGTGGTCGAGGCGGGCCCGGACGTCCGCGCGGTGCGTCAGCTCCGCGCGGACGGTGTAGGCGTGTCGTCACTTAGGCCGGGCTGGTCGGCGTCGGCGAGCAGCAGTCGTTCGGCTTCGTCGAGCCGGGACGCGAGATTGGCCTTGGCCGGCTCGATCCGTCGCTCGCAGATCAGGTCGCAGAACTCCTGGTGGGCTCGTAACCCCGCGGTCGCGTCGTGCTCGACCGTTTCGACCCGGGTCATGGCCAGCCGCAAACGAGTCATCAGATGGGCGTGCGCGTCGACGAGGGCCCGCGAACCGCAGAACGCCACGGTCTGGGAGTGGCACCGAGCGTCGGCCGCTACGAAGGCGGAGATGTCGTCGTCAATCACGGCCTGCTCCATGGCTCGCACATGATCGCGTAGCTGCAGCAGGTCGGCCTCGTTCGCACCGGCCGCCGCCTCGACACCCGCCAGTTCCAGCACCCTCCGGGCCCGGTAGATGTCCACCACGTCAGCGGCGCTGATCCTGGTCACCTCCAGTACCCGGGTCCGGGGATGACGGGTGAGGAGGCCCTCGACGGTCAACGTGGTCAACGCCTGGCGGACGGTGGCTCGGGAGACGCTGAGGTCACGGGCCAGCGCCTCCTCGGTCACCTTCGTCCCGGGGGCCAGACCACCGCCGAGGATCTGTTGCCGGACGGCGTCCTCGCTCAACGAGGTCGCAGTCTGGCGGTTCACCTTGATCATCGAACTCTCCGTCCCGAGTCGGCTGCCGGCCCTCGGCTCAGCCTCACTGCTCACCCGGACGTCGCGGGGCCGGCAGCCCACCACATGATCCCGGGGTCAACAGCCGGTCCGGTCGGAAGTCGTCGAACAGCCGCTGCTGCTCGCCGTACAGCTCCGCAGCGACCCCGCTGCCCAGCAGTGGCGCGAGCGTGACACCACTGTGGGTGGCGACGAGGTAGAGCCACGGCGCCGCGGGCAGGGCGCCGATGACACTCCGCATGTCCCGGGGCATGGCGCGGTAGCCGACCACCAGCTCGCTGAGCGCGACGTCGTCGACGTCGCTGAGCAGCGCGGCCAACCGGGTGAGGAACTCGCGTCCAAGCCTGGAGTCCGTACCGGGCACGCGGGCCGGGTCGGCGGTCGCATCCAGGTCGAGCGCCTGCAGCAGCAACCGGCCGTCGCCGTTCGGTCGGACGTTCAATTTGGGGCTGGTGACCAGCCGGTTCAGCGCGAACGACCCGGGCGTGGTCCGCGCGAGGTAACCGACCGTGAGGTCGCCCGGCTGCTGGTTCTCGATCATAAGAGCGGGCAGGTCGGCGCAGCGGGTCAGCTCGTTGGTCCAGCGTCCGGTCGCACCGACCACCCGGTCGACGTCGAGGCTCGTCCCGTCGGCCAGGGCGACCCGCACGCCGGCGTCACCGGCCTCGAATCCGACCACCCCCACGCCCGTCCGCAGCCGCGCTCCGAGTCGCACGGCGGTAGCCAGCCGCGATGCGACGTAACGGTCGGGGCGCAGGTGCGCCTCGTCCGGGTAGAACGCGATGGTGTCGCAGTCGTCGGCTATGACAAGGTCGGCCACGAGCTCACGAGCCCTGGCCACCGTGATCATCTCCACGGGATACTGCAGATGGCGCAGGCGCTCGATCCGCCGCCGGAGCTCGAGCCGGTGGTCGGGATCGACGGCGAACTCGACGTGTCCGTTCGCGTGCAACCAGTCCGCGCCTCCGGCAGCCAGCCGACGGTGGGCCTGGACGCCGGCCACGTTGAGCCGGAAATAGCTGTCAGGGGTCTTGTTGTTGGCGTTGACCCACGCGTAGGAGGTCGCGGAGGTCCCGGTCCCCGGATCCGCGCGGTCGATCAGCTCGACGGTCGCACCCCGCGCGGCCAGTTCGGCCGCGATCGACGTACCGATCATCCCGGCCCCGATCACTGCCACCCGCATCGTGCTGCCTCCTGGTTCGTCGAGTCTGCTGCGCTCCATCTCAGAGCACCTTGCTCAGAAAGCTCTTGGTGCGCTCGTGTTGAGGGTCGACCAGTACCTCCTGCGGGTCCCCGGACTCGACCACCACGCCGTCGTCGATGAACACCACTGCATCCGCTACTTCTCGGGCGAACCCCATCTCGTGGGTGACGACCATCATGGTCATCCCGGTCTGTGCCAGGTCGCGCATCACGTCGAGCACCTCACCCACCAGCTCCGGGTCCAACGCCGAGGTGGGTTCGTCGAACAACATCAGCTTCGGCTCCATGGCAAGCGCTCGGGCGATGGCCACCCGCTGCTGCTGCCCACCGGAGAGCTGTCCTGGGTAGGCCTGGCCACGATCACCCAACCCCACCCGGTGCAGCAGCGCCATCGCACGATCGCGGACCACGTCCTTGCTCTCGCCCTTGACACCGATCGGTGCTTCCATCACGTTCTGCAGGGCGGTCAGGTGGGGAAACAGGTTGAACCGCTGGAAAACCATCCCGACCTCGGCGCGCATCCGCGCGATCCGCGACGGCGAGAGCTCGTACAAGACGTCGTGGCGCTCCTGGTAACCCACCAGGGATCCGTCCACCTCCAGGTGTCCGGAGGTGATGGTCTCCAGATGGTTGATCAGCCGCAGGAACGTCGACTTGCCCGACCCGGAGGGACCCAGCATCGCCACCACCTCACCGCGCTGCACCTCCAGGTCGATCCCTCGCAGCACCTGAACCGACCCGAACGACTTGTGCACATCACGTGCCCGGACCATCGGGGTCGGGTCCGAGCCCGAAGGCGCCTGAGGAGCCACCTCGTCCACCGTCATCACTTCCGCCCCTTTCGTTGCTGCAGTTGCACCATTCGGGTCCAGAAGCCGACCTGAC
Organism: Propionibacteriaceae bacterium; assembly: GCA_050996715.1. Taxonomy (GTDB): domain Bacteria; phylum Actinomycetota; class Actinomycetes; order Propionibacteriales; family Propionibacteriaceae; genus Microlunatus. Next base: position 5,709 of record JBPCRP010000114.1, read on the forward strand.
TGCCTCGGTCGCTTTTGCTGAAGTGCCGCTCGAGGTAGTACTGACCGACGGTGAGGACGGAGGTGACCAGGAGGTACCAGATCGAGGCCGTCAACAGCAGCGGGATCGTCTGGAAGGTATCGGAATAGATCAACTGGGCGGCATAGAGGAGCTCGGGGAAGGAGAGCACGCTGACCAGCGACGTCGTCTTGAGCATCGAGATCGTGTTGTTCGCGGTCGGCGGGATGATCACCCGCATCGCCTGCGGCAAGACGATCCGGCGCATGATTCGTGGACCGGTCATCCCGAGCGCCTTGGCCGCCTCGGTCTGACCCCGGTCCACCGACGTCATGCCGGCCCGGACGATCTCGGCCATGTAGGCGGCCTCGTTCAGACCGAGGCCCAAGATCGCCGCCACGACCGGGGTGATCAACGTGTTGGTGTCGGCGAAGACGACGTCGGGGCCCCACGGGATGTCCAGTCGGAACTGCGGGTACAGCGCTGAGATGTAGCCCCAGAACAGCAGCTGGACGAAGATCGGGGTACCGCGGAAGAACCAGATATACAGTCCGCTCACTCCGGCCAGCACGGGGTTCGCCGACAACCGCAGGATGGCCAGCACCACCCCGAGCACGATGCCGAGCACCATGGCGATCACGGTCAGCTGCAGCGTCTTGATCAACCCGTCCAGGATCCGCGCCGAGGTGAGGTACTCCCCGACCACATCCCAGCCGAAGTTGGGATTCGTCAGCAGACTGCGGACCAGCAGCGCCGCCAGTACGGCGACCACTGCGGACAGGACCCACCGTCCCGGGTGCCGCAGCTTCACCACCTTTTGCGGTCTCCTGGCGGTCGGTGCCACCAGAGACGACGACGCGGGCTGGACGGCGCTCATGACCGGGCGCCGTTGAGCTCCGACTTGTCGATCTTGATCGCGTCGAGATTCCACTTCTGCAAGATCGTCGTGTACGTGCCGGCCTCGATGAGCTTGTTGATCGCACCGCTCACCGGTCGCGCCAGCTCGCTACCTTTGGGAAAGGCCACCCCGCCGGGATTGGGGTTGCGGACGAGCGGGCCGACGGTGTCGAACTTCGTCGCGTTCTTCTTCGCTGCGTCCAACACGGGTGGCGCGTCCTCCAGCACCCCGTCGATCCGATTGCTCTGCATGGCCAGCTGAGCCTGCGGGCCGTCTTGATAGGCGTTGGCCTGGGGCGGCTGCTTGCCCGCCTTCTTGCACACCGAAGTCTGCTTCGGCAAGAAGGTCGTCTGCTGCAGCGAGCCACGGATCACGCCGATCTTCGCGCCGCAGGCCAGGTCAGCGGCCAGACCCTTCGGATTGCCCTTCGGCACCAGGAGCAGGGTGCCGTTCCAGTAGTAGGTAGCGAAGTCGACTGTCTTCTCCCGCTCCTTGGTGTCACCGATGGAGGACATCGCCAGGTCGACCTTCTTCGCCGCCAACGCGGGAATGATGGCGTCGAACGAGGTGGGGACGAACTCGATCCTGACCCCGAGCACCTGACCGACCGCGTTCGCGAGGTCCGGGTCGAGACCGACGATGGTCTTGCCGTCCTTCGCGGTGGACTCGAACGGTGGGTAGCTCGGGTTCGTCGCCAT
>JBPCRP010000134.1:0-17788 GCA_050996715.1 Propionibacteriaceae bacterium
TCGCGCTCAGTTCGACTTTCGCTTCGCCCCCCGGGTCGAGCGTGCGAGCCGGGGCGGTGGGGTCGCGACCGTCGGCCACGACCCGGCCCGCGCCGAGGATCCGCGCGAGCTGCACGGTCAGCGTTCCGACCACGCCGGTCGCGCCCAGCACGAGCACCGTCTCCCCGGCGGCCAACCGGGCCCGGGACACCAGGGCGAGCCAGGCGGCGACCCCGCTGGTGCCGAGGGCGACCGCGAGGGCGTCGGGCAGCACCGGGTCGAGCTCGACCAGCGCGTCATCGGGCACCAGTGCGAACTCGGCCATGGACCCGTACGGCGACCGGGTGCGGCCAAAGTAGATCCGCCGGCCGCGGACCGTACCCACGCCCTCATGGCCCGCCACCGCCGGGTACGGCCCGCGCAACTCGGGGATCCGCCCCGCAGCGCGGGCCACATCAAAGGGGTTGAGACCGGCCGCCGTCACCCGCACCACCGTGTGGCCGGGCACCGCGGTCGGCGGGTCGAACTCCGTGTAGTCGGGGACCCCGGGCCGGCTCAGCACTGCTGCTCTCATGTAGGGCCAGACGCTCCGAGCGGGCCGGTGATACCACCGGGGACCGCGGACCACCGACGTATCAGCGGGTCGGTCTCGCGCGTCCCACCGGCAGTGGGGCCACCGGCCGCACCCGAGCAGGAGGTGCCGGCATGGCGGCGGACCACGAACAGACGAACTGGTGGGACCAGGCTCCGGCCGACTGGGCGGAGAACGAGCGGCTCTGCCTCCCGTTGTACGCGGCCACCCTCGACGCCGCCGGGCTGGCCCCCGGGTCGCGACTGCTCGACCTCGGCTGCGGCGCCGGGACCGCTCTGCGACTCGCGGCAGACCGCGGGCTCCGCGTCGCCGGCCTCGACGCGGCCGCAGCCCTGGTGGAGCTGGCCCGGGCCCTGGTCCCCGAGGCCGACGTCCGCACCGGGGACCTCGGGGCGCTGCCCTTCGCCGACCACAGCGTCGAGGGGGTCACCCTGGTCAACGCTTTGCAGTACGCGGCCGACCCCGTCGCCACCCTGACGGAGGCGGCTCGGGTGGTCGTTTCGGGTGGGGTGGTCGTGGTGGTGACCTGGGGTAAGCCGGACCGGTGCGAGTCACGCTTCGCGATGGCCGCCGTACGCCGCCTGGGGCCGTCCCCCGCGCCCGGGCCGCCGTCCGGGGGAGGTCCGTTCGGTCTCGGCGCACCCGGCCGACTGGCCGAGGTCTTCGCCGCGGCCGACCTGGTCGTGAGGTCCGATGGTGAGATCGGCTGCGGCTTCCGCTACCCCGACCTCGAGTCGGCTCTGCGGACCCAGCTGGCATCCGGTCCGGCCCGACGCACCGTCGCCTCGGTGGGCGAGCCCGCTGTCCGGGCCGCGCTGGCGGAAGCGATGCAGTTGACCCGCGAGGCCGACGGTTCGTTCCGCCAGCACAACGTGTTCCGCTGCGTGGTCGGCCGCACCTAAGGCGCGCCAGATGCCAGGGCGCGCCTCGAGGTGCAGGCGAGGGGACCTCAGCCCTGCACCTCGACGTGCTGGCGCAGGCTGTCCAGGATGCCGGCCCAGCCGCTGGCGTTGTTCTCGTACTGGTGGGCGGCCTGTTCCGGGTCGTCGGTCACCGACGCGAACCCCTCCTCGGTGAAGGCCACCCGGGTCTCCCCGTCCTCGGGGAACAGCCGGAACGTCACCAGGGTGGAGTTGCTGGCGGTGGGGTCGGTGCCGGCCGCTCCGACGATCGACCAGCGGTAGGCCAGCAGGGACGGTGCCTCGACCGTCTCCAACACGGCGGGCAGGTCGCCGTGCCCGTGGTCAAAGACGATCCGGCCGCCGGGCCGGAGGTCGATCCGGGTCGGCTGCCCGTTGCCGAACCAGGACCCGACCTGGTCAGGCTCGGTCAGCGCGGCCCAGACCCGGTCGATCGGCGCAGCGATCCGGACCTCGGTGCTGATGGTGTTCTGCATGGTGTCTCCTCGGTGATGCTCGACGGGGGTGCGGATGCGTGGGGAGACGACGGGTCTCCCTTGGTCTTGACACCCGAGCTGCCCCGCCAGATACCTCGAGCCTGCACCGGGCCGCGGGGTATCAGATCACCACTCTGCCGGGTCAGCCCTCCGAGAAGCAGGACGGGCACGTAAACCTCGCAGGGAGAGCAGCCAGATGATGCTGATGGTCGATGTCGATGATCCCACCTGGGCTCCGCCCGCTGGAGGGCTCGCTGCCCTCCAGGCCCGCGGGTTGGTGATCCGCCGGATCGGCGGGCACCGGGTCGCGATGGTCGAGGACGACCGAGTCGACCTGCTCGACCAGGTCAGGTCCTGGTGGCCCTGCGCGCGGTCGCTGCAGGCCCGAAGCACGACTCCCCTGACCGAGCGCGCCACCTTCGGTCTCGACACCGTCGTGGCCGCCGGCGGCGTACCGGTCGGGGGCCCGGACTTCGTGGTGATGGCCGGTCCGTGCGCCGTCGAGGGGGCCGGGGCTCTGCGGGAGACGGCGGCGGTCGTCGCCGGCGCCGGGGCGCAGATCCTCCGCGGCGGGGCCTTCAAGCCCCGGACCACCCCGCACGCCTTCCAGGGGTCGGGCCACGCCGGGCTGGCGCTGCTGGCGACCACCGGACGGGAGTTCGGCCTGCCGGTCATCTCGGAGGTGGTCGACCCCCGCGACGTCGAGTGCGTCGCCGCCCAGGTCGACATCCTGCAGGTCGGCGCCCGGAACGCGCAGAACTTCTCCCTGCTGAGCGAGGTCGGCCGCTCCGGGGCACCGGTGCTGCTCAAGCGAGGCTTCGGTTGCACGGTCGAGGAGTGGCTCGGTGCCGCCGAGTACGTCCTGGCCGAGGGCAACCCACACGTGATCTTGTGCGAGCGGGGCATCCGCAGCTTCGAGTCGGCCACCCGTTTCACCCTCGACCTGGCCGTGGTGCCGGTGCTCAAGCAGCGCAGCCACCTCCCGGTCGTGGTCGACCCGAGCCACGCGACCGGGCACCGCGACCTGGTGGCCCCGATGGCCCTCGCGGCCGCCGCCGCCGGCGCCGATGGGCTGCTGATCGACGTGCACACCCGAGCGGCGAGCACCAAGTGCGACGGTCCGCAGGCCCTCAACGCGGACGCGTTCGGGGACCTGATGCTCCGGCTGCGTGAGCTGCTGCCGGCGCTCGGCCGGACCCTGTCGTGCCGTCGTCTCAGCGTGGCGGGGTGAGGGCCGTGCCGACCCCCTCCACCGCCACTGCACCCGCCGCCACGGGCACCGCGCTGGTGACCGGGGCGTCCGGGGGGATCGGGCGGGCGGTCGTCGAGGCGCTCGCGGCGCGCGGCCACCGGGTGGCCGCCGTCGACCGGGCGGCGCCAGCGAACGATCAGGGCCTCAACCCGGGCCCCCCCCCGACCCGGGTGGTGCGCTACACCGCCGACGTCACCTCGGCCCTCGAGGTGAGCGCACTCACCGCGCGGGTCGAGCGCGAGCTCGGTCCCGTCGAACTGTTAGTCAACGCGGCCGGGGTCCTCCTCCCGGGCGACGCCCTCACCGGTCCGGTGGAGGCGTGGACCGAGCAGCTGGCCGTCAACGCGGGCGGGGTGTTCCTGGTCTGCCGGAGCGTCGTGGCCGGCATGGTCGCCCGCGGCCAGGGTTCGGTCGTCACCATCGCGTCCAACGCGGCGCACGTGCCGCGGGTCGGGATGGCGGCCTACGCCGCGTCCAAGGCGGCGGCGGTCGCCTACACCCGCTGTCTCGGCCTCGAGGTCGCGGGGTACGGCGTCCGCTGCAACGTGGTCTCCCCCGGGTCCACCGACACCGCGATGCTCCGCTCGCTCTGGCACTCCGAGGGCGACCGCGCCGTCACCCTGACCGGTGACCTTTCGACGTACCGCCTTGGCATCCCGCTGGGTCGAGTGGCCGAACCGGCCGACGTCGCCGCCGCCGTGGTCTTCCTGCTCTCCGACGCCGCTCGCCAGATCACCCTGCACGAGCTGACTGTCGACGGGGGAGCTGGTCTGGGTGCCTGACACCGCCGCCGCGCCGCGCGGTATCTCCACCATCACCTCCTACCCGATGCCCGGTCCGCACGACCTGCCCGCCGGCCCCGCCGGTTGGCAGGTCGACCCCGACCGCGCCGTGCTGCTCGTGCACGACATGCAGCAGTACTTCCTGCGGCCCTTCTCGGCCGGCAGTCCCCTGCCGGAGCTGATCGACCACCTCGTCCGGCTGCGCCGGCGGTGCACCGACCACGGGGTCCCCGTCGCCTACACGGCCCAGTCCGGGGACATGAACGCAGTCGACCGCGGGCTCCTGCAGGACTTCTGGGGGCCGGGCATGCGCGGGCGGCCCGGCGAGCGGGACGTGGTGGCCCCGCTGCGTCCGGCCGCCGGGGACTGGCAGCTGCGGAAGTGGCGCTACAGCGCGTTCTTCCGCACCGACCTGGCCGCCCGGATGGCCGCCTGCGGACGCGACCAGCTGGTGATCGGCGGGGTCTACGCCCACATCGGGATTATGGTCAGCGCCGCCGACGCGTTCACCCGCGACATCCAGACCTTCGTCGTGGCCGACGCCGTCGCCGACTTCTCCGCCGAGCACCACCGACAGGCGCTGACATGGGCGGCCGAGCGGTGCGCGGTCGTGCTCACCACCGACCAGGTCCTGGCCCAGCTCGGCCAGGCCCCGCCGACGAGGGGCCGGCCATGACCGATCTACTCGACGAGATCCTGGCCGGGCAGCACGAGTCGTTCGCCCTGCTGCACCGGCCCGACAGCTCCGCCACCCGGCTCGATGTCATCGTCGGACCGGCGCGACGGGTCGACCGGCTGTCACAGCTGAACGGCGACGGCGACCCGGAGCAGCTCGTGGTCATCCCCTACCGGACCATCGCCGAGCGGGGCTTCGCCTGCGTGGACGACGGCGCGGCCATCGTGGCCATCGACGTCCGCGCCCACCAGGTCGTCGCCCTCACCGACGCGCTGGCCCGACTGCCCCACGCCCCGCTCACCGTGGCCGAGGGCGACTTCGACCTCGACGACGTGGCGTACGCCGACACGGTGCGCCGGATGATCGACCAGGAGATCGGACAGGGCACCGGGGCCAACTTCGTTCTCAAGCGCACCTTTGGGGCCCAGGTCGGCACTCCGCACCGCGACCAACTGTTGTCGGTGCTCCGGGCCCTGCTCGAGCGGGAGCGGGGTGCGTACTGGACCTTCCTGGTCCGGGCCGCGGGCCTCACCTGGGTCGGCGCGACACCGGAGCGCCACCTCGGGCTGAGCGCTGGAACGGTGTCGATGAACCCGATCAGCGGGACCTACCGCTACCCCGACGGAGGTCCGGACCTGGCCGGGGTGATGGCGTTCCTGGCCGACGACAAGGAGACCGACGAGCTCTACATGGTGGTCGACGAAGAGCTCAAGATGATGGCGGGGGTGTGTGCCGGCGGTGGCCGGCTGAGTGGGCCGTACCTCAAGGAGATGGCGCATCTGGCCCACACCGAGTACTACCTGCACGGACGCACGGAGCACTCCCCGGTCGACCTGCTGCGCCGCACCCTGTTCGCGCCCACCGTGATCGGCAGCCCGCTGGAAAGCGCCTGCCGGGTCGTGGCCCGGCACGAGCCCGGTGGCCGTGGCTACTACGGCGGGGTGGTCGCCCTGATCGGCCGGGACGAGGTTGCCCGACCTCGGCTCGACTCGGCCATCCTGATCCGGACGGCGGTCCTCACCCCGGCCGGTCAGCTGCAGATCTCGGTCGGAGCCACCGTCGTCCGCACCTCCTCACCGGCCGCGGAGGCCGCGGAGACCCGGGCCAAGGCGGCCTGCCTGGTCCAGGCGTTCGACGCGCCCCGGCCCGCGCTGGCGGGGCACCCGCAGGTGCGGGCCGCCCTGCGGGAGCGGAACCGGCTGATCGGGCGGTTCTGGCTGAGCGACCCGCCGGCCCTGACCCGAGCGCCGACCGGCGCCGGGACCCGGGTCCTGGTCGTCGACGCCGAGGACACCTTCACCGCGATGCTGGCCCAGCAGCTCGAGAGCCTCGGCGCGGACGTGACCGTCGGCCACCACGACGAGCCTCACGACCTCGCCGCGTACGAGGTGGTCGTGATGGGCCCGGGTCCGGGAGACCCCGGGAGCCGCAGCGACCCGCGGATCGTCGCCCTGCGCGCGGCCCTGGAGTCGCTGCTGGAACGCCACCAGCCGTTCCTGGCCATCTGCCTCAGCCACCAGGTGCTCTGCGACCTGCTGGGCCTGCCCGTGGTCCGCAAGCCCGTCCCGCACCAGGGTCTGCAGCGCGAGATCGACTACTTCGGCCGGCCCGCCCGGGTCGGGTTCTACAACACCTACTGCGCCACCAGCCCGACCTCCGAGGTGCTCACCTGGGCCGGTCCGGTCCAGGTGGCCGCCGACCCGGTCACCGAGGAGGTGCACGCCCTGCGCGGTCCGCACTTCCACACCATGCAGTTCCACCCCGAGTCGATCCTCACCACCGACGGGCCCGACCTGCTCGCCCGCGTGCTCACCGACCTCGCCCCGGCGACGTCGGCACCCCTGTCCCCAGCCAGCAAGGAGCTGTCATGACCGTGACCACGTTGCCCGAGCTCACCGAGATCACCTCACCGGAGCAGCTCGCGCGGCTGCAGGAGGACCGGATCGCCTACCAGCTGGCGCGGGCCCGGCAGGCGCCGTTCTACGCCGGCCGGTTGGCGGACGAAGGACGCGACCACGGACGCGGCCTGACCGGTCTCCCGATGACGACGAAGGAGGAGCTCGGGAGCAGCTACCCGCGCGGGATGCTGGCGGTGCCGATGGCCGAAGTCGCGACCTACTTCGAGTCCAGCGGCTCCGACGGCCGGCCGACGCCCGCCTTCTACACCGAGCAGGACTGGTTTGACCTGACCGACCGGTTCGGCCGCAAGACCATCGGGATCGACGCCGACGACGTGATGCTGGTCCGCAGCCCTTACGCGCTCGGGCTCGCCGCCCACCTCGCGCACGCGACCAGCCGTCGCTTCGGCGCGGCCGTGCTGCCCGGGGACAACCGGTCCTCGGTGGTCCCCTACCCGCGGGTGGTCCGGGTGCTCCACGACCTGGGCGTCACCCTGACCTGGTCCAACCCGACCGAGTGCCTGCTGTGGGCCGCGACCGCCCAGCGGCGGGGGCTCGACCCGGCACGGGACTTCCCGAACCTGCGGGCGCTCTACGTCGGTGGTGAACCGATGTCACCGGCCCGGCGCGCCACCATCGCCCGGGTGTGGCAGGTGCCGGTGATCGACGAGTACGGCTGCACCGAGCTGGGCAGCCTGGCCGGACGCTGCGCCCACGACGAGCTGCACCTGTGGGCCGATCGGGTGCAACCGGAGGTGTACGACCCAGTGACCGGCACGATCTCCGACACCGGCGAGGGCGAGCTGGTCGTGACCCCGCTGTTCCTGCAGGCCATGCCGCTGATCCGCTACAACCTGCACGACTGGGTGCGGGTCGACGCCGAGCCGTGCCGGTGCGGCTGGGTGCTGCCGACGGTGAGCGTCCGCGGCCGCGCCGAGCAGGGCTATCCGGTCGGCCCGGCCCGGGTGACCCAGATCGCGCTGGAGCAGCTGGTGTTCTCCCTGCCGGACGAGCTGGGGGTCTGGTTCTGGCGGGCCCGGGCCGAACGGGACCGCCTGCACGTGCAGATCGAGGTCGCCGACCACTTCCGGGCGGCCGCGCGGGACGAGCTGACGCAGACGGTGCTGACGACCCTGGGAGTGCCGTGCGAGGTCGAGGCGCTGCCGGTCGGCACCCTGGTGCCGACCGACGTCCTGGTCGGCACCGCCCAATCCCTCAAGCCCCGTGCCCTTTTCGGTCCTGGTGAGAGCTGGGACCAGGCCGTCGTCTTCACAGCGGCATGAGCACCACAACGAGGGACGCCGCGACGCCGCCACTGCTGGTCCGCGGCGGGTTCGTGCACACCGGCGACGAGGACAACCAGATCCTTCCCGACGGGTCCGTGCTAGCGGTCGACGGCCGGATCGTGGCCGTCGGCTCGGAGGCCGACGTCGCCGCAGCCTGCCGGCAGCTCGACCCGGCCGCCGCCCGCACCCTGCAGACTCTGGACGCCCGCGGGTCTCTGGTGCTCCCCGGCTTCGTCAACCCGCACTGGCATGACATGTTCGCCGCCCGGGTGGCCTTCCGCGGCGCGGCGCGCGGGGTCGACGACCGGTGCGACCAGCCCGGGTTCCTGGCGCGGGGCGGCGACATGCCGCTGATCTCGGCTCTGTTCGACCGCTTCGCCGCCATGATCACCGCGCTGACCCCGGGAGAGGCGGAGGCGGTCGCCCGCTACTCGACCTGGACCCAGGTACGGGCCGGCACGACCACCCTCGGCGACGTGGGATCGCTCAACCACCCCGCGGCGCTCGCGCGGGCCGCGGCCGGCCTGGGGATCAACGCTGCCGTCAGCACCTGGGCGAGCGACGTCGTCAGCGAGGGCGGGAGCAGCGCGCCGCGACGCACCCGGGACAGCGTCGACGTGCTGCAGGAGCTGTCCGACCTGTACGCCCTGCTCGGGGACGACCCCGCCGCCCGCGTCCGCGCCCGGCCCAGCGCGGTCTACCTGACCAACGTGTCCGACGAGCTGCTGACCGGGCTGGCCCAGATCGTCGAGGCCCACCAGGCGACCTTCGCCACCCACCTGGGCGCGCAGCGGAACGAGAGCGCGTTCGTGCAGCGGTGCTTCGGTCGGACCCCGACCCAGCGACTCGACGACGTCGGCCTGGTCTCGGACCGGCTGATGGCGATCCACTGCGCGTTCCTCGACGGCCCCGACGCCCGCCGGCTGGTCGAGGCGCGCGTGCACGTCAACCACTCCCCGGCTAAGTACGGCCCGTCCGGCGAGTCGACGCTGAGCGAGACGGGCTGGATCTCCGGACTCGTCCGCCGGGGTCACCCGGTGTCGCTGTCCACCGACGGCACCCTGCACCCGCTGGGTGCGATGGCCGAGAACATGCGCGCCGCCTGGCAGGTCCACAACGAGACCTTCGCCGACCAGACCGTGCTGCCGGCGTCGGCCGCCCTGGCCATGGCTACCCGGGTCGCGGCGGCGGGTCTGGGCTGGGCCGAGACGGTCGGCTCGCTGTCGCCCGGCAAGCAGGCCGACCTGGTCCTCGTCCCGACCTCCGGACCGGCGTACCTGCTCAACCCCCGACCGCTCGAGGCGTTCCTGCACACCGGGGGCTCGGGGGACGTGGCCACGGTGGTCGCGGCCGGACGGGTGCTGATCGAGGACCACCGAGCCATCGGGGTGGACGAGGACGAGCTGGAACGGGACTACCTGTCGGCGCTCTGGTCGTTCTCGGCCCGCCAACCCGGCGCCGACCTGGCCCCTCTCGAGCACGCGCTGGGCCGACGGCGTCCGGCGGCTGCAGGCACCCGGTTCGGCGCCCGGTTCGTGACCCAGGAGGCGTCGTGAACCTCACCGACACCCCGGTCCTGATCGTCGGAGCCGGGCCGGTCGGCTCCGTGCTGGCCCTGGAGCTCGCCCGCCGCGGGACGCCGTGCATCCTGCTCGAGCGCTCGACCGGCGTACCGCGGCACCCGAAGATGGACTTCGTCAACGGTCGCAGCATGGAACTGCTGCGTCGACTGGGACTGACCGACGAGATCCGGGCGGAAGGGGTACCGACCGACCAGCGCTTCACTTTCCTGTGGAGCCGAAGCTTCGCCGAGCCCCCAGTCGCCTCCTGGAGCCACCCGTCGGTCGAGGAGTCGCTGCAGGCGGCGGCCGCGGACAACGACGGCCGGCACACCTGTGAGCCGTACCAGCGGGTCATCGGCTCCCGGTTGGAGGAGATCCTGCGCCGTGCCTGCCGCTCGCACCCGCTGGTGGACTTCCGCGAGGGGTGGCGGGTGACGTCGGTGGCCACGGAGACTTCCGGGACCGCCACGGTCCACGCCGACCCGGGTGCGGGTGCGGGTGCGGCGCAGCGGCTGACGGCGGCCTACGTCGTCGGGTGCGACGGCGCGGCCAGCACGGTGCGGGACGCGGCGGGGATCGGCCTGGACGAGGTGGGCCCGGTGTCGCTGAACTGCAACGTGTACTTCCGCAGCTCCGACCCCGCTCTGCTCCAGCACGGACGGTTCTTCCTCGCGGTGGTCTCCAGCGGCCTCACCCTGGTCTCGCGAGACGGGGCCAGCACCTGGACCGCGGTGTTCCCCAGGCTGGACGGGCTCCCGTTCGAGGGTGACCCGGTGCCGGTCCTGCGGGAGCGGCTGGGCGTCGACATCACCGTCGACGAGGTCATCTCGGTGGCCAACTGGGAGAACCGGCTGAGCCTGGCGGTGACGTACCGGAGGGGCCCGCTGCTGCTGGCCGGGGACGCAGCCCACCAGTACTTCCCCTCCGGGGGTCACGGCGCCAACACCGGGATCGCGGACGCCGTCGACCTCGGCTGGAAGCTGGCCGCGGTGCTCGACGGCTGGGGCGGGGCGGCGCTGCTGGACAGCTACGAGGCCGAGCGGCGGCCCGTCGCCGCCTTCAACCGGGAGATGTGCCTGTCGGTGATGGAGGTCTGGCGCCATTTCATGTTCCTGGACCGGGGCGGGGCCAGCTCGGCCCAGCTCGCCGGCTACCTGTCCCACCAGGCGTTCCACGTCGACAACCTCGGCGTGCACGCCGGGGCCCGCTACGGCCGCTCACCGATCGTGTGCCCGGACACCTCCGTCCCCGAACCGGGGTGGGAGTCCCACCGGATCGAACCGACGACCTGGCCCGGCGGCCGGGCCCCGAGCGTACGGCTCGCGGGAGGGGCGGAGCTCTACGACCGGCTCGGCCCGGGCTACACCCTGGTCGACCTCTCCGGTCGACGGGCGGGTCTCCCGCTGGTCGAGCGCGCGGCCCGGCTACGGGTGCCGGTGCACCACCTGGAGGTCGACGACGCCGTGGTGCGGTCGGTCTGGGAGCGCGATCTCGTGCTGGTCCGTCCGGACGAGCACGTCGCCTGGCGGGGGGACGTGTTGCCCGCCGATCTCGACGACCTGCTGCTCACCGTCTCGGGGTGGAACTGACGAGACGCGCCTGATCAGGCGGGCCCTCCAGCTGGGCCGGTCCGTTCAGGTGGGTCACGCGCGGGTCGGGTGCCGCGGTCACCCTGCGGTCGGCTCGTCGATCCGCACCCGCCGGGCGAGCTCGATCGCCACCAGGGCGGCGAAGTCGGCGATCTGCGGGTCGGGCCGATGCTCCCGACCGGGACCCCCAGCCGCCGGCTGATCTGCTCGTACGGCACGGGCGGGTCGGCCACCACCAGCAGCAGGAGCTGCCGCTGGGTCGGCGTGAGCTCGTCCAGGCCCCGCCCTACGGCACGGCATGACTCGGCACGGATCAGCGCCTCGTCCGGTCCGAACTCTGGGCGACCACCCGCGTCCCCGAGGCCCAGCTCGACGACCGTCCAGTGCGTCTGGGGGTCGATGGCCACGGTCCGGCGCTGAGAGGCGATCACGTCCAGGCACGCATTGGCCGTGGTGGTGGCGAGCCATCCCGGGAGAGCCCGCGGTTCACGCAGGCTCACGAGCCGGGTCACCAGCCGCAGCCACACGGTCTGGCTGACGTCGACGGCGTCGGTCCGCGCCCGCCGGTGCCGGCAGGTCACCGACGTCCCCAGCGGCTGGTAGCGGGCGCTCAGTTGCGCCCAGCTGTCCTGGTCCCCGCCCCGTGCCCCGTCCACCAGATCGGCGGTGCTGGGTGCTTGGTCGTCCATGGTCGATCTCCCCTGATCGCCGACCGACGCACCCCCTGCATCGGCCCACCCACGACGCTAAGGAGGAACGCGGTCCATCGAAGCTGGAGAATCCCTAGGTTGTGACCCCAGGGACGGGTCCGGGACCGGCGCGGCGCACCTGCCGGGCCAGCGCGTGCAGCCAATAGGCGTGGCCGAGCCACAGGACGTGGGGCAGCACCCAGGCCCAGCGGGCGACCTTCGGCCCGCGTTGGGTCTCCTCGGTGACCACCCGGGTGCCGGCGCCGCTTGGTTCGAGCAGCCAGCCGTGGTATCCGGAAGCCCCGGGGCACGACCAGGTCCAGCCGAGCCGGTGGACGGGCTGGTCCAGCACGACCTTGGAACTGATCGGGGTGGCGAAGGTGGTCCAGGTGAAGGTGACGCCGAGCGCGAGCCCGCGCTCGGCGGGGGGCAACTGCACCCGGCGCGCGTTGCGGTACCACCGCGGCCAGCCGCGGGCGTCGACGAGCCAGGGCCAGACCTGGGACGGTGGGGCCGCCAGCACCAGCTCGTTGTGGGAGAAGACGTCCGCGTCGACCGGCGCGGTGCCGGCCGGCCAGTGGGTCAGCTCAGGATGCCGGCGGGTCATCCGCAGCCCCCCTCCGACGACGTCCCGGACGGTGTCGTCAACTCAGGCTACCGAGGCCGCCACGGCGGCGTCGGCCGGTCCGGACGGTGGGCGCGGCGCCGCGACGTCGGGGGCGGGAAGCCCGGGTGGGACGTACTGCGGGGCCAGCTCCACGGTCGTCGAGTGGGTGTAGACCTGCCACAGCTGGCGGAGGAAGAACTGCGCGAAGGTGAACAGCGTCCGGCCGGCGCCGCCCCGATCGCCCGCGGTGGCGCGGAAGGTGGTCAGCTGGTGCGCGAACGACACCGGCGACAACCGGAGCACCCCGTGGCCCAACCGGTGCGCCTGCTCAGGCCCGGGAGATCCGGGTACGGCGGCCAGCTGGTCGCCGCGGTAGAGCTCGACGGCCAGCGTCGACGTATCCGGCCACAGGTCGTCGCGATGGGCCTGATGGACGACGGTCTTGTTGCCGATCAGGGTGATCAGCTGGTCGGCGGAGTCGGTGAACAGCAGCCGGTAGGTCAAGCGCTTGCGGTAGGGGTCGCCGTCGTCGGTCAGGAGCTCGACCTCGCCGCCGACCAGCGGACGGACGCCGCCGAGCGCCTCGCAGCGCACCTCGCCGCTCAGCTGGGCGCGGTGGTGCTGGTCGGCCAGGAAGCCCTCCAGCGGGGGCACGGCGACGCGAAGGCGCACCGCCAGCGCGGTGTCGCGCTCCGGCCCGGACGCGGGGCCGGACTCGGCGCCGGCCGTACCGAACCCGAAGGTCCCGCTCATCTTCTCGGCGAACGTGACCCGACCGCCACCGTCGGGCGGAGCGGGGTGGTCGACGACGAGGCCGTGCGCCAGGCACCACGCCCGACCCTGCGCGACCCCGCGGTCGACGGCCTCGGCCATCCCGGCCCGGGTGACGTTGAACAGGTAGTGCGCGGGCACCTCGGCGCTCAGCCACTTCACCTCGAGATGCCGGCCGAACTCGCCCGACCGCCCGCCGTCGGCCGCGTTGCTGCGCTCGATCCGCTCCAGCATCGCGCGGACCCGCGAGTTCGCCGCCGCCTCGATGACCTGGAAGTACTCGGGCACGAAGCCGGGCCGCCACTGACCCCGCTGGCTGACCGTCCAGATGACCCAGAGCTCGTCAGCGCCGCGGTCGATGGCGGCCTGCAGGTTGGCGTCGGTGGCATAGACGGCGTCGATGTAGGTCGACCCCTCGAACTCGACCGGGGGGAACCACATCGGGAGCGACACAGCAGAGACCAGCGCGTCCTCGGTCATCTCGGCTGCGGTGCGCACCTCGTGCCGCTGCCGGCTGACGTCGAAGAGGTTGAAGGTCGCCGTCCGCGACGTGGTTCGGATGCGTTCCCAGTCCAGACCCCAAGCGTCGTGCAGGACGTGTCGGCGGAACGCGTCGTAGCTGAACACCGACAGCGGCACCGGGAACCACCGACGCCAGTTGAGCGAGATCCCCTCTAGCGGGCGGAAACGGCGCCAGCGGTCGGCGATCTCGTGACCGGAGAGGCCCTGGCACCACATGGCGAGGTTGAACACCCCACCACTGGCTCCGTCGGCGAGGTCGAAGATCAACGGCTTCCCGTCGGCGGTCCGCGCCTCGTCCAGCCAGACCTGGAGGACCCCGGCCTGGAAGGCGACCTTGAGCCCGCCCCCGGCCATGATCAGTGCCCGTCGGGGGCTCGGTGCCGTGGTGGTCATCTCAGGCGCTCCTCTCCAGCACCCGGGCCGAGAAACGCTCGGCCAGGGCGGCGATCGTCAGGGCCGGATTGACCCCGACAGGGCCCGGCATCACCGAGCCGTCGACGACGAAGAGGCCCGGGTAGTTGAAGACCTCGCCGTAGGAGTCGACCACGCCGTGGTCGACGTCGGCGCCCATCGGGGCGCCGCCCAGCGGGTGAACGGTCAGCAGCCGGCTGAACATGCTGCTGGGACCGTCGTAGAACCCGCCGCCCAACGACGACGCCAGGGCGACCATCGAGCTCCTGATCGACCGGAAGACCGGGTCGGAGTAGGCCTGCTTCCACGAGATGTCGAGGGAGTCGTCCCGGAGCTGCATCTGCCCCCCGGGCACGTCGCGGCCCATGCCGAGCAGGGGTACCACGCCGCGCGATCGCCGAGAGTCCCCCACGATCTCGGCGAGCCGACCGCTGATCTCGGTGCGGGGCGAGCTTGTCAGCCGGGCCTGGAGCAGGGTCCACGCCACCTGGAGGACCCGACCGACCGGTCGGATGCCTAGGCTTTCGCTAAACCAGTCGGCGAGCACCGGGTAGCCGCCGTCCTGGATCACAAAGTCGCGGCCGATCCCGGCCGACGCCGCGGGCTCACCCGTCCCCCGGTCGGTCGTGGTCAGGTAGCTCGTGATCACCGGTGCGCGGGAGGCGTCGAAGACGCGGGCCTTCGGGGCCCTGATGAACCCGAGGTAGTCCCCGTTGCAGCAGAACTGGGTGCCGAGCCGCGTGCTCAGGTCGGGGAGACGGGCCCGGTTCCGCAGCAGCAGGTACGTGCTACCGAGGGCTCCGGCGGCCACGACCACCGTTCGGGCGGTGAAGGACACCCGCTCGGGCGGCGTCGCCTCCCCGTCGCGACACCAGCGCTCCTTGGGCGGTCGGTGCCGACGGGCGACCACCTCGTACCCCGGTCCCTGGCCGTCGATCGGCTTGATCAGGCGTACCTCGTGCAGCGTCTTGATCGTGGCGTGGTGCCGCCAGGCCGTGCTGAGGTAGGTGAGGTCGGTGGAGTTCTTACTCCCAGAGTTGCACCCGACGTCGCACTCGCCACAGAGCCGGCAGGTCGTGCGCGGCACCTGGTGCAGGTTGTCGCCGGGCCGGCCAATCTGGAGCCCCAGCGGCTGCCCCGGCGGGGAGAAGCTGACCGCAAGCGGGGCCGGCTGCCACGTCAGGCCGGCGGCGGGGGCCGCGTCGCGGAGCTGCCGGCTCTTGGCCGTCCGCTCCGCGTAGGGGTACGGCGTGGCCCCGAGCACCCGCTCCGCCTTCTCGTAGCACCCCTCGAGGTCGGCGTAGTCGAGGGGCCACGACTCCGACGCGGCACCGTCGCCGCGGAACCACGCCTCGGGCTTGCGGAGCATCACGTTGGCGTAGATGAGGGAGCCGCCGCCGAGTCCGGAGCTGACGATCGCCTCGAACTTGCGGAACGACCAGATGTCGAACATCCCGTAGAGGCGTTGCTTGGGGTCCCACACATTCGTCGAGGTGGCGAGCGGCGTCCGGGGGAACGAACCCGGCGGATAACTGTCCCCGCGCTCGAGGACCAGGACCCGTCGGTTGCCTTCGGCCAGCCTGCAGGCCGTCACGGCTCCCCCGAACCCGGAGCCGATGACGATGCAGTCGAAGTCGTAGCGGGCAGACGAGGCGTCCATTGGGATCTCCTGAGGGCTGTGTCGCAGTACGGAGCCCCCAGACCGGGCAGTGATACCTCCAATTTCGCCTCGATCACCAGACTGCAAAGGGCCTAGCCTGGAGCGATGTTGATCGGACGCGATCACGAGTCGGTGGTTCTCTCCAACGCACTGGTCGCCGCCCGCGACGGCCGCAGCAGCGCGCTGGTGATCAGCGGTGAGGCGGGGATCGGCAAGTCGGCGCTGCTGGGCGAGGCCCGCCACCTGTCCGGATCCGGTCGGATCCTTTCTACCGTGGGGATCGAAGGTGAGTCCGCGGTCCGAACATGTCCGGTGGGCTACGGCTGGCCGATCCCTATACGGTCCTGGACCGCCCGGTTGTGAGCTCTATCGGCGTGTCGCGTCGGTTGTAGGCGTTGTCGGTAGCTGCTCAGTCGAGCTGCAGGTGCTCCACACGGGCGCGTGTCGTCGCACTCGTCCGGGCTGGCGCGACCTTCGTCAACGGCCACCTCCAGCCGGACCTCACCGCCCGACTAGTGGTCCGTCGTTCTCGGTATCGAGGCCCGCGCCCGCAGGCCGCGCCCGAACGCCAGGCGTCAATCACCTGGCGACTGTGTCGAGGCGGGAGAGGAGCTCGGCGCTGACGAGCTCAGCGGCGGAGTCGATGTCGTAGCCAGTAGGCCATTGCGTCACGAGCGAATCCATGTCATGACTGAACGTCGGGTCGGTGAGCTTCCGGCCGAGGCCTGCCGCACTATTCTCTCCACGTTGACAATCGTCTCGCTATCAGTGACGAAACGGAATCCAAAGCGAGGGAAGGGTGAATGGCTTCGTCCAAGGCCCCTCCGCATGGTGCCGATCATCGACCCAACAGGTTGTCACCGCCCGCCCCTCGTCGAAGTTCCGATCCCCACCTGCTCATGGTCCCCATGATGCGGGTTCGGCGGGTCTGACGCTCGCGTTCTAGACTGAACTGAACCCAACTTGGCCTACGCAGCGCGGCCCGCAGAGGGTTCGTCGGGCAGGACGTCCGCAGGAGCTCCGCTACCAACGTCCCTCGACCCACCCCCTTGCGAACCTCAGATTGACCCACCACTCCGAGGGGGTTGCTTGGATCGGCCGGATCGGTGATGGTGCGCTGGTGTTCCTGGCCGGTGTCGAAGAAGGCATCGAGGTAGCTGGTGCTATCTAGGCGACTACCACGCGGACTGGTCTGCGTTCCCCCACTACTACTGAGATAGGCTCATCAGCCCAGGCCGAACCCCGAACGGGATGAGTGTCCGGCCTCGTCCGAACAGGGTCTGCACGATGCCGATGACGTTGGCCCCAGGAGCGCAGGCGGCGCCCCTCGTTGGAGATCCTCAGCCGGCGGCCACCGGTGAACCGACAGTTCGTCTCACGGGACTCGCGCCAGCGCCACGATTGCGGCCAAGATCGCGGCCACCACGCCGTCGACGGCGAGGGGCACCATGCCGATCCAGTACGCGGGGATCGGATCGAGCCGATAAAAGATGAGGTAGCAGGCCAGCCCGACCAGCGTCGCGATCGCTGTCGCGATGATCCAGGCGGACGCCGCCGGCGCCCTCAGCGCCCCGGCCGTCCGCAACGTGATGCCTGCGGCGAGTTGCACGGTGGCCCAGACAACGATCAGTGGGAGCTCGGTGGTGACGGGCCGGTGGGCGACGCTAGCGGTCAGGTAAAGCAACAGCGCACCGATCAACACTCCGCCGGCGACCGTCGCCCCCAGCGCCGGCCATGACGCCTTCGGGAGCAAGGCCGCGATGCCGACAGCCAGCAGAACCAGGCCGCCGAGGCCACCGAGCACCGCTCCCGCGAGGAAGAGCCCGCCGCCGGGTGGAATCCGCACCGACGGTCTGAACGTGATCGTCCACCAGACGAGGTAGCACAGGCTGCAGACGACGAGCAGGAGCTCACCGATCACGATCATCAGCGGGCCGCCCCCAAGCGCCTGCCACCTACCCACCGCTTCACCCTAGTCGAGAGGTTGGGGCGGGTGAGTCGCCGACGGGATGCTGTGCGCCGGGTTGATCGCGCTCACCGAAATTCCCCACTTGTGCTCATCGAATTTCCCCACCCGTGTGGCTCCGCCACCGAAGGCGGGTCTCCTTCAAGGCTG
>JBPCRP010000151.1:0-4661 GCA_050996715.1 Propionibacteriaceae bacterium
CCCGGGTGGCCGCGGGAACCCCCTCCTGGCAACCGCGTTCCGCTTGGCACACTCCAGGGGTCTGCCTCGTCGATCGCCCAGGAGCGTGCTCGTGAACATCCCGCCCGACTC
The DNA here is from genome assembly GCA_050996715.1 of Propionibacteriaceae bacterium. Taxonomy (GTDB): domain Bacteria; phylum Actinomycetota; class Actinomycetes; order Propionibacteriales; family Propionibacteriaceae; genus Microlunatus. The sequence continues at coordinate 112 of JBPCRP010000151.1, forward strand.
GTACGTCCGGGTGCCGGCGCCGCACCTGCAGGCTTTTGCGGGCCGGCTCGGGGAGGCGGCCGGGTTGGTGCCGGAGCGGGCGGCGCTGCTCGCCGAGCTGTTGACCGCGAACGACCTGCGCGGGGTGTTCAGCCACGGGACGTGTCAGCTGGCGACCTACGTCCGGCTGCTGCGGGCGGGGACCCTCAACGCCCGACCGTCGGTCGAGGTCGTCCGGGAGACTCCGACGAGTCTGCTGGTCGACGGAGACGGCGGCCTCGGTTACTTCCCGGCGCACGACGGTACGACGCTGCTGGTGGCCAAGGCCCAGGAGGCCGGGATCGCGGTCCTCCTCACCCGCCGCCACGGCCACTTCGGCGCCGCCGGCCTTTACGCCCGGATGACCCTGGCCCACGACCTGATCTGTTTCGTCACCTCGGGCCACCAGCTGCAGCTGACCCCCGGGGACCCGATCTACACCGCCGCCGGCGGTTCGCCGATGTCGTTCAGCGCCCCGACCGACCGGGAGGACCCGGTGGTCCTCGATTTCGGTGCCGTCCACGACCTCTACGCCGACTCCCCGCACCGCGACGAGATCGCGGCCCTCGCGCCCGGCCTGGTCCACCGCGCGATCGGGATGGGTACGGTCTGCCAGTCGTGGGGCGGACTGCTCGCCGGCGTGCCGTTGGACCCCGCGGATGCCCGGCGGGCCTGGGAGGGAGCCAACCAGGGCTCTCTGGTGATGGCGATGCGGATCGACCTGTTCACCGACCCGGCCGGCTTCAAGGCCGAGATGGACGCGTACGTGCGCGCCGTGCGCACTCTCTCCCCGCTCGTGCCGGGGCAGCAGAGCTATCTGCCCGGCGGGCTCGAGGCGGCCCGCGAGCGGGAGTTCAGGGCTGAGGGGATCCCCGTGGGCGAGGAGCACCAGGACCTGCTCGAGACCGTGGCCGCTGAGGTGGGCGTCGAGGTGCCCTGGGACTAGGCGTCAGGAGGCGGCGACGGTAGCGGTAGTGAAGAAGTCGGCCGGGAACGGGTGCTCGAGTCGCCAGGTGATCGCGATCGGCCGCTCACCCTGGTGGCTCACGTAGTGCGCCGGGCCCGCGAACAGGTACGGCGCCGTCCCCAGCGCGTTCTCCTTCTGGTCCCGGACGAACAGCAGGACGTGACTCGACCCGTTGAGGTAGCGACGGCCCGTCACCGAGTCCACCGTGGTGGTCGACTGGGATTCCCAGTGGAACAGGCTCGGGCTGATCGGGTAGTCGCGATACATCGTGGTGGGGGAGTAGTCGGCCTCAGACTTGCGGAGCGTCACGAAGAACGCGTCGACGTTCAGGGCCCGGGAGTAGAGCACCCCCTCGCGGAACGAATTCGGTCGGCGACCCAGGTCGGCGTACTCGAGTCCGGCGAGAGCCTCCTCACGGTGGTAGTGCGCGTGGACGCGCAGGGGCAGGTGCGCGAGGTCACCGCCGAGCTGGACGCAGACGTGCCGGGTCTGGTCGAAGGACAGGTCGACCACGCCGGCCAGTTCGTCGCGCGCCGCCCCCTCGGCACGCAGGGCGGCGAGCCCGGCGTCGTAGGTCTGGTGGCCGCCGCCGTCGTAGTAGAGCGAGAAGTGCAGCATCCGAGCCAACCGCCGTTCGGCCTCGCTGAGATCATCGAGCCCGACATCTTGGGTGAGCAGCCGACGATACGTCCGGTGTCGGTCGGGATCGTCGACGTGAGCGAGTGCCCGGACCCGACGCAGCAGCTTGTCCTCCCACACCGACCCCGGTCGGGTGGGCAGACCCGCCTCACGCCGTAGCCCGGTCCAGGTGTGCGACCCGCGGAGGACGTCGGCGAGCTCGAGGCCGGTCTCGTCGAGAAAAGTAGCGAGGTCCTGGTCCCCCGAGCGGCGGAGCTCGGCCACGATCTGCGGCCAGCGCTGCGCGACCTGCTGCCTGATGTTGTCCAGCACGATCTGCTGGGACTGTCGGTCCATCAGGATCTGGCAGCCCGACGGCAGGAACGGAAAGTTGCGTTCGACGTCGGTGATCAGCTGCTTGCGCGTCCGTCCCGTCAACGCCCGCAGCTTCTGGTCGAACCGGAACTCCTTGCGGTGCAGGCCGACGAAGTCCATGACGGTGAGGACGGCCTTGTCGCGCGTGCGCCGGAGGCCTCGCCCCAACTGCTGGAGGAAGACCGTCGCGCTCTCGGTGGGCCGCAGCATCAACAGGGTGTCGACTTCAGGGAGGTCCAGGCCCTCGTTGAACAGGTCAGCCGCAAAGAGGACGTTGACGCGTTGGTCCCGCAGATCGCGGAGGGCGTTCACGCGGTCGGTCGGGGCCGTCGCTCCGCTGACCGCACGAGCCGGGACGCCTGCGTCGTTGAACACCTGCGCCATGAACTCGGCGTGGGCGACGCTGACGCAGAACCCCAGCGCGCGCATGGCACCGGGTTCGAGGATCTTGGCGCGGACCTGCTGCAGGACGACGGCGGCTCGGGCGCGGTTGCCGGTGAAGAGGGTGCCGAGCTCGCCGTCGTCGTAGCGGCCGCGGGTCCAGGCCACCCGGCGCAGATCGGTCCCGTCGGCGACGGCGAAGTAGTGGAACGGGCACAGCAGGTCGGCACCGAGCGCGTCCCAGAGCCGCAGCGACGCGGCCGTCCGACCGCCGAAGAAGGTGCGGACGTCGAGGCCGTCGGACCGTTCGGGGGTGGCGGTGAGGCCCAACAGCTCACGGGGGTGCAGGTGGTCGATGAGGCGGCGATACGTCCGGGCCTGGGCATGGTGGAACTCGTCGATCACCACGATGTCGAACGCGTCCGGTGGGATCTGCTGCACGCCGTAGGAGGTCAACGACTGCACGCTCGCAAAGACGTGCTGCCACCGTTCGGGGCGGTGGCCGGCGACGTAGAGCTCGCCGAAATCCGCATCGACGAGCACCTCCCGGTAAGTCCGCAGCGCTTGGGTGAGGATCTCGCGTCGGTGGGCGACGAAGAGCAACCGCGGCCGACCACCGGGCCACGATGCCGCCAGATCCCGGTAGTCCAGTGCCGCAACTACCGTCTTGCCGGTGCCGGTGGCGGCGATCAACAGGTTGCGGTGGCGATCGTGGACCAGACGTTCGGTGGCGAGAGCTTCGAGCATCTCCAGCTGGTAGGGGTATGGCCTCACCTCCAGCCCGGACAGCGACAGGGTCACGCGGTCGTGATCACGCTGACCAGAGGCCTCGGCCAGGGCGTCATCGAGCCGATCCCGATCGCGGTCGGGATCGTAGGTCTCGAACGAGGAGTCGTTCCAGTAGGTGTCAAAGGTGGCCTGGAACTTGTCGAGCAGGCTCGGCGTGCCCACCCGGGACAACCGGACGTTCCACTCCACACCGTCGAGCAGGGCGGCCCGCGACAGGTTGGACGAGCCGACGTAGGCGGTGTCGAAGTCGGTCCGGCGGTGGAACATCCACGCCTTGGCGTGCAGCCGGGTCCGCAGCGTGTCGTACTGGATCTTCACGGTGGCCCCGAACTCGACGACCAACCGGTCCAGCGCCTTCCGCTCGGTGGCTCCGAGGTAGGTGGTCGTGATCACCCGCAGGGCGGCCCCTCGCTCACGCAGGCGGGTGAGCTGAGCCTCCAGCAGGCGCAGGCCGTGCCACTTCACGAAGGCGCACAGCAGATCGACCTCATCGGCGGAGTCCAGCTCGGCGCTCAGCTCCGCGGCCAGACTCGGCTCACCGCGTGCGCTGTTGGTGAGGAGCGCCGCGTCGCTGAGCGGAGTGGCGGGTCGGACGTCGGGTGGGATGATCCGGCCGGGTCCTGGACGATCCTGGACGGACCACAGCTGACGAACCGGCGCCACCACCTGGTCGTCGTCTTGCTGCAGCACGTCGAGCACCCGGCGCAGGATCTCGAGCCGGCGGGTCTCGTCGGTGGTGCTGGCGAGCACCCGGTGCAGAGCGACCCCCGCGTGACGGGCGAGAACGTGGGTCTGGTCCGCGTCGTCCACTGCCTGGAGATCGATGTCGCTGTCGGTGATGACGGCAAGTCGGGCCTGCAGCGCGCGAGTGACCACCGTCTCGTACAACCCGTGCTCCACGCCACCTCCTCAGCGCTGGGGAGCAGTCAGCTTGTCACGGGGTCGGGGTGGGCGTCGCCGGCACCCGAGGTGGGGTCGACACCGATTCTCCAGACGTGCTGCCGTGACCCCCGCTACTTGACGGCGCCGAGAGACAGGCCCTGGACCAGTTTGTCCTGGGCGGCGAACCCGGCCACCAGCACCGGCAGCGACACGGCGGTGGCCGCGGCGCAGACCTTGGCCAGGAACAGGCCCTGGGAGGTGACGAAGCTGGTCAGGAACACCGGGGCGGTCTGGGCCACAATGCTGGTCAAGGTGTTGGCGAGCAGCAGCTCGTTCCAGCTGAAGATGAAGCAGATCAGTGCGGTGGCGGCGATCCCGGGGCTGATGATCGGAACGATCACGTTGCGCAGGGTGCGGACCAGTCCGTCGCCGTCGAGGGCGGCAGCCTCGAACAGCTCGCCGGGGATGTCGGCGAGGAACGAGCGCATCATCCAGACCGCGGTGGGCAGATTCATCGCCA
>JBPCRP010000076.1:0-29053 GCA_050996715.1 Propionibacteriaceae bacterium
GGCGGCGTGGCGGCGTCCGGTCAGCCCGTGATGTGCACCACGGCGCCGGTGTCGGGCAGCTCCACGAACGTACGACCCGGCGCCACCCGGAGCGGGGTGCCGTCGGCCAGGGTGAAGGTGAACGGCTCCGCCGGCTTCCCCTTGCGCCATCGGCCGGCGACCGCGTGACCACCGTGGGCGTAGCTGAACGCGCCGTCGGCGTCGATGACGTCCTGCAGGGGCTCGTCGTGGCCTCCGCCGGCGAAGATCTTGCCGAAGTGCTGCCGGGCCTTGATGATCAGCACGTTGTCGACCGAGACCCGGGTGCCGTCGGCCAGCACGTGCGGACCCCAGGGCATGCTCCGCAGGTAGCGCTTGGACTTCGGGTCGTACGCGTACCCCATCCGGTAGTCGTCGCCCTTGTAGGGGATCGAGAGCGAGCGGGCCGCCGTACCGGCCGCCGTGCTCGGCGTCTGGTCACCCGTCGCGAACGGCAGGTACGGCTGGGGCGGGCCCGACCGGAACCGTCGGGTCTGCTTCGCCAGCACCGAGGGGTGACAGATCGTCGCGCGGTCGTAGTAGGTCTGCCCGTTCTGGGTGTAGACCCGCGACGGGTCGGTGCCGTAGGAGCCGGTGCCGGTGGTCGCCGCGTAGGAGAGCATCCCCTCGAGGTGAGCCCGGTTCGCCTTGACGTAGTTGACCACCCAGCGCGCGGCTCCGGTGTTGCCGATGATCGCGTCCATCGGGCTCAGGAGCGCGACGTCGACGGGGCGGATGGAGCGCACCGGCTCAACGCTGCCGGGCAGCCGGGAGTGGAACACCGGGACGAGGCGGGTCGAGCTGTACCCGGCGCCGTCCAGGTAACCCTCGAGCTCGACGAAGACGATGTCGGCCGCCTCGATCCCCCGCTGGGGGTGCTCCCACTGGTTGTCCGGCACCTTGACCGCCACCGCGGCGTGCCGGGTCAGGCTCGCGTTCTCGACCGGCACACCGGTGAGTGGCCAGCGCGGTCGGGTGTCCGTCGGGGGAGTCGGTGTCGGGCTCGGCGTCGCACTCGGCGTCGCCTCGGCCGTCGGGGCGGACGTCGGGGCGGACGTCGTCGGGCTCGGCGCCGGGTCGAGGGCGGATCGTGCCGGGCCACAGCCGGCCACCCCGAGGGCCACGACGCTCACCAGCGCCGCCCGTCGGCTGATCTGCGCCACCTCCGCCTGCCGTCCCCTCATGACTGGTCAACCGTGTGACGTACCGGGTGAGTTACCGGGTGACTGTCCACCGTGGCTGGGTCTGCACTCTTAGGCTAGGGCTCATCCGGGAACCCCACCCCAGACCACCGGCGGCACTCCGATTCGCGCACTCCGGGGGCCCTTGTGTATCTTTGTGCGTCGGCCGGTTGGCTGGCCCCTATAGCTCAGTAGGCAGAGCGTCTCCATGGTAAGGAGAAGGTCTGCGGTTCGATTCCGCATGGGGGCTCGTGGTCGCGGCCCGTTCGGGACCGAGGCGGGATAGCTCAGGTGGTAGAGCAAGCGGCTCATAATCGCTGTGTCGCGGGTTCAAGTCCCGCTCCCGCTACCACCATCATCAGTTCGACGTAGGAAAAGGACAAGACAGTGGCCAGAGCTTCTGAGGTACGGCCGAAGATCACGCTCGCCTGCACCGAGTGCAAGGAGCGGAACTACATCACCAAGAAGAACCGGCGCAACGACCCTGACCGGATGGAGCTGAAGAAGTTCTGCCCCCGCGATCGTCGCCACACGGTGCACCGCGAGACCCGCTGACCCGGGTCGATCGCGGGGCTGTCGTTCCGCACCGAGCCGCCCACCGACGTGGGCGGCTCGTTTCGTGTCCGCCCCAACCGGGAGCCCTCGATGACCACCGCTGACGCCGTAGGGATACCTGCCCTCGTCGGGCTCGCCCACGGCAGTCGCCATCCCGAGGTCCCCGCCGCGGTGGCCGATCTGATGGCTGCCGTCGCCCAGCTCGCCGCGGCGCAGGGCACCCCGTTGCGTGCCGAACCCGCCTTCCTCGACCTCACCGCCCCCGACTTGGCCACCGTCTGCGCCCAGCTGGCCGCCGACGGCGTCCGCCGCGCCGTGGTCGTCCCGCTGCTGTTCACCAGTGCCTTCCATGCCACCGTCGACGTCCCCGAGGCGGTGCGCGAGTCCGCCGCGGCGGCCGGCCTCACCCTCGACACCGCCGCCATCCTCGGAACCGGTGACGACGTGCTCGACGTCCTCGAGCAGGCCCTCGACGCCGCCGGCGTCCGCGCGTCGCGGGTGTTGCTATTCGCAGTGGGCTCGTCCTCGGAGCCGGCCAACGACGCCGTGGCCGACCTCGGTGCGCGGCTGGGCGCACGGCGGGGGATCGAGGTCGTCACCGCCTTCGGCACCCGCGCGCCCCGCGGTCGCGACCAGCTCGACCGGCTCGGAGCCGACGGGGCCGTCCTTCCGCTCTTCTGCTCACCGGGCCTGCTGCTCGACCCGCTCGCGGCGGCCTGCGCCGAGCGTGGGCTGAGCCTCGTCCCGCCGCTCGGGCCGCTGCTCGCCCCCCTCGTGCTGCAGCGCAGTGCTGTCGTACCGGTCGGATAACGTGCTGACATGGCCACCAGCCAGATCGACGCCAGTCACGCGGGACGCAGCTATCCGCCGACCGCGCCCTACGAGGTGTCGGCGGCCAAGATCGCCGAGTTCGCTCGGGCCATCGGCGACCCCAACCCGGCGTACGCCGGCGGGCAGCCGATCGCTCCGCCCACCTTCGTGGCCGTGATCGCCGCGGTGGCCTGGGAGCAGATGTTCACCGACCCCGAGCTGGGGCTCGCCCTGCGGCGGATGGTCCACGGTGACCAGCGCTTCGATTACGTGCGGCCGCTCCGGGCGGGTGACCAGGTGACCGCCACCCTCACCATCGACAAGGTCCGGGTCCGCGGCGAGGCCGACCTGATCTCGACGTCGGTCGCGGTGGCCACCACTGCCGGCGACCCGGTGTGCACGGCCGTCGCGACCTTCTTCCACCGCCGGGAGGCCGCGTGACCGACTTCCCCGAGACGTCCGACGCGGTGGTGGGGGCCCAACTGCCGCCGCTGACCGTACGGCTCACCCGGGCCGACCTCGTCCGCTACGCCGGGGCGTCGACCGACTTCAACCCGATCCACTACTCCGACCGGTTCGCGGCGGCGGTCGGGCTGCCCGGGGTGGTCGCGCACGGCATGCTCACCATGGCCACCGCGCTCCGCGTGGTCACCGATTGGGTGGGTGATCCCGCCCGGGTCCGCAGTTACGGCGTCCGCTTCACCAAGCCGGTCGTGGTCCCCGACGACGACGACGGTGCCGAGGTGGTGTTCTCCGGCACGGTGATCGCCGTCGACGACGAGCTGGTCACGATCGCCCTCGAGGCGGTGTCGTCGTTCGAGGGCACCGAGCAGAAGGTGCTCGGAGCCGCCCGGGCCACGGTCTGGACCGGCACGCCGAGGCCGACCACGTGAGCGTCGGCACCGGGGTCGCCCTGGCCGACCTCACCACGCTGCGCCTCGGGGGCCCGGCCCGCCGCCTGGTCACCGTGGCCACCGAGGCCGAGCTCGTCGACGCGGTCCGCGGGGCCGACGCCGACGGCGTACCCCTGCTCGTGCTCGGTGGCGGCTCCAACCTGGTGGTCGGCGACGACGGCTTCGACGGTCTGGTCGTCAAGGTCGCCACCCGCGGCATCGGCCTGACCGAGGAGAGCTTCTGCTCCGGCGTCGACGTCACCGTGGCCGCCGGCGAAGACTGGGACGAGCTGGTCGCCCACACCGTCGACCACGGCTGGAGCGGGCTCGAGGCCCTGTCCGGCATCCCGGGGCTGACCGGGGCGACCCCGATCCAGAACGTCGGGGCCTACGGCGCCGACGTCTCCCAGACCATCTCGACCGTCCGCACCTGGGACCGCCACCACGCCCGCATCCGCACGTTCTTCTCCGTCGACTGCGCGTTCGGCTACCGCACCTCGGTCTTCAAGGCCCAGCCCGACCGTTACGTCGTGCTCGACGTGACCTTCCAGCTGCCGCTCGGCGACTACTCCGCCCCGATCCGCTACGCCGAGCTGGCCCGAGCCCTCGACGTGCCGCTCGGCACCAAGGTGCCTGCGGACGACCTTCGGGCGGCCGTGCTGGCGCTCCGGGCCGGCAAGGGCATGGTCCTCGACGCCGCCGACCACGACACCTGGAGCGCCGGCTCGTTCTTCACCAACCCGGTGCTCGCCGCCGACGCGGTCGTGCCCGTGGGGGCCCCGAGATACGCCCAGCCCGACGGCCGGGGCAAGACCAGCGCGGCCTGGCTGATCGAGCACGCCGGTTTCGGACGGGGCTACGGCCGCGGCCCGGTCACCGTGTCCACCAAGCACACGTTGGCGCTGACCAACCGTGGGGGGGCCCAGACTGCTGACCTGCTGACGCTGGCCCGTGAGGTGCGAGACGGCGTGCGGCAGGCGTACGGCATCACCCTCGAGCCCGAGCCCGTCCTGCTCGGCTGCACGCTCTGACCCCCTTACCCCCGCCCCCAGCCACCGCACTCCGACTGGAGAAATCTCGTGACCAACGGACACATGACCGTCACCGACGTTGCGGAGGCCCGCCGGGAGGACGACCTTCAGCTCTGGGCCCCGGCCGTCGAGCGCGTGACGATGGTGATCGGATCGCACCGGCTGCCGATGGAACGGGCCGACGACGGCTGGTGGCGGGTGCCCGAGCTGCCCGCCGACGTGGCGACGGGTGACGTCGACTACGGCTTCCTGCTCGACGACGACACCGACCCGGTTCCCGACCCGCGGTCGCGGCGCCAGCCCGGCGGGGTGCACGAGCTGTCGCGCACCTTCGACCCGTCGGCGTACGCCTGGGGTGATGAGCTCTGGACCGGGCGCCAGCTGGCCGGCGGGGTGATCTACGAGCTGCACGTCGGCACCTTCACCACCCAGGGCACGCTGCTCAGCGCGATCGACAGGCTCGACCACCTTGTCGCACTCGGGATCGATTTCGTCGAGCTGATGCCGGTCAACGCCTTCAACGGCCCGTGGGGCTGGGGCTACGACGGTGTGCTCTGGTACGCCGTGCACGAGGCCTACGGGGGTCCCGCCGCCTACCAGCGCTTCGTCGACGCCTGCCACCAGCGGGGGATCGGCGTCATCCAGGACGTGGTCTACAACCACCTCGGACCCAGCGGCAACTACCTGCCGAGGTTCGGCCCCTACTTCGCCCAGGCCTCCAACACCTGGGGCGACGCCATCAACCTCGACGGCGAGGACTCCGACGACGTCCGCGACTACATCATCGGCAACGCGCTGATGTGGCTGAAGGACTACCACGTCGACGGGCTCCGGCTCGACGCCGTGCACGCCCTGGTCGACACCCGCGCCACCCACATCCTCGAGGAGATAGCCACCGAGGTCGAGGTGCTGAGTTCCTTCCTCGGCCGGCCGCTCACCTTGATCGCGGAGTCCGATCTCAACGACCCGCGGCTGATCTCCAGCCGTGAGGCCGGCGGCTACGGCCTGACCGCGCAATGGAGTGACGACTTCCACCACGCCCTCTACGTCAGCCTGACCGGGGACACCGCCGGCTACTACGCCGACTTCGACACCCTGAGTGCGCTGGGCAAGGTCTACGAGAACGGGTTCTTCCACGACGGCACCCGGTCGAGCTTCCGCGGCCGCAGCCACGGCAATAAGATCGACACGCTGCGGACCCCGACGTACCGGCTGGTCGTCTGCAGCGACAACCACGACCAGATCGGCAACCGGGCCGCGGGTGAGCGGCTCTGGGACAAGCTCGACCCGGCCCAGCTCGGCATCGCGGCCATGCTGACCCTGCTCAGTCCGTTCACCCCGATGATCTTCATGGGGGAGGAGTGGGGCGCCTCGACCCCGTGGCAGTTCTTCACCTCCCATCCCGAACCAGAGCTTGCCGCGGCGGTGTCGGAGGGCCGCAAGGAGGAGTTCGCCCAGATGGGCTGGGATCTCGACACCGTCCCCAACCCGCAGGACCCAGAGACCTTCACTCGCTCCAAGCTCGACTGGGACGAGGCCGGCGACTCCCCGCACGCCGAGGTGCTCGACGTCTACACCCGGCTGCTCGAGGTCCGCCGCACCTACTCCGACCTCACCGACCCCCGCTTCGACCGGGGCCGGGCCAGTTCCGACGACGACGCCGGCTGGCTGATGATCGAGCGTGGCGAGATCGTGCTGGCGGTGAACTTCTCCGATACCCCGACCAGCTGCGAGCTGCCGGGCGAGGGCGAGCTGCTGCTGTCGATCGCCGACGCCGACGCCGAGGGCACGACCGCGACCCTGCCCGCCCACAGCGCCCTGGCGCTGCGCCTCACCGGGCAGGGCCACAGCGCCCACGGCGTCCACTGACCAGCCGGGTCGGTCACGACGGCCGGCGCGCCCGGTCGAGGTGCGGGTGGTGCGTGCGGGTGTCGCCGGTCGGGAAACGTCCGGTCGGGGGCGGCTGGTACGTGCCGATGTCGCCGGTGGTCGGCAAACCTCCGGTCCGGGGCGGCTAATACGTGCCGATGTCGCCCGTGGTCGGCAAACGTCCGGTCCGGGGCGTCTCAGCGCTCGATCGTGATCTCACGCTTGAGGATCTTGCCGGTGGGCCCCTTGGGCAGGGTGCCGAACCGGACGATGCGCGGGTACTTGTAGGCCGCGATCTGCTCCTTGACCCAATCGCGAAGCTCCTCTTCGGTCACCGTTCCGCCGTCCTTGAGAGTCACCAGGGCGGCGATCTCCTCGCCGTGCTCGGCGTCCGGGACCCCGAAGACCGCCGCCTCGGCGACGTCGTCGTGGGCGTAGAGGACCTCTTCGACCTCGCGCGGGTACACGTTGAAGCCGTTGCGGATGATCAGGTCCTTGACCCGGTCGACGATGAAATAGAAGCCGTCTTCGTCCCGGGTCGCCAGGTCACCGCTGTGGAACCAGCCACCCCGCATGGCCTCCTCGGTCGCCTCGGGACGCTGCCAGTAGCCCGTCATCACGTTCTCACCGCGGATGACGATCTCGCCGATCTCGCCCTCGGCCACGTCGTGGTCGTCCGCGTCGACCAGCCGGAACTCGACCCCGCGGATCGGCAGCCCGACCGATCCTGGCTTGGTCGGGCGGTCGGGCCGGTTGAAGGAGGCGATGGGCGAGGTCTCGCTCAGTCCGTACCCCTCGAGCAGCGTGAAGCCGAACTTCTTTTCGACCGCGTGCAGCACCTCGACCGGCAGGGACGCGCCGCCGGAGGCCCCCAGCTTGAGCGATGACGTGTCGTAGGACTCCCCGTCGGGAACGGCCAGCAGGCCCATGTACATCGTCGGCACCCCCAGGAACACCGTCACCTGGTCCGCGGCGACGATCCTGAGCGCCTCGGCGCCGTCGAACTTGGGTAGCAGGGTCAGACACGCGCCCGCGGCGATCGCGGCGTTGAGCCCGCAGGTCTGGCCGAAGGAGTGGAAGAGCGGGAGCCCGCCGAAGAGCACGTCACCGGGCCCGACCGCCATCAGCGTCTCGATGTCGGTCCGGACGTTGGTGGCCAGATTGGCGTGGCTGAGCTCGGCCCCCTTGGGTTGGCCGGTGGTTCCCGACGTGTAGAGGATGACTGCGGTCTCCGAGGACGTCCGGGTCGCAACCCCCTCGGTCGGCTCGGCCGCAGCGACCTCGGTGTCGAACTCGCCCGGTGTCACCACGACCACCTCGCATCCGGTGGACGTCGCCGCCTTGCCGGCCTCCGCGGCGAACATCGCGAAGACCACCGCGAGCTTGACGCCGGCGTCGTTCCAGGTGAAGGCGATCTCGTTGGCCTTCAGCAGCGGGTTCATCGGGACCACCACGGCCCCGAGCCTCAGGATCGCGTAGTAGGCGACGGGGAAGTAGGCCACGTTCGGCATGATCAGCGCGACGTGGTCCCCGGCGGTCACCCCGCGTCCGGCAAGCACGGTTGCGAACCGGGCGGACGCCGCGTCCAGCGCGGCGTAGGACATGACGATGTCGCCCTGTTTGATGGCCGGCAGGGTCGGATCGCTCTGGGCCCGGTCGGCGAGCCAGCAGGCGATGTTGGCGTTCTGGTCGCCGGCGGGGCCGTCAGGCTCGGTGCCGGGGTCGGGCGTGGTGGCGACCTCGACGTCGCTGGTCGTGGCGGTCATCAGCCGAGGATAGTCGCGGCCCGTCGGTGATTATGGCGTCGGTCACAAGTTCGCTCCCCGTTAAGGTGGGGGACCGTGACCGCTTCCGCCGACACCGCCCTCGACCCCGTCGCCGCTGCCCACCAGGAGCACCTGGAGGCCTACGCCGCCCTGCAGGCCAAGGGGTTGAAGCTCGACCTCACCCGGGGCAAGCCCGCCAGTGCCCAGCTCGATCTCTCGAACGCGCTGCTGAGCCTGCCCGGCGACGGCGAGTTCCGCGACGCCCGCGGTACGGACGCTCGCAACTACGGCGGCCTCGAGGGGCTGCCGGAGCTGCGGGCCATCTTCGCCGAGCTGCTCTCGATCCCCGTCGAGCAGCTGCTCGCCAACGACAACTCCAGCCTCGCGCTGATGCACGACACGGTGACCTTCGCCCTGCTGCACGGAGTTCCCGGGGGCGAGCAGCCCTGGGTGCGCGAGCCAATCAAGTTTCTTTGCCCCGTCCCGGGCTACGACCGGCACTTCGCCATCTGCGCCCACCTCGGGATCGAGATGGTCCCCGTCCCGCTGTACGACGACGGCCCCGACCTCGACCAGGTGGCCGAGCTGCTCGCGACGGACCCCCAAATCAAGGGCATCTGGATCGTCCCCACCTACGCCAACCCGACCGGTGCGGTCTACACCGAGGAGGTCACCCGTCGGCTGGTGAGCATGGCGGCGGCGCCGGACTTCAGGATTCTGTGGGACAACGCGTATGCCGTGCACCACCTGACTGACGAGGAGACCCCGGCGCTGGACGTGCTCGGCCTCGCCGCCGAGGCCGGTAACGCCGATCGGGTGGTGGTCTTCGCCTCCACCTCCAAGGTGACCTTCGCCGGCGCCGGCGTCTCGTTCCTGGGCGCCTCCCCGGCCAACGTCGCCTGGTTCCTCTCGCACCTGCAGAAGCGCAGCATCGGACCGGACAAGATCAACCAGCTGCGCCACGTCGCGCACCTGCGAGACGCCGACGGGGTCCGGGCCCTGATGCGGTCCCACCGGGCGATCCTGGCCCCGAAATTCGCTCAGGTCGACCAGATCCTGACCGAGCGGCTCGGGGGACTGGGGGTCGCCACCTGGACCGAGCCCCACGGCGGCTACTTCGTCAGTCTCGACGTGGCCGACGGCACCGCCTCGCGCGTGGTCGAGCTGGCCACGGCGGCGGGGATCGCCATGACTCCGGCCGGCGCGGCCTACCCGTACGGCAAGGACCCGGCCAACGCGAACATCAGGATCGCTCCGTCCTTCCCGCCGCAGGCGGAGGTTGCGAGCGCGATCAACGGGCTCGCCACGTGCGTGCTGCTGGCCGCCAGCGAGAAGCGTCTCGGTTCGACTCGCCCCTAGGAAGCAACTACACTCACACCCTTGGTGGATCCACCTGTAGTTTGGCGCGTCCTCGGGCGTAACGGATTGGGGCCGGTGACACCGAAGGGCAATAGCTCAACTGGCAGAGCATCGGTCTCCAAAACCGAAGGTTGGGGGTTCAAGTCCCTCTTGCCCTGCGCGGCCACCGCTTCGACGGTGGCCGACCACGGACCCGGCGACGGGACCAGGACGGATCGAGGACAGCGTGGCGCAGGACAAGGATCGGGAACCGACCTTCGGGTCGACCCCGGGTGCCGACGACCCCGCCGACCAGCACCTCGACCCCGCTTCCGGCTCGCAGGACAGCGAGCAACCTGCCGAGCGGCTCGGTGGCGACACCGAGGTGCCCGGTACCGCCGATGACACCTCTGACGCCCCGGCGTCGGAGGAAGGCGAGTCCAGTGAGCAGGAGCGGCAGGAATCGCAGGATCGCGGCCACGGAGTACCCGACGGGGACGACGACGGAGACCGCGAGCTGGTGGCGGTCGGCGCCCCGAGCAAGCAGCGGAGCACCGCGGCCGGTAAAGGCACCGGCGAGACCAAGAGCCGCAACGCGGCCGCGGCCCGGACCAAGAAGGACAAGGCGACCCCGAAGCAGCAGCTGGCGACGAAGCCGAAACGCACCACTCCGGCCCAGTTCGTGCGCGAGGCGGTCGGTGAGCTGCGGAAGGTCGTCTACCCGACCGGCTCGCAGTTGGCCAACTACTTCGTGGTCGTGCTGGTGTTCGTGCTCTTCATCATCGGAATCGTCAGCCTGCTGGACCTCGGGTTCGGCTGGGTGATCTTCCGGATGTTCGCCTGACCGCCACCCACCCGGCGCGAGCGAGCCGAACGAGCCACAAGCCATGAGCAACGACGAGATGTACGGAGATGACGACGTGTCTGACCACGGTGCGGCCACCCCTGCCGATACCGCCGGCGATCCTGGGCAGGAGACCGAGCTCGACCTGAGCACGGAGCCCACGCCGAGCGCCGCCGAGCCGGAGATCGACCTCGGCCCGGTCCAGAGCCGCGAGCCCCACCACCCCGACCAGGACGTGGACTTCGAGGTCGACCTGGGTCAGGAAGGTTACGGCTCCGACTCCGAGGTCGACATCGACCTCGACTTCACCGGAACCTCGACCGAGGCTGCCGAGTCGACCACCGACGACGGCATCAACCTCGACTTCGCCGACGAGGCGGAGGAGGACGAGGACGACGACGCCGAGGACGACGGCCCCGACCCGGGCGCCGACGCCCTGGCGGAGTTCCAGCTCGACCTCCGGGCGCGTCCGGGCGACTGGTACGTCGTGCACACCTACTCCGGCATGGAGAACCGGGTGCTGCAGAACCTGGAGAACCGGGTGTCCTCGCTCAACATGGAGGACTTCATCTACGAGATCGTGGTGCCGACCGAAGAGGTCACCGAGATCCGCAACGGTCAGCGTAAGCAGATCAAGCGCACGGTGCTCCCGGGTTACGTCCTGGTCCGGATGGATCTCACCGACGAGTCCTGGTCGACCGTGCGGCACACGCCGTCGGTCACCGGCTTCGTCGGCCACTCCAACAGCCCGGTCCCGCTCAGCCTCGACGAGGTCGAGAAGATGTTGGCTCCGGCGGTCGTCGCGGCGGCCACCGCGGCCAGTGACCTCCCGTCGAAGAAGAAGAAGAAGATCGAGGTCGCCGACTTCGCCCCGGGCGATTCGGTGATGGTCGTGGACGGCCCGTTCGCGGGTGTGCACGCCACGATCACCGAGATCAACGTCAACAGCCAGCGGCTCAAGGCGTTGGTCGAGATCCTCGGCCGGGAGACCCCGGTCGACCTGACCTTCCCACAGATCCAGAAGGTCTGATCCGAAGCTAGACCGCCGCGTCCGTCCGTCGACGGTCGCACCATCCATCCAGAAGGACCCACAGCAATGCCTCCGAAGAAGAAAGTTGCGGCCCTCGTCAAGGTCGCTCTGAACGCCGGCGCGGCCACCCCGGCCCCGCCCGTCGGTACCGCCCTCGGTCCGCACGGCGTCAACATCATGGAGTTCTGCAAGGCGTACAACGCCGCGACCGAGTCGCAGCGGGGCAACGTCATCCCCGTCGAGATCACGATCTTCGAGGACCGCAGCTTCACCTTCGTCACCAAGACGCCGCCGGCCGCCGAGCTGATCAAAAAGGCGGCCGGGATCACAAAGGGCTCCGGCGTGCCGCAGACCGACAAGGTCGGCCGCATCACCGCCGACCAGGTCCGCGAGATCGCCACGACCAAGCTCCCCGACCTCAACGCGAACGACGTCGAGGCCGCGATGAAGATCGTGGAGGGTACGGCCCGTTCCATGGGCGTCACCGTCGCGAAGTAAGCACCCCTGTACGCACCCGTACAGACGTGGGAGGGCCGGCGCGGTCCGCACCACACCTGGTAGCCCCGGGGCACCCGCGGGCACGCAGCACGAACCACCGAGTCAAGGGAAACCAGTCATGAAGCGCAGCAAGGCCTACAACTCCGCCGCGGAGAAGCTCGACGCGGACAAGCTCTACACCCCCGACGAGGCGCTGGAGCTCGCGCAGAGCAACGCCTCGGCGAAGTTCGACGAGACCGTCGACGTCGCGGTCCGGCTCGGCATCGACCCGCGTAAGGCCGACCAGATGGTCCGCGGCACGGTCAACCTGCCGAACGGTACGGGCAAGACGGCCAAGGTTCTGGTCTTCGCCACCGGTGACCGGGCACAGCAGGCGCTCGACGCCGGTGCCGACGAGGTCGGTTCGGACGAGCTCGTTGAGAAGGTCATGGGCGGCTACCTCGACTTCGACGCGGTCGTCGCCACCCCCGACCTGATGGGCAAGGTCGGCCGACTCGGTCGTGTTCTCGGCCCGCGTGGCCTGATGCCGAACCCGAAGACCGGCACCGTCACCATGGACGTCACCAAGGCCGTCACCGACATCAAGGGTGGCAAGATCGAGTTTCGCGCCGACCGGCACGCGAACCTGCACTTCATCATCGGCAAGGTGTCGTTCACCTCCGATCAGCTCGCACAGAACTACTACACCGCACTCGATGAGGTGCTGCGGCTGAAGCCGAGCGCCTCCAAGGGTCGTTACCTGCGCAGGATCACCCTCTCCACCACGATGGGTCCCGGCGTCCAGCTCGACCCGGCGCGGACCAAGCCCGAGACCGTCTGACCGAACAGTCTCCGAGCTCGTCGCTGGGAGACCGCGCAGAACCAGCCGAGAGGCGGCCCGCCCGGGCCGCCTCTCGTCGGCCGTTCGGGCCCCCGCAGACTAGGCGCGTGCTCGTGATCAGCTGGGTGGCCGCGGTGGTGGCCTGCCTCGGCTACGGCAGCGCCTCGGTGCTGCAGTCGATCGGGGCCCGACGGGTCGCGGGCGCCACGGGTGCCGGGGGGTTGGCCCTGATCCTCACCCAGGGCACGTATCTCGTCGGGTTGTCCGCGGACGCGGTCGCCTTCCTCGCCAACGTGGTCGCCCTGCAGCGGTTGCCGCTGTTCCTCGTCCAGACGATCATGTCGGGCAGCGTGGGGGTGACGGCGTTGATCGCGACGATCCGCGGCACTCATCTCGGCCGCCGGGACTGGCTCCTGCTCGGGGTCCTCGGCGTCGGCCTGGTGCTGGTCTCGGTCACCGCGACCTCGCGGAGCGCCGTCGCCATCTCGTCCTTGGCGACCTGGGTCATCCTCGCCAGCACGCTGGTGACCGCCGCCGTCGGGCTGCTCGGACTGCGGCTCGGTGGCCGGGCCCGCTGGGTGACGCTGGCCACCGCGGCCGGACTCGGTTTCACCGGGGTGGCGATCGCCTCGCGCGGGATTTCCGCCGACGCCCTCAGCTGGGCCCTGCTCGCCAGCCCGTTGCTGTGGACCATTGTCCTCCAGGGCGCCCTGGCCCTGATCTGGTTCGCCTTCGCCCTGCAGTCGGGCCCGGTCACCACCATCACGGCGGTGACCTTCGTGATCGAGATGGTCATCCCCGGCGCGGTCGGACTGCTGCTCTTCGGCGATGCCGTACGCCCCGGGAGAGGGTGGCTGACCGCGGTCGGGTTCGCCCTGTCGATCCTCGGCACCGTGGGTCTCGCCCGGCATGCGGAGTGAGCATCCGCGGCGGTGAACCGGCTCCCGGCGGGCCCGGGCTGACGACCTCGGAGGCGCGCGGTCGCTGGGTGCTGGCCGCCACCATCGCCGGGTCCAGCCTCGCCCTGCTCGACGGCACCGTCGTCAACGTCGCCCTGGCCCGGATCGGCATCGACCTCGGTGCGGGGTTCAACGGGCTGCAGTGGGTGGTCAACGGCTACACCCTCACGCTCGCGGCCCTGATCCTGCTTGGCGGCGTCCTCGGCGACCTGTACGGCCGGCGCCGGGTCTTCGAGATCGGCACGGTGTGGTTCGCCCTCGCGTCGGCGGGCTGCGCCTTCGCTCCCAACCTCGAGGTCCTCGTCGCCGCCCGGGCGCTGCAGGGGATCGGGGCCGCCCTGCTGACCCCGGGCAGCCTGTCGATCATCTCGGCGTCGTTCGCGGCCACCGACCGCGCGAAGGCGGTCGGCTACTGGTCCGGGCTGGGTGGGATCGCTGCGGCGATCGGCCCGTTCCTCGGGGGCTGGCTCGTCGACCTGACCTGGCGGGCGGTGTTCGTGATCAATCTGCCGGTGGCCGTGGCGGTGGTGCTGATCTCTCGGCGGCACCTGCCCGAGACCCGGCGACTGGCGGGGGACCAGCGGGTGGACGTCTCCGGAACGGGCCTGGTCGTGGTGATGCTCGGGGCCGCGTCGTACGGCCTGACCCGGGCCGGGGCGCAGGGGTGGAGCCTGGTCGAGGTCGGTCTGCTCACGCTCGCCGTCGTGGCCGGGGCGGCCCTGGTGGTCGTGGAACGGCGGTCCCGCCACCCGCTGGTCGCGCTCGACCTGCTTGCCGACCGTGCGTTCGCGGCGACCAACGTCGTCACCTTGCTGATGTACGCCGCACTCGGGGTGCTGTTCTTCCTGCTCGTCCTGCAGCTCCAGATCGTGGCCGGCTGGAGCCCGCTGCGCTCCGGCGTGGCGCTGCTGCCCGTCACGGCGTTGATGCTGCTCCTGTCGGGCCGGGCCGGTGCGCTGGCGGGCCGGATCGGCGCCCGCCCGATGATGACCGTGGGGACGCTGCTCACCGGTACGGGTTTCCTGCTGCTGACCCGGATCGGTCCCGACGCCGGCTTCCTGGCTGACGTGGCCCCGGCGACCGTGGTGCTGGGGCTCGGCCTCTCGACCACCGTGGCACCGCTGACCGCGGCTGTGCTCGCTGCCGCGCCGTCCGACGAGGTGGGGGCGGCGTCGGGGATCAACAACGCGGTGGCCCGCACCGCCGGCCTGCTGGCGATCGCGGTCATCCCCGGGGTGGCCGGATTGTCCCGGCTCGGCACCGATGACGTCGCCGCCTTCGACAGCGGTTTCGGCACCGCCATGGTCATCTGCGGCGGATTGTGCGGACTGGGGGCGGCGGTGGCCTGGTTCGGGGTGCCGGCCCACCGCGACGTCAGCCAGACCACCTGATCCCCCGCCCCCTAACCTCCCCCGCCCCCTAACCTTCCCTGCCCCTCCCCCCTCCTCACGAAAGTGGTCACCGACGACCCGGGACACGCCGTCCGGACCTCCAGAACTGACCACTTACCGGTCGGTAACCGGCGCGCAGGGGTCAGCGGCCAGGTTGGACAGGGCAGCACCGGTCAGCCGGTAGCGGGTCCACTCGTCCTGGGGGAGGGCGCCGAGGGCGTCGTAAAACGCGATCGACGGTGCGTTCCAGTTCAGCACGGCCCACTCGAGGCGGGCGTACCCGCGGGCGGTGGTGATCATCGCCAGCGATCGGAGCAGGGCCTTGCCGAGACCGGTCCCGCGCACCTCGGGTCGCACGAAGAGGTCCTCGAGATAGAGGCCTTGCCCCTGCCAGGTGGAGAAGTAGCCGAAGTAGAGGGCGAAGCCGGCCACGTGGCCCGCGTGCTCGGCAATCAGGCAGGAGGCGGTCGCCGACGGTCCGAGGATGGCCGAGCGGAGCTGTCGGTCGGTGATCACGACCTGGTCGGCGCAGTGCTCGTACTCGGCCAGCTCCACGATCATGCTCAGTACCTCGGCGAGATCGGCTTCGGTGGCGTGACGGACGCCGGCAGCCAGCGGGAGGGGAGAGTCATCGACAGGCACCGGCCCACCATAATCAGGTCCGTCCGGCCCAGCTCGGCCGAAACGCAACTCGGCCCGGCGTCGCGGTGCGACGTCGGGCCGAGCTGGTGGTGCGGTGCCGGTCAGGCGGGACGGCGGGCCCCGGCGTACGGCATGTAGCTCATCTTGATGTACTGCACCGGCGTGCCGGGCTTCGAGGCGTGGATGACCTTGCCGCCACCCGCGTAGATCGCCACGTGGCTACGACCGGAGTAGAAGAAGACCAGGTCACCGGCCCTGAGGTTGCTCTTCGAGACGGCCCTGCCGGCCCGGTACTGCGCCTGGGAGGTGCGGGGGAGCTTCACGCCCGCGGCCTTCCACGCGCCACCGGTCAGTCCCGAGCAGTCCCACGAGTTCGGGCCCGTGGCGCCGAACCGGTAGGAGTCGCCGAGCTGCTTCTTGGCGAAGGCCAGGGCCTTGGCGCCCTTGGTGCTGGAGCTCGAGACCTTGGGGGCGCTGCCGAGCCTGCCGTGCTGGAGGGAGGACCAGGTCTTGGCCCCCGCCGTACCGGTGGCCTTCCAGCCGTGCTGGTAGCTCTGGTAGGAGCGCACGGCCGCTTTGGTCCGGGCGTCGTAGACGCCGTTCACCGAGACCGAGCGACCGCTGGCCCGCAGCGCCTGCTGCAGCCGACGGACCGAGGAGCCCCGGTTGCCCGGCTTCAGCCGCGGCGTCGAGCCACGCGAGAGCAGCGCGGTCCAGGTGGCCTTGCCGACCGTCCCCGTGGCGCTGATGCCCTTCGCCCGCTGGAACTTCTTGGCGGCGGCGACGTCGGCATCCCAGAACCGGCCGTTCACATTCGGCTTATACCCCGCAGCCCTGAGCAGGCACTCCGCGGCCTTGGCCTGCGAGCCGGTGGAGTGCTTGCTGATGGCTCGGTAGCTGCTGAACGTTGTGGTGCAGCCTGCCGCTTCGGCGGACGGCGTGGCCAGGGCGGTGAAGCCCACCGCCAGCGCCAGTCCGGCCGCGGTGGCCGTCACCTTCGTGAAGATCTTGCGCATCCGTGCTCCCGTCGGGTGAACCGTGCCGGCCCCCCGAAGTGGTTTCGACGCAGGTCGCCGATGGCCGGTGTAGTGCCGGTCGCCTCGATGCGTTACGGCGAGCGGCGAGCGGCACGTTATCCAATCGATACTTTTGTGACAATTCCGTGATGAAGATCGGTCAACCGTCGGGGGGTGTCGGCCGGCGACGGCGGCCGTCGATTTGGTACGAGCTCCGGGCCGGGCTATGGTGGGCGACTGCCGAAGACCGCAGGTCGATCTCGATTCCGAAGATTCCGACAGGAATGACCCGCGCAGGTATACGTGTCCGTCACGCCTCTCCGTCGCTCGTCGACGAGACGCAGCCGCCCCGTGTGCCCTCGCACCGGGGCTTTTCTGTTCTCCGGACCCGTGATCTGCCGACCCGCTACTGAGGCCGGCCCGTCGATGTGAGAAGGAACACTCACCGGGGGGCCGACAGAGAACACCGAAGACGTGGAAGGAGATTCATGGCGAGGCCCGACAAGGCCGCCACGGTCGCCGAGCTCAAAGGAAGATTCGAGAGCTCGTCGGGCGCGGTCCTGACCGAGTACCGCGGACTCACCGTGAAGGCGCTGAAAGACCTGCGCCGTTCACTGGGCGAGGACGCCACCTACGCCGTGTCGAAGAACACCCTGACCCAGATCGCGGCCCACGAAGCGGGCATCGACGGGATCGACGAGCACCTCGTCGGCCCGACCGCGATCGCCTTCATCAACGGCGACGCGGTCGTCGTCGCGAAGGGGCTCCGGGACTTCGCCAAGGCCAACCCGCTACTGGTGATCAAGGCTGGAGTGCTGGACGGCAACGTCTTGTCCTCCGACGAGATCCGCAAGCTCGCCGACCTCGAGTCGCGCGAGGTGCTGCTGGCCAAGCTTGCGGGTGCGCTGAACGCCTCGGCACAGAACGCTGTGTCGCTGTTCGCCGCTCCGCTCTCCCAGGCCGCTCGCGTCCTGGGCGCGCTGGAGGCACAGAAGGCCGCCGCCGGCGAACCGACCACCGCGCCGACCACCGAGCCGACCACCGAGCCGACCACCGAGCCGACCACCGAGCCTGCGACCGACGCCGAGGACGCGGCTCCGGCCGCCGACCCGGTCTGACCGTCTCCCGCACGATCGACGCGACCCGTTCGACCTGATCGACCCGCACGACCCACCCAGAACGCTCGGTCAGCCCGCTGATCGCAGCACCACCGCAGAAGAGGAAGGACCGCCACTCATGGCGAAGCTCAGCACCACAGAGCTCCTTGATTCGTTCAAGGAGATGACCCTTCTCGAGCTCAGCGAGTTCGTGAAGGAATTCGAGACCACGTTCGGCGTCACCGCGGCCGCTCCGGTGGCCGCAGCCGCCCCGGCCGCCGGTGGCGGCGCGGGAGCTGTCGAGGAGGAAGAGGTCTCCGACGAGGCCGACGTCATCCTCGAGGCGGCCGGCGACAAGAAGATCCAGGTCATCAAGGAGGTGCGTACCCTCACCAGCCTCGGCCTCAAGGAGGCCAAGGAGCTCGTCGAGGCCGCCCCGAAGGCCGTGCTGGAGAAGGTCACCAAGGAGGCTGCGGCGAAGGCCAAGGATGCTCTTGAGGCAGCCGGCGCCACCGTCACCGTCAAGTGAGCTGACGCTCGCCGACACCACGACGCCCGCGTCCCGGTCTTCCGGGGCGCGGGCGTTCGTCGTCCCCGACCCTGAGCGCCGAGCCATCCGACTGCCGCCGTCGAGTGGTCGCCAAGTCGTCTTCAAATCGTCGTCGCGGTGCTTGTCAGAGCGTCGTTGCGGGGTATGATCGGCGCAGGCGTTCGACGAAGAGACGTCGCCAGGTGAGCGCGATTGCTCCCGGGTGACCGCTTCGATTTGACCGTCGCGGTGAGTCCTGCCCGCAAACTTGTCAAATCGCCCTGGTGCGTCTACTCTAGAACCTTGCCCTCCACATTCGTCGACCCGCTTTTGTTTGACGCGGGTCGTTTCGTGTGCGCGAAGGCAGGTTTGAGCACCGTCTCCAACTGAATAGCTTCTCTTCACCCGCGAGTCTGGAAGGACCTCTGTTGGCCGCCTCGCGCACTGCCGCAAAGAACTCCGTCATCTCCTCCACCGGCCGGATCTCGTTTGCCAAGATCGCCGAACCCATGGAAGTCCCGGACCTGCTGGACCTGCAGGTCGACTCCTTCGACTGGCTGATCGGCAACGAGGTCTGGCGCAACCGAGTACAGACCGCCCTCGGAGAGGGCCGGACCGACATCAACACCAAGTCGGGCCTGGAGGAGATCTTCGAGGAGATCTCCCCGATCGAGGACTTCTCGGGCACTATGTCGCTGTCGTTCCGCGATCACCGCTTCGAGCCCCCCAAGAACACCGTCGACGAGTGCAAGGAGCGTGACGTCACCTACGCCGCGCCGCTGTTCGTCACGGCCGAGTTCATGAACAACGAGACCGGCGAGATCAAGAGCCAGACGGTCTTCATGGGCGACTTCCCGCTGATGACCGACAAGGGCACCTTCGTCATCAACGGCACCGAGCGTGTCGTGGTCTCTCAGCTGGTCCGGTCCCCGGGCGTCTACTTCGAGCAGACCACCGACAAGACCTCGGACAAGGACATCTTCACCTGCAAGATGATCCCGAGCCGCGGTGCGTGGCTGGAGTTCGAGATCGACAAGCGCGACATGGTCGGGGTCCGGCTGGACCGCAAGCGCAAGCAGAACGTCACCGTGCTGCTGAAGGCGCTGGGCTGGGACGACGCGAAGATCCTCGAGGAGTTCGGCGAGTACGAATCGATCCGGCTCACCCTGGAGAAGGACCACACCTCGACCCAGGACGAGGCGCTGCTCGACATCTACCGCAAGCTGCGCCCCGGCGAGCCGCCGACGCGTGAGGCGGCGCAGGCGCTGTTGGAGAACTACTACTTCAACCCCAAGCGCTACGACCTCGCCAAGGTCGGCCGCTACAAGATCAACAAGAAGCTGGGCCTGGAGCAGCCCTTCGATCGTCAGGTGCTGACCGTCGAGGACATCGTCGCGGCCATCCGCTTCGTCGTCGCGCTGCACGAGGGCAAGGAGACGCTCGAGGCGCCGCGCGGTGAGCTGGTCGTCGAAGAGGACGACATCGACCACTTCGGCAACCGGCGGCTGCGGACCGTGGGCGAGCTGATCCAAAATCAGCTGCGCACCGGCCTCGGTCGGATGGAACGCGTGGTCCGCGACCGGATGACGACCCAGGACGTCGAGGCGATCACCCCGCAGACCTTGATCAACATCCGGCCCGTGGTGGCGGCGCTGAAGGAGTTCTTCGGCACCAGCCAGCTGAGCCAGTTCATGGACCAGACCAACCCGATCGCCGGCCTGACGCACAAGCGGCGTCTCTCCGCGCTGGGCCCGGGTGGCCTGTCTCGTGACCGTGCCGGCATGGAGGTGCGCGACGTGCACACCAGCCACTACGGCCGGATGTGCCCGATCGAGACCCCGGAAGGCCCGAACATCGGCCTGATCGGCTCGCTCGCTTCCTTCGCCCGGGTCAACGCGTTCGGCTTCGTCGAGACGCCGTACCGCAAGGTCGTCGAGGGCAACGTCACCGACCAGATCGACTACCTGACCGCGGACGAGGAGGACCGGTTCGTTGTCGCCCAGGCCAACGCCAAGCTCGACGACCAGTTCAACCTCACCGAGGACCGGATCCTGGTGCGTAAGCGGCACGGCGAGGTCGACACCGTCCCGGCGAGCGAGGTCCACTACATGGACGTCAGCCCGCGCCAGATGGTGTCGGTCGCGACCGCGATGATCCCCTTCCTCGAGCACGACGACGCGTCGCGGGCGCTGATGGGCTCGAACATGCAGCGCCAGGCGGTGCCGCTGATCCGTTCCGAGGCCCCGTTCGTGGGCACCGGCATGGAGTACCGCGGTGCGGTCGACGCCGGTGACGTCACGCTGGCCAAGAAGGCCGGCGTGGTGCAGTCCGTCTCCGCCGACCTGATCGAGATCGCCGAGGACGAAGGCACCTACACCACCTACCGGCTCGCGAAGTTCCGTCGGTCGAACCAGGGCACCAGCACCAACCAGCGTCCGCTCGTGGTCGCCGGACAGCGGGTTGAGGTCGGTACGCCGCTGGCCGACGGCCCCTGCACCGAGAACGGGGAAATGGCGCTGGGCCGCAACCTGCTGGTCGCCTTCATGCCGTGGGAGGGTCACAACTACGAAGACGCGATCATCCTCAGCCAGCGCGTGGTCCAAGACGACCTCCTCACCTCGATCCACATCGAGGAGCACGAGGTCGACGCCCGGGACACCAAGCTGGGCGCAGAGGAGATCACCCGCGACATCCCGAACATCTCCGAGGAGATGCTGGCCGATCTCGACGAGCGCGGCATCATCCGGATCGGGGCCGAGGTCGGCACCGGCGACATCCTCGTCGGGAAGGTCACGCCCAAGGGCGAGACCGAGCTCACCCCGGAGGAGCGGCTGCTGCGGGCGATCTTCGGTGAGAAGGCGCGCGAAGTGCGCGACACCTCGCTGAAGGTGCCCCACGGCGAGTCCGGCACCGTCATCGGTGTCCGGGTCTTCGACCGCGACTCCGACGACGAGCTCAGCCCCGGCGTGAACCAGCTGGTCCGGGTCTACGTCGCCCAGAAGCGCAAGATCCAAGACGGCGACAAGCTCGCCGGTCGGCACGGCAACAAGGGCGTCATCGCCAAGATCCTGCCGATCGAGGACATGCCCTTCATGGAGGACGGCACCGCGGTCGACATCGTGCTCAACCCGCTCGGCGTGCCGAGCCGGATGAACGTCGGTCAGGTCCTCGAGACCCACCTGGGCTGGGTGGCCAAGACCGGCTGGGACGTCACCGAGATCGACGAGCCCTGGGCCGAGCGGCTCTGCGGCGTCGGCATCGGGCAGATCAACGGCGACACCAACCTGGCGACGCCGGTCTTCGACGGTGCGACCGAGGAGGAGATCACCGGTCTGCTCGGTAACACCTTGGTCAACCGTGACGGTGTCCGCCTGGTCAACAGCGACGGCAAGGCCAACCTGTTCGACGGTCGCTCTGGGGAGCCTTTCCCCGCACCGGTCGGCGTCGGCTACATCTACATGCTGAAGCTGCACCACCTGGTCGACGACAAGATCCACGCGCGCTCGACCGGCCCGTACTCGATGATCACGCAGCAGCCCCTGGGCGGTAAGGCCCAGTTCGGCGGCCAGCGGTTCGGCGAGATGGAGGTGTGGGCCCTGGAGGCGTACGGCGCCGCGTGGGCTCTGCAGGAGTTGCTGACGATCAAGTCCGACGACGTCCCCGGCCGCGTGAAGGTCTACGAGGCGATCGTCAAGGGCGAGAACATCCCCGAGCCGGGCATTCCGGAGTCGTTCAAGGTGCTCGTCAAGGAGATGAAGAGCCTCTGCCTGAACGTCGAGGTGCTCAGCTCCGACGGGACCGAGGTCGAGCTCAAGGACTCCGACGACGACAACTACCGCAGCTCAGATGAGTTCGGTATCGACCTGTCGCGGCGTCCCGGCGAGTCGCTCGGGGTCGAAGAAGTCTGATCACCGACGGGGGGCGTGAGCCCCCCGTCACCCCCCGACCCTCGCGGTCGGGTGGGTGCTCAGTCCATGTGCAGTTAGAGATCGCGCTACAGAGAAGAGATACCAAACGTGCTCGACGTGAACTTCTTCGACGAGATCCGCATCGGCCTGGCTACGGCCGACGAGATCCGTGGGTGGTCGCACGGTGAGGTCAAGAAGCCCGAGACCATCAACTACCGCACGCTCAAGCCCGAGCGCGACGGCCTTTTCTGCGAGAAGATCTTCGGTCCCACCCGGGACTGGGAGTGCTACTGCGGCAAGTACAAGCGGGTGCGCTTCAAGGGCATCATCTGCGAGCGCTGTGGCGTGGAGGTCACGCGTTCCAAGGTGCGTCGCGAGCGGATGGGCCACATCGAGCTCGCCGCTCCGGTGACCCACATCTGGTACTTCAAGGGCGTTCCCTCGCGCTTGGGCTACCTGCTCGACATCGCGCCGAAGGACCTGGAGAAGGTCATCTACTTCGCCGCGTACATGATCACGGCGGTCGACGAGGACGCGCGACACCGCGACCTGTCCTCGCTGGAGGCCAAGGTCGACGTCGAGCGTAAGCAGCTCGAGGGTCGGCGCGACGCCGACATCGAGACCCGGATGAAGAAGCTGGAGGAGGACACCGCGGCCCTGGAGGCCGAGGGGGCCAAGGCCGACATCAAGCGGAAGACCCGCGAAGGTGCCGAGCGCGAGGTCAAGCAGCTGCGGGATCGCGCCCAGCGTGAGCTCGATCGGCTCGACGCCGTCTGGAGCCGGTTCAAGAACCTGAAGGTCCAAGACCTCGAGGGCGACGAGATCCTCTACCGCGAGATGAAGACGCGCTTCGGCAAGTACTTCGCGGGTTCGATGGGCGCCGACGCGATTCAGAAGCGGCTGCAGACCTTCGACCTCGCCGCCGAGGCGATCTCGCTGAAGGAGACCATCCAGACCGGTAAGGGCCAGCGCAAGACCCGTGCCCTGAAGCGGCTCAAGGTCGTTTCCGCGTTCCTCACCACCACCAACAAGCCCGACGGCATGGTGCTGGACTGTGTCCCGGTCATCCCGCCGGACCTGCGCCCGATGGTGCAGCTCGACGGCGGCCGGTTCGCGACCTCCGACCTCAACGACCTGTACCGCCGCGTGATCAACCGGAACAACCGGCTGAAACGGCTGCTCGACCTGGGTGCGCCCGAGATCATCGTCAACAACGAGAAGCGGATGCTCCAGGAGGCCGTCGACTCGCTGTTCGACAACGGCCGCCGTGGCCGTCCGGTCACCGGCCCGGGCAACCGGCCGCTGAAGTCGATCTCGGACATGCTCAAGGGCAAGCAGGGTCGGTTCCGGCAGAACCTGCTCGGCAAGCGCGTCGACTACTCCGGCCGTTCGGTCATCGTGGTCGGCCCGCAGCTCAAGCTGCACCAGTGCGGACTGCCCAAGGCGATGGCCCTGGAGCTGTTCAAGCCGTTCGTGATGAAGCGGCTGGACGACCTCAACCACGCTCAGAACATCAAGTCGGCCAAGCGCATGGTCGAGCGTCAGCGTCCGGTCGTGTGGGACGTGCTCGAAGAGGTCATCTCCGAGCACCCGGTGCTGCTCAACCGGGCACCGACCCTGCACCGCCTCGGCATCCAGGCCTTCGAGCCGCAGCTGATCGAGGGCAAGGCCATCCAGATCCACCCGCTCGTCTGCACCGCGTTCAACGCGGACTTCGACGGTGACCAGATGGCTGTGCACCTGCCGCTGTCGGCAGAGGCGCAGGCCGAGTCCCGGATCCTGATGCTGTCGACCAACAACATCTTGAAGCCGGCCGACGGCCGTCCCGTGACCATGCCCACCCAGGACATGATCATCGGCCACTACTTCCTCACCATGCAGGTGGACGGAGCAGCGGGCGAGGGACGCTCGTTCAGCACCGTGGCCGAAGCCCTGATGGCCTTCGATCATCGTGAGCTGAGCGTGCAGGCGAAGATCAAGCTGCGGCTGAGCGACATCGTTCCCCCACCCGGCACACCGGTGCTCGCGAACGGCAGCGTGCTGCTGGAGACGACGTTGGGTCGCGCCCTGTTCAACGAGGCGTTGCCGGTCGACTACCCCTACGCCGACTACGAGGTGGGCAAGAAGCAGCTGGGCCAGATCGTCAACGATCTCGCCGAGCGCTACCCCAAGGTCGAGGTGGCCAATTGCCTGGACGCCCTCAAGGACCTCGGTTTCCACTGGGCCACCCGGTCCGGGGTCACCGTGTCCATCGGCGACGTCACCACCCCGACCAACAAGGCCGAGCTGCTCTCGGGCTACGAAGACCGGGCCAAGAAGATCGACCAGCAGTACGACCGCGGTCTGATCACCGGCGAGGAGCGTCGCCAGGAGCTGATCGAGATCTGGACCGACGCGACGAGCCGGCTCGGGGCGGCGATGGAGGCCAACTTCTCCAAGACCAACCCGATCTACATGATGGTCCACTCCGGAGCCCGCGGGAACATGGTGCAGATGCGCCAGATCGCCGCCATGCGTGGTCTCGTGGTGAACCCGAAGGGCGAGATCATCGCCCGGCCGATCAAGTCGAACTTCCGTGAGGGCCTTTCGGTCCTGGAGTACTTCATCTCCACCCACGGTGGTCGAAAGGGCCAGGCCGACACCGCGCTGCGGACGGCCGACTCGGGTTACCTGACCCGTCGTCTGGTCGACGTCTCCCAGGACGTGATCATCCGTGAGGAGGACTGTGGCACCGAGCGCGGTCTGACCAAGGTGATCGCCATCGAGGAGAACGGCAAGCTGGTCATCGACGAGCACGTCGAGACCGCCGTGTACGCCCGTACCCTCGCCGTCGACGTGCTCGACGACAAGGGTGACGTGCTGGTGCCGGCCGGGGTGGACCTGGGCGACGTCAACATCAACCTGCTGGTCGCCTCGGGCGTCCGCCAGGTCAAGGTGCGCAGCGTCCTCACGTGTGAGGCCGTCTCGGGCACCTGCGCGCTCTGCTACGGCCGTTCGCTGGCCACCGGCAAGATCGTCGACGTGGGCGAGGCTGTCGGCATCGTCGCCGCGCAGTCGATCGGCGAGCCGGGAACCCAGCTGACGATGCGGACCTTCCACACCGGTGGCGTGGCCGGTGACGACATCACCCAGGGTTTGCCGCGTGTCGTCGAGCTGTTCGAGGCGCGTCAGCCCAAGGGCAAGTCGCCCATCGCCGAGGCCGCCGGCCGCGTCGAGGTCGAGGAGACCGAGCGCGACCGGGCTCGCAAGGTGACCGTCATCCCCGATGACGGCTCCGAGCCGACCGAGTACCTGATCAGCCGTCGTTCGCGGCTGCTGGTCGAGGACGGTGAGCGCGTCGAGGTGGGCCAGCAGATCACCGCTGGTACGCCGGACCCGCAGGACGTGCTCCGGGTGCTGGGTGTCCGCAAGGTGCAGGAGCACCTGGTGGAAGAGGTGCAGTCGGTCTACCGCACCCAGGGTGCCCCGATCCACGACAAGCACATCGAGATCATCATCCGGCAGATGCTCCGCCGGGTGACCGTGATCGAGTCGGGCGACTCGAACCTGCTCACCGGTGACCTGGTGGACCGGTTGTCCTACGAAGCCGCCAACCGCGGCGTCGTCGCCGAGGGCGGAACCCCCGCCTCCGGTCGTCCGGTGCTGATGGGCATCACCAAGGCCTCGCTCGCGACCGAGTCGTGGCTCTCCGCGGCCTCCTTCCAGGAGACCACCAAGGTGCTCACCGACGCCGCGATCCACGGCAAGTCCGACTCGTTGGTCGGTCTGAAGGAGAACGTCATCCTGGGCAAGCTGATCCCGGCCGGTACCGGCCTGGAGCGCTACCGCAACATCCGGGTGGAGGCCACGGCCGAGGCCAAGGCGCAGGCGTACTCGATGGTCGGCTACGACCCGTTCGACTACGACTTCGGTCAGGGATCGGGTGCCGCCGTACCGCTGGAGGAGTTCGACGTCGGCGACTACCGCTGATCGAGAGCCCCAGGGCTAGATCGCTGCGAGGGGCGGACCAGGTGGCCAGTCCGCCCCTCGTGGCGTCTCTGAAGAGGACGCCGTGGCGGACGTACCCCTGCGGTCGCTCACGCACCGGTCCGTACGCCCACGCACCCCGCCGTACGCTCACGCACCCCGCCGTACGCTCACGCACTCCTCCGGGACGCTCACGCACCGGTCCGTACGCTCACGCACCCCTACGGCAGTGGCGCACCTGTTGCTACGGGTGCGTGGCTGCCGCAGGGGTGCGTGACTCCTACGCAGGGGTGCGTGAGCCGTACGGGCACCGGTCACCTCCCGAGACCACGTCGGGCACCAGGACCGAGTTATCCACAGTGGGTCTGGCGTCGGGGGTCGTGATGTCGAAGGCTGCGGTCCATGGGCGACATCATCACTACGCAAACCTGGCGCGAACGCGGTGTAGGTCCCGGCGAGCTGAGGAGCTTGGTCGCTCAAGGCGGGCTGGAGCGGGTGCGCCGAGGTGCATATCGACATACCGGGGAGCCTCGGGAGCTGCGGGACGAGCATCGTGACCTGTTGGCGGCGTCCGTGCCGCTGCTCAGCGACAACGCGGTGCTCAGCCACGGTTCGGCTGCGGTCGTGCACGGGCTACCCATCTGGAGGCGCGGGCTGAGTCAGGTGAACGTGACGCGCGACCGATCTGGCGGTGGCCGCCGTCGCCCGACCGTTCACGTGCACGTCGCTCCGCTCGAGCGCGGCGAGGTGGTGCAGGTGAACGGTTACGCCGCCACGTCGCTCGCGCGGACGGTCGTCGACCTCGCCCGGACCTCAGGGCTCGACCAGGGGGTGGCGATCGCCGACGGGGCCCTTGCGCTGGGCGTACCGGCAACGCAACTGCAGGCGGCGCTAGGCAGAGCCCGTGGCTGGCCGGGTGTTCCCTTGGCGCGGAGCGCCATCGACCTTGCCGACGGCCGTTCGGAGAGCGTCGGGGAGTCGGTGAGCCGGGTCCGGTTCCTCACCCACGGCCTGCCGAAGGCCGTGCCGCAGTGGGTCGTCTCCGACGGGGCTGGCGTGGTCGTCGGCCGCTGCGACTTCGCCTGGCCCGAGCTGCGTACCCTCGGCGAATTCGACGGCCGGGCGAAGTACGGACGTCTTCGTCGACCAGGCGAGAGCGTGGAATCCGCCGTCTACCGGGAAAAGCTCCGGGAGGACGCATTGCGCGATCTTGGCTGGCAGGTCGTGCGGTGGACGTGGGCCGAACTCGACAACTTCGCCGTGGTCGCCGACCGGTTGTGGCGCGCCTTTGCCCGCGGCCGCGTTCAGAGCTGAAATCCGGCCGCCGGTCAGCGACTAGGGGGTGGGGGGCACCTGGCCCGGGCACCCGCTCTGCGCCGGTAGCACCGATCTGGACCGATCTGCACCGTTCGGTTGCACCGATCTGCACCGTTCGGTTGTACCGACGCACCCCTGACGTACCCACGCACCTGTTGCTGCAGGTGCGTGGCTACCGGAGGGGTGCGTG
Organism: Propionibacteriaceae bacterium; assembly: GCA_050996715.1. Lineage (GTDB taxonomy): Bacteria > Actinomycetota > Actinomycetes > Propionibacteriales > Propionibacteriaceae > Microlunatus. The sequence continues at coordinate 27,669 of JBPCRP010000076.1, forward strand.
GGCGGACGGAGGGGTGCGTGGGCGTACGGAGGGGTGCGTCAGCGGACGGAGGGGTGCGTGGGCGTACGGAGGGGTGCGTGGACACCCGAGGGCTGGGTCAAGTGACCCTGTCGCCTCTATGGGGTCCGGCGGTCTCCTCGAAGAGCTCGCCGGACTCTGTGTCCGAGCTGTCAGCGCCCTCGGCACCACCTCCGCTAGGCGGCGCCCCCGCCCCCCGGGACCACCGCCCCCCGGGACCACCGGCCCCCGGGACCACCGCCCCCCGGGACCACCGCCCCCGGGACCACCGGCCCCAGGACCACAGATCGCGGCACCTGCCCGCCCGGCCCGCCCGGCCCGGCGTTCGTTTCGCCAAAAGCGGTATGGGGCGAGGTGGCGTCGGACGCGCAGGCCCCCAACGTCAGCAGGCTGACGCCGGCGGCGTTGGCACCGACGATCGGCCTACCCGAATCTTCGGGGTCACCGACGCCAACGATCGGCTCGGGTCGACGTCGCGCCGCGACCGGGCACTCACACCGCCCGGACAGCGACTTACAGAAAGTCCACAGCGAACCGGTCGGTATCATCGCCAGGTGGCCCACGTCCAGACCGTCAACCTCGCGTCCCCGCAGCCGAACCCCCACAAGGACACCCGGTGGACCGGGATCAACAAGCACCCGCAGACCGGCCCGGTCCCGGTGCGGGCTCCGGGTCCGAAGTCCACCGGGCTCGGCAGCGGCCTGGTCGGTGACTTCATTGGGGACGTCAAGAATCACGGCGGGGACGAGCAGGCGGTGTACGCGGTCGGTCGCGAGGATCTCGACCGGTGGGCCGAGCGGCTGGGCCGTGAGCTGCCGAACGGGTTCTTCGGCGAGAACCTGACCACGTCGGGGATCGACGTCAACGAGGCCCGGGTGGGGGAGCGGTGGCGGATCGGGGACACCGTCGAGCTGGTCGTGACGGTCCCCCGCATTCCGTGCAACACGTTCCGCGGCTGGGTGAACGAGCGGGGCTGGCTCAAGACCTACACCGCCGACGCCCGGCCCGGTGCCTACCTTGCGGTCGTGACCCCCGGGGTCGTGGCGTCGGGCGACCCGATCGAGGTCGTGCACCGACCCGACCACGACGTCACCGTCTCGCTGGTCTTCCGGGCCATCACCACCGAGCGGGACCTGCTGCCGCGGCTGGCGGCTGCCGGCGACGACCTGGTTCCGGGGCTCCGGGAAGAACTGCGTCCCGCCGCGCGTTAAACCGGTGGAGCGTCGAGGTGGGCAGCTTCAGCCCCTCTTTTGACCGTAGGCAGGTCACGAGATAGCCTTGTCGCTTGTGTTCGGGCTCGCCCGATCCGTTGTGCGTGCCCCGGCAGTCTGTCGCAGATGTGGTGGTGTTCGCATCGCGAACCTGTG
>JBPCRP010000113.1:0-65749 GCA_050996715.1 Propionibacteriaceae bacterium
GGCCGCCGAGGAGGTGCTCCAGATTGCCGTCGACATCGCGACCGGGGCCAAGAAGCCGTCGGACTACCCGCCGGAGTCCTTCACCAAGGCTGTCGGTATCGGCTGCAAGAACATCGACGAGTACTACGACCCGAACAGCATCTTCTGATGAGCCTGGGCCACACTTGACCAGCAGCGGCTGATCATCGCGGCGGACGCCGCGGCTCGACGGTCCATTCTCCGTCGGGTCGCGGCGTCTCGTGTCCGCAGGACGTGACGGCTCGGCTCCGCCGGGGTGATCAGGCCCTTCGACGGGTTCAGGAAGCGTGCTGGTCGAACCAGGGTTCGAGCCGGCGGTACGCGTCCATGAACTGGTCGTAGGCCGTGCCGTACCGGGCGTGTCGCTCCGGATCAGCGGGGTAGGACGACAGCTCGGCGGAGAAGCGGCCCGCGACGTCGAAACCGTCGAAGATGCCGACACCCACGCCCGCCACGATCGCCGCACCCACGGCGGTGGCTTCGTCGACGAGGTTGCGCCGGGTGACCGGGACCCCCCACACGTCAGCCAGCACCTGCAAGAACAGCGGTGAGTTGGCGCCGCCGCCGATGGCGTCCACCGCGTCGATCCGCGGCCCGTTCTCGGTGATCGCCAGCAGCCCGGTGTAGAGGTTGAACGCGACGCCCTCAAGCACGGCCCGGGTCAGGTGAGCCGGCCCGTGGTGCCGGGCGAGACCGGCGAACACCGCGCGGGCCGCCGGGTTCCAGTACGGCGACCGCTCCCCCAGCAGGTGCGGCAGGAAGTAGAGCCCGTCCGCGCTCGCCGAGACGTCGGCGGCCGCCGCCAGCAGGCGGGGGAAGCGATCGGTCTGATCACGGTCGGGCACCAGCGTGTCGACCACCCACTCCAGCGACGCCCCGCCGGCCTGCATCGTCGCCGTCGGCACGTAGCGCCCGGGGATCACGTGGTTGAAGGTCATGCTGCGCATCTGCGGGTCGTGCAACGGGGCGTCCGCCGCGACCGACACCCACGAGGAAGAGCCGAGGTAGGCGTACGCGCCGGAGTCCGGACCGATGATCCCGGCACCGAGGGCGCCCATCGGTCCGTCCCCGCCACCCATCACCACTGGGGTCCCGGCGCGCAGCCCCGTCGCTCGGGCGGCGTCGGCGGTGACCCGACCGATGACCTGGGTCGACGCGACGATCTCGGGAAACAGCTCGGTGCCCATCCCGGCCGCCTCGATCAGCTCCGTCGACCACCGGCCGGCCGCCTGATCGTAGGCGTTCGTGCTGGACGCGTCCGACGGGTCAGTGGCCAGCACCCCGGTCAGCCGGTAGGCGACGAAGTCCTTGGCCAGCACGACCACCCGGGACCGGCCGAACACCTCCGGCTCGTGGTCGCGGACCCACATGATCTTCGACAGCGAGTAGGTCGGATTGAGCCGGTGGCCGGTGATCGCGTAGCCGCGGTCCATGCCGACGCGTTGCACCAGCGTCGCGGCCTGGTCGACCGAGCGGGTGTCGGCCCAGATGATCGCGGGCCGGACGGGCGCCCCGGTCCCGTCGAGCAGCAGGGCACCCATCATCTGCCCGGAGAAGGACACCGCCTCGACGTCGTCGGCGCGCACCTCGGCTCGGCTCAGCAGGTCCTGGGTCGCGGTGCAGAGCGCGCCCCACCACGCCTCGGCGTCCTGCTCCGCCTTGCCCCGCGGGCCGAAGTCGGTGCGGTACGTCGACGTGCAGGCCGCCAGCACCCGGCCGTCAACGCTGACCAGGGTGGCCTTGTCCCCGGTGGTGCCGAGGTCGTGGGAGATGATCACCGGTGTTGGACGTAACCGGTGTGCTCGGGGTTCAGACGCACCGCGTACCCGTCTGCTACCCCCTCCGCCGTGACGACCAGAGACTTCATCCCACCGGCCCGCTCGATGATCGCGTAGTCCTGGCCGGCGTCGGCGGCATAGCAGAACAGTGTGCTGAAGCGCTCGCTGCCGACGTTGACGCTGCGGTGCACCCAGTGACCCGGGACGTAGACCGCCGCGCCGGGGACGACGTCGACCACCTCGCTGCGACCGTCCAGGGTCTCCAAGATCATCACGCCGCGACCGGCGAGGCCGACGTAGAGCTCGGACCGGTCGCTGACCGCGTGCAGGTGGCCGCGAGTCATCGCGTACTCCTGCCCCACGGTGCCGGGCTCGAGGACACTGATCCCGGTGATCAACCCGCCGGGGCCGTCTTCGGTACGCGTGCTCTCCACCCAGTAGGCCGGTCGCCCGTCGTCGGCGGACAGCCGTTCGGCGTAGGCCGCGCCGTCACGGTAGAGCCCCGCGAGGTCGGGCCAGAACTTCTCGTAGCGTCCGTTCGACCCGATCAGGCGACCCTCGTCGGTCCGGATGTCCAGTACCACAGGCGGCACCGGCCTCAGCTGCTCACTCATCTGCTGCTCCTGTCAACTCATCTGCTGTGGTCAGCCAGCGGGCCGGATTGGTCACCAGCACCGCGTCCACCAGTTCCGTCGAGGTCTCGTGCGACAGTCGCGGCACGACCCGTTCGCCGAGGTAGGCCAGCCCAGGCATCCCGCCGTACCCTCGGTAGCGCGACGCGCGCGCCACGTCACCACCCAGCAGGATCCGCTCGCCCCCGCCACGGTCGGCCGTCGCCCGCAGGCAGTCGAGCAGCACCGAGTCGGGCCAGCGCTGCGTCCGGGCGAAGCCGTCGTAACCGAGGTACGCCCCGGCCGCGGCCAGCTCGGCGTGCAGGCCCGGATCGGGGTTGCGGTCCACGTGGGCGAGCGCGACCGCGGCGGCCGGTACGCCGAGCTGGCCCAGCTCGGCAAGCACCTCGAAGGCTGCGCTGCCGTGCTCCAGGTGCACCATCACCGCGGCCCCGGTCTGCCGCCAGCAGCGCGCGACGGCGGCCAGCACCCGGTGCTCGAACGCGGTGATGCTCCAGTAGCCGATCCCGGCCTTCACCACCGCGGCCCGTACCGGCTCCCCCGCCGGTCCCCGGGCGGCGTCGGCTCCGGCGGGCCGGTCGACCGCGGGCATCCCGTCGCTGACCTCGGCGCAGAACCGGGCGGCGAGTGCGTCCTCGTCGAGATCGAGCAGCCAGTGTCCGCTGCCGTAGTGCGGTTCCCGGTGGGCGCCGGTGGTCGCGACCACGTGCAGGCCGGTGGCGGCAGCGATCCGGGCAACCGCCGCCGGGCGCCGACCCAGCCCGATCGGGGTGGCGTCGACCATCGTGGCGAACCCGGACCCGAGCAGCGACGCCGCCTCGACCTGGCTGCCGGGCTCGTCGGTCAGCTTGTCGGCGGGCAGCAACGGGCTGACCTGGAACAGGTGCTCGTGGTAGTCGGTCCGGCCCAGCTGGTCGACGGTGACGTCGCCGAGCACCGTGCGCACCCGCGGGTGGTCAGGGGTCGGGGGACTCATCCGCGGTTCCGGGCGGCGATCTCGCCGAGCTCGTCGACCGTGCGCGACGGCATCGCGACGTCGAACACCTCGGCCACCGCCTGGGTCCAGCCGTGGACGAAATAGCGCCAGCCGTCGTGCACGTCGAGCTCCCGGTCCTGCTGCTGGCCACGCGCCTGGTGCCAGAAGTCGAGCGGGCCGCGATAGTTGAACTCCCAGACCACCGCCCGTGGGGGGAACGCCACCGCAGCCGAGACGGGTGAGCCAGGCCGATCCTTACCCATCCCGGTCGCGTTGACCACCAGGCTGGACGGCGGCAGCGACGCGACCAGCGCGTCCACGGCGTCCTGGTCGGGAGTCTGCACGTAGCGGACGAGGCCGGCCGGCAGCCCGGCTCGATCGTGCACCGCCCGAGCGTGGTCCAGCGGCTCGCGGCTGAGCGCCGTGCAGGTGAGTCGGGTCGGGAGGTCGGACCGGACGCCGAGCTGCTGGCTGAGGGCCGTCCCGGCACCGCCGGATCCGAGAATCAACGCCTCACCGCCGGTGCGCGCGAAGTGATTCCCGCCCAGGAACTCCTCCAGGGCCAGCCGGGCGGTCACCGGGTCCTTGGCGCTACCGACCAGCCGGTCGTCCCGTTTGGCGACGCAGGAGATCTCGCCGAAGGTCTCCGCCAGCTCGTCGAGCTCGTCGAACAGGTCGCCCGCGGCCGCGTGCACCGCCATCTTGTGGGTGGTGACCAGCGCCCCCCAGTGGTCGGGGTCGTCGCGGATCTGCTCCACCAAGGCGCGGTAGGTGGCCGGCGGGGCGTCCAGCGCGACGTCGTGCCCGACCAGGGTGCGGGTCGGCAGGCCGAGGGCGTCGGCCCACTGCGGGAACACCGTACGGATCGCCGAGCCTGCGGTGCTGACCCCGACGAACCCCATGTAGGAGCCGGGTCTGCTCCCGGCGCGGCCACTCATCGCGCACGTCCGGGGAGCGGGACGAGGGTGGCCGGCTGCTCACCGCGCAGTACCGCCAGCACCGCGTCGACGGCCCCGCGGCCCATCCCGTCCACCGCCTCCACGGTCTGCGCCGCCGCGTGCGGCGTGAACACGGTGCGGTCTCGAAGGTCCAAGGCCAGCAACGGGTGCGGGGCGTCGTCGGTGGTGGTCACCTCGGTCCCGAGCACGTCGGTCGCGTAGCACCCGAGCCGTCCCGCCCGCAGGGCGTCGGCCACCGCCGTCTCGTCGACCAACGTCGCCCGGGCGGTGTTGACCAAGATCAGCCCGGGTCGGACCCGCTCGAGGAACGAGGCGTCGACCACGACCTGCTCGCCCGGCAGGTGCAGGGTGATCACCTCGCTGCGAGCGGCCAGCTCGGACAGGTCGACCCCGGCCACTTCGGCGGCATCGAACTGCTCGGCGCTGACGTAGGGGTCGTGCCCGAGCAGCGTGCTCCCGAAGCCACGCAGCCGGTCGGCGACCCCGCGTCCGATCCGACCGAAGCCCACGATGCCGACCGTGAGCTCACCCAGCTGGCGGGTCCGCCGGACGCTCCAGTCCCCGTTCCGCACCCCCTGGTCCCCGGCGGGCACGTCCCGGAGGGCGGCGAGCATCAGGGCGACGGCGTGATCGGCGACCGCCCCGCTGTTGGCTCCGGGGGTGTTGGTCACCATGACCCCGCGGGCGGCGGCGGCGGCGAGGTCGATGGCCTCCACCCCGACGCCGTAGCGGGCGACGATCCTGAGCCCCGGCCCGGCGTCGAGGTGCGCGCCCGACACCGGTCCGGTTCCGGCCACCCAGGCGGTGGCCTCGGCCAGCAGAGGGCGCAGGGTGTCCAGGTCGTGATCGGAGGGACCCGTGACGACCGTGCAGCCAGCGGCCTCGAGCTCGGCGGTCAGGTCGAGGTCGCCGGAGGAGAACGACCGGCTCGTCACCAGCACGACGGTGGGTTCGGTCCTCGACGGCACTCACGAAAGGTAGTCCTGTACGTACAGGACGTCAACGGCGTACGATCGTGCCCATGGCGCGCGACCAGATGGCTCGCGCGATCGACCGGACGTCGCCGTTGCCGTACTACCACCAGCTGAAGCAGCACCTGCTCGCCGAGCTGCGCGACCGTGAGCTCGAGCCGGGTGATCGGCTGCCCGGTGACCACGAGCTGTGTGCGACCTACGGGGTGTCCCGCACGGTGGTGCGGCAGGCCCTGTCCGAGCTCGAGACCGAGGGGGTGGTCGAACGCGTCAAGGGCCGCGGCACCTTCGTGGCCCCGCGCAAGACGGCCGAGCGGCTGGTGCAGTCGCTCACCGGCCTCTACGAAGACGTCGCGGCCCGCGGTTCGCACCTGCGCAGCGTCGTCCGGCGGCAGGAGGTGGTACCAGCCGACGAGCAGATCGCCACCCTGCTGGAGCTCGGCGTCGGCGCCCCGGTGGTGGTGATCGAGCGGCTCCGCTTCGTCGACGGTGAGCCGTGGGTGGTCGTCACCACCTACCTGCCCTACGACCTCGCCCCCGGCCTGGTCGACGACGACCTCAGCGACCGCTCGCTCTACGCGCTGCTGGAGAGCGACTACGCCGTCCGGCTGACCCACGGTCGCCGCGGGGTCGAGGCTGCGGTCGCCTCCGACGACCTCGCCGCGGCCCTGGGCGTCGACCCGGGTGCCCCGGTCCTGGTGCTGCGCAGCACCTCCTACGCGGGCGTCCGTCCGGTCGAGGTCTTCGTCGCCTACCACCGGGGGGACCGCAGCCGCTTCGAGGTCACGCTGCAGCGCGCGCCGTCGGAGCCGTTGCACGAGCCGCTGATGCGGGTGACCCCGGCACCCTGAGCCCTACCCCGAGCGTGCCTTCCCGCCCACGCCGGGCGGATCCCGCTGGCGAGCTCGGGCGAGCACGGACGAGCACGGACGAGCACGGGCGAGCACGGACGAGCACGGGCGAACACGGGCGACCACGGGCGACCACGGGCGAGCACGGGCGGGCACGGGCGGGCACGGGCGGGCACGGGCGAGCACGGGGATGAGGCGGTGGCCGGCCAGCTCAGGTCGGGCACCATCACCGCGGTCGCCTCCGGCGGCACCGGGTCACCGGGTCACCGGGTCACCGGTCGCCGGTCGCCGGTCACCAAGTCACCGACGAAGGAGGCGGCAGCCGCACCCCACCAGGACCCGGTCCGTGGCCACAGTCAGGTTCCGGGACGACGACGGCCTTGACCACCGCACTGTCCCCCACGGCGTCCAACGCGGCCGCGTACTCCTCGAGGGGGAAGCGCCGGGTGATCAGACCGGTCACGTCCACCCGCCCGGAGCGCAGCGCGGCGATGGCCCGGTCGAAGGAGAACTGCTGGGCGAAGGACCCCTTGACGGTCAGCTCGCGGCGGAAGATCTCGTACGGCGGCACGGGCCACCGCGCCGACTCGCTCGTCATCCCGTACACGAAGATCGTGCCGCCGGTACGCACCAGGTCGATCGTCGAGCCGAGCACGGGCAGCGCGCCGGTGGCGTCGATGACCACATCGAAACCGGCCGGGGCCAGCTCGGCGAACCGGCGGCCGACCGCGTCGGGATCGGCCCCGTCCATGATCACGATCTCGTCCGCCCCACGGTTGCGAGCCAGCTCCAGCTTGGCCGGCGTGCGGGCCGCCACGGTCAATCGACCCGTCCCCCACCGGGACAGCAGGGACGTCATGATCAAACCGGTCGGTCCGGTGCCGAAGAGCAGCACGTCCGCGCCCGGAGCGAGCGCGAGCACGTCGAGACCGTGCACCACGCAGGCCACCGGCTCGGTGAGCACGGCGACCTCGGGGTCGAGGTCGTCGACGCGGAAGCACCGGTCGGCGTCGGTGCAGACGTAGTCGGCGAAGCCGCCCGGCGCGTTCACGCCCTGGGCCACCAGGTGCAGGCAGAAAGCCGGCCGGGCCCGGCGACACTCCACGCAGCGCCCGCAGGAGGCCGTGTTGTCCACCACGACCCGGTGCCCCCGCAGGTCCGCGTCCACGCCCGGACCGACCGCGACCACCTCACCGACGAACTCGTGGCCGGGCGTCAGGGGGTAGCTCGGCCCGAACTCCCCCGCGTGCAGGTGAACGTCGGTGCCGCACACCCCGGCGACCAGCACCCGCAGGCGTACCTCGCCAGGCCCTGGCTCGGGGATCGGGACCTCGCGCAGCTCGAACCGGCCGGGGCGGTCGTAGACAACCGCACGCATCGTGTCCATTGCGGTGCTCCCTGGAGTCGGGGTGGACGGGCTGGGTTGACGGGCTGGGGTGGACGGGCTGGGGTGCCGGGGTACGGGCTCGCACTCAGGCGAGGGAGTAGCCGCCGTCCATCAACAGCTCCGTGCCGCAGCAGAACGCGGCCTCGTCGCTGAGCAGCCAGGCGGCTGCGGCGGCGACCTCGTCCGGCGTGGCGAAGCGGCGGACCGGGGTGGCGGCCTTCCACTGCTCGTGCAAGTCGTCCTTGCTGCCGAGCAGCGGGGTGTCGACGTACCCGGGCGACAGGGCGTTGACCCGGACGCCCCGCCCGGCCCACTCGTAGGCCAACGACTTGGTCAGGGCGACCAGACCGCCCTTCGACGTGTTGTAGGCCGCCTGCTGCTGCGGGACGTTGACGATGTGGGCGCCGGACATCGAGGCGACCGTGACGATCCGACCGGACCCTTGGGCGAGCATGACCCGGCCGACCCGCTGACAGGTCAGGAACACCCCGGTCAGGTTGACCCCGATCGTCCGCGACCAGACCTGGAGGCTCATCTCCTCGGCCGGCGTCGGTTCCTCGGAGACTCCCGCTGCCGCCACCAGCTTGTCGATCCGCCCGGCGGCGTCGAGCACCTGCTGCACTGCGGCGTCGACCGAGTCCTCTGCGAGCACGTCGACCTCGACGAAGGTGCCGACGGGTGACTCCGGTCGGCGACGGTCCAGGGAGAACACCTGGGCACCACGCTCGGCCAACCAGCCGGCGGTCGCGTGCCCGACTCCTCCGGCGGCCCCGGTGACGACGACGATGCTTTCCGGGAAAGTCACATCGCTCCTCTGTGAATCGGCGGCTGCGGCACGTGGACGTGGCGCTGAACTGGCTCCGCAGCCTGTCATTACAGGTTGGGGCTGTCAACGCTGGGTTGGGGCTGCCAACGCTGTCGGGGCTGCCAACGCTGGGTTGGGGCTGTCAACGCTGGGTTGGGGCTGTCAACGCTGTTGGGGCTGTCAACGCTGGAACAGCTCGAAGACTTGCACTCGAGGCCGTCGTACCTCTGGGCAGGCCCGGCGCCCGACCCTCGGCCAGCGGGTCCGCGCCCGGCAGCGGGTCCACGGTGTCATTGAGGTTCGCCAGCTCGGCCTCGATCCCAAAGGCCGCACCACGGGTGGGACACCGCTCGCGGAAGGTGGTGGCGTCGAGCTGGTGGCCACCTTGGCGAACGCCTTGAGCGAAGCCATGAGGTCGGTCACGTCGGTCACGATGCCGGAGACGTCAGCGACCACGGCGCCAGCAGCGTTCGCCACGTCGGCGACGGTCACCCGTTCTGCGGCAGGCGGCGGAGCAAGCGCCGCGCGGCCGGACTGCGGGTGGCCGGCAGCTGGGCGGCCGGGAAGTGGGCGGCCGGTGTCTGGGCGGCCGGTGTCTGGGCGGCCGGTGTCTGGGCGGCCGGTGTCTGAGCGGCCGGTGTCTGAGCGGCCGGTCCCCCGGATGGGGTTGCGGTTGCTGGCCGCCGGCCGGGGGCAAGAGCTGCCGAACCGTGTCGTGAGGTCGTGCTCGTCAGTTCCTGACCGCCGCCTGGATTTCGGCACCTGACGACGAGATGACCAGGCTCGACGTGTCGACGATTGGCTCGCGCAAAACCCACGATGAGGTATCTACCGCCACCGGTGTCGACTCCGGACAAACGGACCCGCACGACGCCGGCCCAGCCCATCCGCACCGTCGTCAACCCCGACGCATCACCCAGGAGACACCATGGAAAACCCGCTTACCGATATCCTGACCCCCTCGATCCGGCGGCAGACCTATCTGTTCTACTCCCTCGTCACCCTCGCGGCCGGCGCGATCCAGATCGGGTTCTCCACGGCCGGCCTGGGGCAGCCGGTGTGGCTGCGGGTGTCGTTGGCCGTCATCGCGTTCCTGGGCACGGGCCTGGGCCTGACCGCCGCGTCGAACGTGAAGAACACCAATCCCACCCCAGCCGACGCACCCGCAACGACCGGTGCACCCGCAGCGTCCGACGCTCCCGCGGTGCTCGACGCACCCGCAACGGCCGGCGCACCCGCCGGGACTCCCGCAGCCGCTGCCGGGGCCACCTCGTAGCGGCGGGCTATCAGGCGAGGCGGCTCGAGGTCGAGGACGACGCTCAGCTCGGCGGGCCGTCGTCCTCGCGGTCATAGAAGATGAGCCAGCCGACGTGCACGCCGTACATCAGCAACACGAAGCCGACCACGGCCCCGGCGGTCGTGGCGAGCAACGGGGCGACGTCGAGCGAACTCACGAGCAGAGCCATCACCATCGAGCTCACGCCGCCGACGACCGCGCGGTTGCTCCGCCGCTTCCGACGGGCGATCTCGTTGGCATCGCTCACTGCTTGACCGTACGCCACCGACACCTCCACCAACGCCTGCTCGGGGGGCGCTTGCCCGTTCAGGTGGGCGTGGCCGCGAGCGGGTTGTAGGTGTCGCCCACCAGAAGTACGGCGTCGACTGAGCCCACGACCTCGACCGTCTGGCTGGTGTGTCAGCTTGCCCGGCAGCGGTCCCCAACCTCAGCCATTAGCGCGTTCGTAGGTAGCCTCCCGAGGCCGAGACGGTGTGAACACTCGTGTCGATCGACGCACCCTGACGAATGCGTGCTGACGCACCCCTGCGGTGCCGGGCTCACCTGCGGTGCTGACGCACCCATGCGGTGCCGGGCTACATGGGATGCTGCGCGCTCCCCTGCGGTGCTGACGCACCCCTGCGGTGCTGACGCACCGGTTCCTGCAGGTGCGTCAGTACCGCAGCGGTGCGTGAGCGCGCGGAGGGGTGCGCGAGCCGCGCGCAGAGGTGCGTAAGCGCGCCGCAGCGGCGCGCGAGCGCGCGGAACGGCGCGCGAGCGAGCGAAACGGTGCGCGAGCGCGCGGAGGGCTGCGCGAACCACGCGGAACGGTGCGCGAGCGAGCGAAACGGTGCGTCAGCGATTGAAGGGGTGCGTGGACCTATTCGCGCACCCCACGTCCCACCAACACACGTCAAACCGGTTGTCGTCGGTGTCGCCCCAGCCGGGGGCGCCAGGTCCCGGGTCAGGCGAGGTAGCCCTGGCCCATGGTCTCCGCCAGCGTCAGGCCGGGCCGGGCGGCGAAGATCTAGCCCGGCGGCCGGCGAAGAACTGGCCGACCAAATCCGCACCCACGAACCCGGTCCGACCCCAGTCCAACCCCAGTCCGGCCCGGTCCGACCCCAGTCCGGCCCAGCCCTAACCGCGTCTCGACCCGGTTTCCTGCCCGGCAATCACGCGAGGCCGTTCGCGTTGAAGTACTTCACACTCGCCTCGATGCCGTCGAAGATGTCGCCACCGGCGTAGTGATCGAACTCGATCACGCCGTATTCGGTGGCCGGAGCCGCCGCCAGGTAGTCGAGTAACGGCAGGTCACCCTGGCCGGCCGGGCGCTGATCGAGCTTTGTCGCGTCCATCCGGGCCGCACCCGGCAGGAACGGGTTGTCACCGATCACGCCGTCCTTGAGGTGCAGTGCCTTGACCTTGTCACCGAGCCGACCGAGCAGCGCGGTGACGTCCTGCTTGCCTGTCGCGGCCCAGTAGAGGTCGATCTCGAGTACGACGTCGTCGCGCAGCTGGTCAGCGAAGAACTCGTAGGCCGAGACCCCGCCGAAGGACGCCACGAACTCCTGGGCGTGGTTGTGGTAGCCGACGCGCAGGCCGTGATCGGCCGCGCGCTCGGCCGCCGCGTTGAGGCGCTTCGCGGTGGCGGTGACTTCGTCCTCGCTCAGCCAGCGGTCGGGGGCGACGAACGGGTCGATGACGATCTCAAGCCCGAGCGTCGTCGCGGCGGCGAAGACCTTGTCCTGCCCGGGCGCCGCGTCCTGGTCGGCGGCCAGAGCCGGGTCGTCGAACCCGAGACCCTCGGAGAGCATCGACGCGTGACCGGTCCGCGCGCGCAGCCCGTGCCGGTCCGCCGCCTCCTTGAGCTGTGCGGCGCGGCCGACGAAGGCGAAGGCCTCGACGTCCTTCAGGCCCATGGCGGCCAGCCGGGCGAAGGTGCCGTCGAGGTCGGCGGTGAGCGCGTCGCGGACGGCGTAGAGCTGGACGGAGAGGGCGGCGTTGGTCATGGTGTCCTTCCACAGGAGGAGCTGTGCCGGCGTGCGGCACGGTGTACGGGTGCAGAACCGAAGGCGAGGAATCACGGCGGCTCCGTTGAGCTGTGGGCTACCCTAGCATGAATACCGACACACCTGTCTGTTTTGGTCCGCTCGGCCCGTGAGGAGGCACTCCCGTGGAACAACCGGTCACTCCCGGTACCCCCGTACCAAACACCTCCGCTCCGACTCCCGGTCCGCGGTCAGGCGGATACGCCAAGGGCAACGTGCGCCGCGACGCCATCGTCGCCGCGGCCACTGAACTCTTCGGCCGGGTGGGGTACCGCACCGCCACCATGGTGCAGGTCGCGGACGTGGCCCGGATCTCCAGGGCTGGGCTCCTGCACCACTTCCCGACCAAGGAGCGCCTGCTCGAGGCGGTCCTGGCGGCCCGCGACCGGATCGACCACGACCGGGTGGCGCAGCGCAGCGGGGCCCCTAGCGACGGAGTGCGGATTCTCGCGGACCTCGTCGCGCTGGTCGAGCACAACGCGACGATCCCGGCGATCGTCAATCTCTACGCGGTGCTGTCCGCCGAAGCCGGCGACCCGACCCATCCGGCCCACGCCTACTTCGTCGCACGCTACGCAACGTCCCGTCGCGACATCGAGCACGCCGTCTCGCTGGTCGAGAAAGCCGGTCGGCTGAGGCCCGGAACCGATCCCGCCACCCTCGCGGTCGAGCTGATCGCGCTGATGGACGGGCTGCAGGTGCAGTGGCTGCTCGCCCCCGACACCGTCGACATGGCAGCCGTGCTGCGGCACCGGATCGACGCGGCGCTGACGGTTCCGCTGCCGATCACCACGCAAACCGCTGCGCCCGATGCCGTCAGCTGACGCGAGACTGCAGTGAGCAACCTCGGGGAGGCGCGTGACGGTTGTTCAGCGCACTCTCGGCGTACTCACGGACGCATTCTCGGCGCGACCGCCCTTTCCGGGTAATCGACGACCGGGTCGGGACGTCGTTCTTCCGGGCGACGGAGGACACTGGGTCGGTGAACGAGCACGAGGTCGACGTCAACGCCGGGACCATCGCGGGTCGTCGGCGTGGACCCATCACTCAGTGGCTCGGCGTCCCGTACGCCGCGCCCCCGGTCGGCAACCTGCGCTTCCGCTCCCCCGACCCGGTACCGCCGTGGACCGGAACCCGGTCGGCGACCCAGCTCGGTCACGCCGCCACCCAGTCCGGATCGCTCACCACGCCGCTGAGGCAGCTGGGAGGAGTCGCCGAGGACTGCCTCTACCTCAACCTCTACGCCCCGTCGGCTCCCGGTGCACCGCGACCGGTGCTGGTCTGGATCCACGGCGGTGCGTTCACCGGCGGCAGTGGTGGGTTGTACGACGGCTCCGAGCTCGCCGAGCTCGGTGACCTCGTCGTCGTCACCGTCAACTACCGGCTCGGGGTCTTCGGGTTCGCCGACCTCGCGGCGGTGACCGACGCCGACGTCCCGAGCAACCTGGGCCTGCGCGACCAGATCGCCGCCTTGGAGTGGGTCCGCGACAACATCGCCGCCTTCGGTGGCGACCCCGACCGGGTCACCGTGGCCGGTGAGTCAGCCGGGTCGATCTCGGTGGCGCTGCTGACCACCGCCAGTCAGACCGCCGGCCTGTTTCGCGCGGCGATCATGCAGAGCGGCTCCTACACGCTAATCCACGGACCCGAGGTCAGCCTCGAGGTGGCGCACCGCTACGCGGCCGAGCTGCAGCTCGGTCCCGACGCGGGTCGACGGCTGCGCGAGCTGCCGGCCGCACAGCTGCTGGCGGCCCAGGTCACCGTGGCCAAAGCCGTCCGCAACACGCTGCCGGCCGCACCCTGGTTCGACGACGACATCGTGCCGGCGTCGGTGGACGCGGCCCGCGCCGTACCCCGCCCCGAGATCGCCCTGCTCGCCGGTCATACCCACGACGAGGTCAGCCTGTTCCACCTGCTGCCCGGTGACATCATGCCCACCACGCGGCCGGCGATCACGGCCCGGCTGCACGAGGCCCTCGGCGCCGAACGCACCGCGGCGATCCTGGCTGCCTATCCGAGCTCCCCGACGGGCCTGCGCGCGCTGGGGACCGACGTCAACTTCGCCCTCGGCACCCAGGGGTACGCCAACCGGCACCAGGCCGCGGGCGGCTCCACCTACTTCTACCGCTTCGACGCCGCGGTGCCGGTGCTCGGGGCCACCCACGCCAGTGAGCTCCCCTACCTGTGGGGCTGGTCCGGTCTGTCCGCCGTGCTGCTGCGGGGACGCCTCACGCCCGAGCGGCGCGAGCTCGGCACCCGGTTGCGGGACCATTGGGTGGCGTTTGTCCGCGACCTCTCCCCCGGGCCCGGCTGGCCCGTCTTCGGCGAGGACCGCGCGACGATGATCTTCGACCCGCACGGCGACCGGGTGGAGCACGACCCGTCCCGGGTCCGCCGGACGGTCTGGGCCGGGGCCGAGGTGATGCCGCGTGCCTGAGGCAGCGCGGCACCCCCGCGAGGTCGAGCACGTCGACGTGCTGATCGTCGGCGCGGGCCTTTCCGGGATCGGCGCCGCGTGCCACCTACGCCGGGAGTGCCCGACCAAGAGCCTGGCGATCCTGGAGGCCCGGGACGCGATCGGCGGCACCTGGGACCTGTTCCGCTACCCCGGCATCCGGTCCGACTCGGACATGTTCACCCTCGGGTACGCCTTCCGGCCCTGGACCTCACCGAAGGCCATCGCCGACGGGCCGTCGATCCTGGCCTACGTGCGCGACACCGCCCAGGCGTACGGCGTCGACCGGCTCGTTCGCTACGGCGTGCGCGTGGTGCGGGCCGCGTGGTGCAGCGAGACCGCCCGTTGGACGGTCACCGCCCGTCGGACCGACCCCGGCTCGGCGGAGACGACCGAGACCACCATGACCTGCGGGTTCCTCTCGGTCTGCTCGGGCTACTACCGCTACGACGAGGGCTTCACCCCCACCTTCCCCGGCCGCGAGGAGTTCACCGGCCAGATCGTGCACCCCCAGCACTGGCCCAAGGACCTCGACTACGCCGACCAGCGGGTGGTGGTGATCGGCAGCGGGGCCACCACCGTCACCCTGGTGCCGAAGCTCGCCGAACGGGCGGCGCACGTCACCATGCTGCAGCGCTCTCCGACCTACATCGCTGCGGTGTCCTCCCGCGACCACACCGCCGACCGACTGCGGGGCCGGGTTCCGACCGGTGTGGCCTACCGGCTGGTGCGCTGGAAGAACGTCCTGACCAGCATCGCGATCTTCCAGCTGAGCCGACGTCGACCCGAGACGATGAAAGCGCTGCTGCGCAAGGGCGTGGTGGCGAAGCTGCCGGTCGACTTCGACGTCGACACCCACCTGGCGCCGACCTACAACCCGTGGGACCAGCGGTTGTGCGCGGCTCCCGACGGCGACATCTTCCGGGCCATCAGCGCCGGGCGCGCCGACATCGTCACCGACCGCATCGAACGCTTCACCCCCACGGGGATCCGGCTGGGCTCCGGTGCGGAGTTGCCCGCCGACGTGGTCGTGACCGCCACCGGTCTGAACCTGATGGTGATCGGCGGCATGGCGCTGGTGGTCGACGGCCGCCCGGTCGAGCCCGCGGACACCCTGGCCTACAAGGGGATGATGCTGTCGGGGGTACCGAACTTCTCCCTCACCCTGGGCTACACCAACGCCTCCTGGACACTCAAGGCCGATCTGGTGGCCCGCTACGTCTGCCGACTGCTCACCCACCTGGACCGGCGCGGCTACGCGAGCGTGACGCCGGTCGTCCCGACCGGCCTGCACCGGCGCGGACTGCAGCCGCTGATCGACCTGCAGGCGGGGTACGTGCTGCGCAGCGTGGACGCGCTGCCGAAGCAGGGGCCAAGGGCGCCCTGGCGACTGCATCAGAACTACGTCCGTGACGTGCTGCTGATGCGGTTCGGCCCCCTCGCCGACGGCGTCCGTTTCACCCGGGCGATGACCATTCCAGCGGCAGAACGGAACCACCATGATCGACTACCAGTTCGCTGACGGCACCGCCGTCGTCACCGGAGCCGCGAGTGGCATCGGCGAGGCCCTCGCCTTCGCCCTGGCCGACCGCGGTAGTCACCTCGTACTCGTCGACCGGCACGTCGACCGACTCACCGAGGTGAGCGCCACGATCAGTACCGCGCACCCCGAGCTCACGGTAACCCCGGTGGTCGCCGACCTCGCCGACCACGACGCCACCGACCGGCTGGGCGCCCGGCTGGCCACGGACCACCCCGAGACGACCCTGGTGATCAACAACGCCGGCGTCGCGCTGGCCGGCACCTTCGACGAGCTCAGCCTGGCGGAGTTCAACTGGCTGCTGGAGATCAACTTCCGGGCCGTGGTGACCCTGTGCCATCACCTTGTTCCGGTGCTGCGGACTCATCCCGGCGCGCACCTGGTCAACATCTCTAGCGCCTTCGGACTGATCGCCCCCGCCACCCAGACGGCTTACGCGGCCAGCAAGTTCGCCGTACGCGGCTTCACCGAGTCGCTGCGCCACGAGCTGGTGGACCAGATCGGGGTGACCTGCGTCCACCCCGGGGGGATCGCGACCCGGATCGCCACTGAGGCCCGGGTCAGCGCGGGGGCCGACGCCGCCAAGATCAAGGCCGGGCGTTCGAGCATCAACCGGGCACTTCGCATCCCGCCGTCCCAGGCCGCCGAGGCGATCCTGCGCGGGGTGCAGCGACGCCGCGGCCGCGTGCTGATCGGACTCTCGGCCCACCTGCCCGACCTGATGGTCCGGATCGCCCCGAGCTCGTACGGCTGGCTGCTCGGCCTGCTGACCGACCGTTGGCTTCCCCGGAAGAAGAGCCCCCTGGCCGACCGCTGAGGGGCGACCGCTGAGGGGCGACCGGTGAGGCTCAGCGAGCGGCCCGAGCACCGGGGCGAGCGACCCTCCAGGCCCACCACACCAGCGGCACCTGCAGGGGCAGCCGGGCCAGCGTGATCAGGCGCGCGCGGGAGGTCCGGGCGGTGCGGACCATGTGCAGGTTGCCGGGGAAGACCGCGACGAACAGTGCGGCGGTGAGGTAACCGCCCCGTCGACGCGTCCGCGGAGTGGCCAACAGGGCGGCGCAGGCCAGCTCGGCCAGACCCGAGCCCACCTCCCAGGCCCGCTTGGAGCCTGGGAGCTGGTCGGGGAGCGCCGCATCGAAGGTGCCGGGACGCAGCAGGTGAACGGCGCCGGTGGCGAGCAACAGACCGGCGAGCGGCAGGGCTCGGCCATCGACCACGCGAAGGTCCCGCCGCTCACGGTGCGCGTTCCCGGGCCGAACGTGGTCGGACGCCATCACCACCCCTTCCGCTCAGGCGCACAGCACACGCACCGGTCCGGATGTTCGTGACGGTCAGGCGTCGCGGGTCTTCGGCGAGCTGTCGAGGGTCTTGGCCGGATCGGTCACCACGATGTCGCCGAGCGCCTCGTCGATCTTGGTCAGCGCCTCGGCCGGCAGCTTCACCCCGGCCGCCGCCACGTTGTCGAAGACCTGCTCGGGCCGCGAGGCGCCGACGATCGCGGTCGCCACGTTCTCGTTCTGCAGCACCCAGGCGACGGCCAGCTGGGCCATGGACAAGCCGGCCTCCTCGGCGATCGGCTTCAGCTTCTGCACCCGCCCGAGCACGTCGTCGTTCATGAACCGGCTGATCATGTCCGCCCCACCCTTGTCGTCGGTGGCACGCGAGCCCTCGGGCAGGTCGGCACCCGGCACGTACTTGCCGGTCAGCACACCCTGGGCAATGGGTGACCAGACGACCTGGCTGATCCCCAGCTCCTTCGACGTCGGTACGACCTCACCCTCGATGACCCGCCACAGCATCGAGTACTGGGGCTGGTTCGAGATCAGCTGGACGCCGAGGTCCTTGGCCAGGGCCGCACCGTCGCGCAGCTGGTCGGCAGTCCACTCGCTGACCCCCACGTAGAGCACTTTGCCCATCCGGACGACGTCGGCAAAGGCCTGCATCGTCTCCTCGAGCGGGGTCTCGTAGTCGAACCGATGCGCTTGGTAGAGGTCGACGTAGTCGGTCTGCAGCCGGGTCAGCGAGCCGTTGATCGACTCCAGGATGTGCTTGCGGGAGAGACCGGTGTCGTTGGGACCCTTGGGTCCGGTGGGCCCGAAGACCTTGGTGAAGATCTCCACCGACTCGCGCCGCTCGCCCTTCAGCGCCTCCCCCAGCACCGTCTCGGCCTTGGTGTTGGCGTAGACGTCGGCGGTGTCGAAGGTGGTGATCCCGGCTTCGACGGAGGCCTTGACGCAGGCCATCGCCTGGTCGTTCTCCACCTGGGAGCCGTGGGTCAGCCAGTTGCCGTAGGTGATCTCGGATATCTTGAGCCCGGAGTTGCCGAGGTAACGAAAGTCCATGAACTCGTTTATAACCCCTCGGCGCTCGTCGACGATCGTGAGGGGCCCCCCAGGCACTCCCCGGGCCTCGGGCTGGGCCCCGTGGGGATGCACTACCGGTGTCGTCATCTCCGCCCCCATTCGGTGTCGAACCCGACGCATTACGGCCGACGCCCAAAGGCTCCAGACCGCGTTCGGCAGCAAAACCGTTCGGGAGATCGGCCGCAGCGCTACGCGATGGTCACCGGCTCGGTCGACCCCAGCCGGAGCCACGTGCTCACCACGGTGTCGGGGTTGAGCGACATGCTCTCGATCCCCTCGGCCATCAGCCACTCGGCCAGGTCCGGGTGGTCGCTCGGACCCTGGCCGCAGATGCCGACGTACTTGCCGCGGGCCTTGCACGCTCGGATCGCCGCGCGAAGCATGAACTTCACGGCCGGGTCACGCTCGTCGAAGGATGCGGCCACCAGCGCCGAGTCCCGGTCGAGACCGAGGGTCAGCTGAGTCATGTCGTTGGAACCGATGGAGTAGCCGTCGACGTGGTCGAGGAAGGCGTCGGCGATCACCGCGTTGGACGGCAGCTCGCACATCATGATCACCTGCAGGTCATTCTCGCCGCGCCTGAGCCCGTGGGTGGCCAGCAGCTCGACCACGCCCTTGATCTCGGCGACGGTGCGCACGAAGGGGATCATGATCTTGACGTTGGTCAACCCCATCACGTCACGCACGTGACGCAGCGCCTCGCACTCCAGCGCGAAGCAGTCGGCGAAGTCGGGCGACAGATAGCGCGAGGCCCCGCGGTAACCGATCATCGGGTTCTCCTCGTGCGGCTCGTAGAGTTCACCACCCACGAGGTTGGCGTACTCGTTGGACTTGAAATCCGAGAGCCGGACGATCACCGGCTTGGGGGCGAAGGCGGCGGCGATCATGGCCACGCCCTCGGCGACCCGGGACACGAAAAACTCCCGCGGACCGGGGTAGGCCGCGATCTTGTCCTCGATGGTCGTGCGCAGCGGCTCGTCGAGGCGGTCGAGCTCGAGCAGCGCCTGAGGGTGGATGCCGATCTGGCGATTGATGAGGAACTCCAGCCGCGCCAACCCGACCCCCTCGTTGGGCAGAGCCGCGAAGGAGAAGGCCTGGTCCGGCGTACCAACGTTCATCATGATCTTCACCGGGAGCTCGGGCATCGTCGTGGCCCCCGACGTCTGCACCGAGAAGTCCAGCAGTCCCTCGTAGACGTAGCCGGTGTCGCCCTCGGCGCACGACACGGTGACCTCGTGTCCGTCGGCGAGCTCCTGAGTGGCCCGACCGGTGCCGACGACCGCCGGGATCCCCAGCTCGCGGGCGATGATCGCGGCGTGACAGGTGCGCCCACCCCGGTTGGTGACGATGGCGCTGGCGCGTTTCATGATCGGCTCCCAGTCCGGGTCGGTCATGTCGGCCACCAGCACGTCACCGGGCACGAAGCTGGCCATGTCCGACACCGAGGCGAGCACCTTGACCCGCCCGGCGCCGACCTTCTGTCCGATGGCCCGACCTTCGATTCTGACGTCACCGCGCTCCTGCATCGTGTAGCGCTCGACGCCGCCGACCGGCTGCCGCGACTTCACCGTCTCCGGCCGCGCCTGCAGGATGTAGACCTGCCCGTCGACACCGTCGATGCCCCACTCGATGTCCATCGGCCGGCCGTAGTGCTCCTCGATGGCGACCGCATGGGTGGCCAGCTCGGTCACCTGCGCGTCGGTCAGGCTGAACCGGCGGCGACGGTCGGCGTCGACGTCCACGAAGGCGGTCGTCCGGCCCACCGCCGCGTCGTCGGTGTAGGTCATCATGATGGCCTTGTCGCCCAGCCCCCGCTTGAGGATGGCGGGTCGACCGGCGTTCAGGGCGGGCTTGTAGACGTAGAACTCGTCGGGGTTGACCGCACCCTGGACCACGGCCTCGCCCAGGCCGTACGACGCCGTGACGAACACGGCATCGGTGAATCCGGACTCGGTGTCGAGGGTGAACATTACCCCGGAGGTACCGAGGTCGGAGCGCACCATCTGCTGGATCCCGGCCGACAGGGCGACGGCGTCGTGGTCGAAGTCGTGGTGCACCCGGTACGCGATGGCCCGGTCGTTGTAGAGGGAGGCGAACACCTCCTTGACCGCGACCAGCACGGCCTCGATCCCCCTGATGTTGAGGAAGGTCTCCTGCTGGCCGGCGAAGGAGGCGTCGGGCAGATCCTCGGCCGTCGCGCTGGACCGGACGGCAACCGACAGCTCGGCGTCGTCCCCGACCAGCCGTTCGTAGGCGGTCCGCAGCTCGGTCTCCAGGTCGGCCGGGAACGGCTGGGCCACCACCGCCGCGCGGATCTGCTTGCCCACCTCGGCCAGCCGGGTCACGTCGTCGGTGTCCAGGTCGGCGAGCCGGCGACTGATCCGCTCGGCGAGACCGGTCTCCCCCACGAACCGCCGGTAGGCGTCCGCGGTGGTCGCGAAGCCGTCCGGGACCCGGACGCCGGCCGAGGCGAGCTGGGAGATCATCTCGCCCAGCGAAGCGTTCTTGCCGCCCACCGACTCGAGGTCGGCCAGACTCAGCTCGGCGAACCACTTGATGCTGGTGGGGTGGGTCATGCTCGGTTCCTCTCGGGTTGACTGCTGGTCAGGTGCTGACCGGATCGGGGGGGACTGGATGGGTGGGGATGCAACGTCTGCAGGATCACGGTGGACATCTCCTCCACCGACTTGGTGGCGGAGTTGATCACCGGGAGACGGTGGGCGGCGAAAAGCTGCTCGGCCCGTCGCAGCTCGTAGGTGCACTGCTCCAGCGAGGCGTAGCGGGAGTTGGGTCGCCGCTCCTGGCGCACCGACGCCAGTCGAGCCGGCGTGGTGAGCAGGCCGAAGCAGCGCTCGCGCAGTCCCCGCACCGGTCTCGGTAGCTCGTCGCCGACGAAGTCCTCGTCCACGAGCGGGTAGTTGGCCACGAAGACGCCGTGCTGGAGCGCGAGGTACATCGTGGTCGGGGTCTTGCCGCACCGCGACGGCGCGAGCAAGATCACCTGAGCCGAGTTGAGGGCCCGCAGGCTCTGTCCGTCGTCGTGCTCGATGGCGTACTCGACGGCGGCCATCCGGGTGTTGTAGCGCTGCACGTCACCGACTCCGTGCAGGCGGGCAGCGACGCGGGCACCTGAGGTGTGCAGGATCGACTCGACCCGCTGCAGATGGATGTCGAAGAAGTCGATCAGGGGGACTCGGGAGCGCCGCAGCTCGAGCCGGATCTCGTCGGTCGCCGCCGTGGTGAAGGCGAGCGGCGTCACCGGCCCGGCCATCGCCGCGTCGAGGATCGCCACCACCCGCCGCGCCTCGGTGACGGTCGCGATGAAGGGGATCAGCCGCCGCTCGAAGCGCAGCTGGGGGAACTGCAGCAGCAGGGCGTTGCCCATCGTCTCGGCGCTGATACCGGTGCTGTCGGAGAGGAAGAACACCGGCACGACCGGCTTCTCCTCGGGATCTGCCGCGTCCGCGCTCACGCAGTCCTCCTCGGAGTTCGCACCGATCCGACCAGACCAGCGAGTGGGGTGGCATGACCGTAGCCCAGTATGGTTACTGGTATTAACCTAGCGAGTTATGACCTGGGGCACACCGATCTCGGTCGGGCCTCCGTTCCCGCGGCAGGTCGATCCCGGGGGTGAGGCCCCTCACACCTGGGGCGTCCAGTTCCTGGACGGCATCGTTGCTGCAGCGTCCCAGCAGCAGACCAGTTGGTTCCCGGCCCAGACCGCGCCCTGCCCGCCGACCAGTCACGTCCTGGCCGACACGCCGACCAGAGCCGGCAAGAGCTGGCGGGTCGGCTCAGCCGCGCCAGACGTAGTCGATCTCGGGTCGGCCGGCGGTCCCGTGCCGGCTGACCCGCCGGACCAGGTCGAGGGTGCCGAGGTACTCCAGGTAGCGACGCGCCGTCACCCGTGACGTACCCGTCCGCTCGGCCACCTCGGCGGCACTCGCGGTCCCGACGCGCGCCAGCGACTCCCGGACCAGCTCCAGCGTGCCCGCACTGAGTCCCTTCGGCAGCGCGGCGTCGACAGCCGTCGGGCGGAGCGACGCCATCATCGAGTCGAGTTCGGTCTGGCTCACGGTGCTCCGCTGGCCATCGAGCCGGCGTCGGTAGTCGGCATAGCGGTCCAGCTTGGCCCGGAACCCCGCGAAGGTGAACGGCTTGAGCAAATAGGCGAGCACGCCCTGGGCGACCGCCCGCTTCACCACCTCGAGCTCCCGGGCCGACGTCACGGCGATCACGTCGCTCGTGCAACCGGCCGCCCGCAGTGCCCGCAGCACTTCCAGGCCGTGTCCGTCCGGCAGGTGCATGTCGAGCAGGATCAGGTCGACGGCCGACGTGTCGACCACTCCCACCGCCTCGCGGCCCGAGCGGGCCACCCCCACCAGCTCGAAGTCGCTCAGTCGACCGACGTAGTGGGCGTGGGCCTCGGCGGCCAGGGCCTCGTCCTCCACCACCAGCACCCGGTACGTCATGGCCGCGGCCGGGCCGACGAGCTTGGGCGCGACGCCGCGAGGGCGATCCGGACGGCGATCCGGGCGCCGCCGGACGCCGAGCTGGTGATCTCGAGGTCGCCGCTGTGCCGTCGTACGGTCTGGGCCACCAGAGCGAGTCCGAGGCCGCGGCCGAGACCGTCGGAACTGATCTTGGTCGACCAGCCACGCCGGAGCACCAGCTCGCGCTCGGCGGGACCGATCCCGGGTCCGTTGTCGCTCACCGTGACGGCGAACTGCCCGGCGTCCACCGCCAGCTCCACCTCGACCAGCCGCGCGAGGTCAGGATCACCCGGGCCGGAGCGAACCGGCTCCGAGACGGCGTCGATCGCGTTGTCGACCAGGTTGCCGATCACCGTCACGGCGTCGTCGGGACCGATCCCCAGCTCGCTCAGGTAGGACCCCGGGCTGATCCGCAAGGTCACCCCGCGCTCGGCGGCCTGCGCGGTCTTGCCGAGCAAGAGTGCGGCGACCACGGGATGGTCCACGGCGTCCACCACCTGGTCGGTCAACCGTTGGGCGAGCTCGAGCTCGGCCGTGGCGAACTCGACCGCGTCGTCGGGGCGACCCATCTCGATCAACGACACCACCGTGTGGAGGCGGTTGGAGGCCTCGTGCGCCTGGGAGCGCAGAGATTCCGCCATCCCCCGGACGGTGTCCAGCTCACCGGAGAGCGCCTGCAGCTCGGTCCGGTCGCGGAAGCTCACCACCGACCCGAGGGAGGCTCCCGGGCCGCCCGCCGAACGGTGGTTGAACACCAGGACCCGATCCCCGACCAGGTGCAGCTCGTCGTTGCCCCGCTCGGTACCCACCAGGGACTGCGTGAGGCTCTCGGGCAGCCCTACCGCACCGATCGGCCGCCCCGCGACGGACTCGGGTACCCCCAGCAGCCGAGCGCCTTCGGGGTTCAGCAGGGTGATGCGCTGATCGTGGTCCAGCAGCAGCAACCCTTCGCGGATCGACCGCAGGCCGGCGTCGTAGAACTCAAACATCCGACCGAGCTCGGCTTCCCCGAGTCCGTGAGTCTGACGCCGGACCCGCCGGTTGATCAACAACGCGCCGACGATGCCCAGACTGAGGACGGCCAGCGCCGCCACGCCCAGCACCGGCACCGTGGCCAGCGCGGAGGCGTTCACCTTCGCCGTCGTGATCCCGACCCCGACGAGGGCGATCACTCTGCCGCCACGCAGGGCCGGGACGACGGCGCGCACGGAGGGTCCCAACGTGCCGGCGTACTCCTCGGTGCCCACCTGTCCGTGTTGCGCCGCGCCGATCGAGCCCAGGAACGGTTTGCCGATGTTGGCCGGGTTCGGGTGGGTATAGCGGAGGCCGGTCGGGGTCATGATCACCACGAAGTCGGTGCCCGAGTCGGTCCGGACCGACTCGGCGTACGGCTGCAGCCGGGCCGACGGGTCGCTGCCGGCCAGCGCCTCGTCGATCACCGGGCTGTCCGCCACCGTGACCGCGACCGCCACGGCGCGGTCGGTGGCCCGCACCTGGGCGTCGCGCCGGGCGTCGGTGTAGGCCAGCGCCATGCTGCTGCCGATCACGGCCACCAGGAGCAGCAGCTGCAGCAGCAGGATCTGCCGCGCCAAGGATGCCGTCGGTGCCCGACGTCGCTGCCCCATGGGCGCATTCTCCACCCGTCCCCGCCCCAGGTCTGTGAACTCAACGACCACAACGAGACAACGCGTCCCGGCGCTGTCGATACTCCGGTGACCAGCCCCGACTCAACGAGGAGAACACATGGCCTCCGCACCTCCCGCCGCGTCCGCTCCGGCGAAGCGCAAGGACCGCACGCACTACCTCTACGTCGCCGTCGTCGTGGCGGTCGCCCTCGGCATCGGGGTGGGCTTCGCTTTCCCCGACGTCGCCGTCCAGCTCAAGCCCATCGGCACGGGATTCGTCTCGTTGATCCGGATGATGATCGCGCCGGTGATCTTCTGCACCATCGTGCTCGGCATCGGCTCGCTGCGCAGCGCCGCCCAGGTCGGCAGGGTCGGCAGCCTGGCCCTGGGCTACTTCGTGGTGATGTCCACCGTCGCCTTGGCCATCGGTCTGGTGGTCGGCAACATCCTGCATCCGGGCCGAGGGCTGCAGCTCACCCAGGAACTGGCGGATAAGGGTGCCGCCCAGGCGCCGACCGAGGCCAGCAGCACCTCGGAGTTCCTGCTGCACATGATCCCGACCACGCTGTTCTCCTCGCTGACCTCTGAGGTCGTCCTGCAGACCCTGCTGGTGGCCCTGCTGGTCGGTTTCGCCACCCAGGCGATGGGCACCGCCGGGAAGCCGATCCTCGTCGGGATCGGCCACCTGCAGCGACTCGTCTTCCGCGTCCTGTCCATGATCATGTGGCTGGCCCCGATCGGCGCCTTCGGTGCGATCGCCGCGGTGGTGGGCCAGACCGGTGTGGATGCGCTCAAGGCCCTGGCCGTGATCATGATCGGCTTCTACACCACCTGCGCGATCTTCGTCTTCGTCATCCTGGGCCTGATCCTGAAGGCGTTCACCGGCGTCAACATCTTCAAGCTGCTGCGCTACCTCGGGCGGGAGTATCTGTTGATCGTGTCGACCTCGTCCTCGGAGTCGGCGCTACCCCGGTTGATCGCCAAGATGGAGCACGCGGGCGTGGCCCAGCCGACCGTGGGTGTGGTCGTCCCCACCGGGTACTCGTTCAACCTCGACGGCACCGCGATCTACCTGACGATGTCCTCGCTGTTCATCGCCTCCGCGCTGGGCAAGCCGTTCTCGTTGTCCGAGCAGATCTCCCTGCTGGTGTTCATGATGATCGCCTCCAAGGGGGCGGCGGGGGTCACCGGCGCCGGACTGGCCACCCTGGCGGGCGGGCTCGCCTCGCACCGTCCCGACCTGGTCGACGGTGTCGGGCTCATCGTCGGGATCGACCGCTTCATGTCCGAGGCCCGCGCGCTCACCAACTTCTCCGGCAACGCCGTGGCCACCGTGCTGGTCGGTCATTGGACCAAGTCGCTGGACCACGAACAGCTGAACGCGGTGCTGGCGGGGGAGCGACCGTTCGACGAGACGACCATGATCGACGACCACGGCCCGGCCGACGACGATCCGGGGCCCACGACCGTGGCGCCGGGTGCGGAGCGCACGAACGCAGCGTTGGCGGGGTCCTCCGCAACGCGTTGATCGGGACCGTCACGACCTCCAGACCCCGCCCCCGCAGCAGGTCTGTGGTCCGCGCCGCGTCGGCCGACATCAGCACGGTCTGCTCGCCGTGCTCGTCGGCCGGCTCGATCTCGCGGACGTCCCAGCCGTGGTCGCGAAAGGCGTCCACGTACCCCTCCCACTGCAGCAGCGCCAGGTCCGGGTCGATCGGGGACCGCGCCAGGTGCGTCAGCTCGCCGGCGGCCAGCTGCGGTGAGGGCCGACGGACGAGGATCAGCGGTCGGTCCGAGAGCAGCGAGGTCATCACCCCATGGTGTCCCACGCGTCCAGCCGACCGCCGCTCGTCGGGGTGCGCGCGTCGGGCGGGCGCGCAGCGGGGTCGGGCTGGCCGCCTCCCCTAGGCTGGCGCCATGGCCGTGCGACCGTCGTCCGACCCGGCCGCCCGGGTCGCGCGTGATCGTGCGTCCAGCGTCCTCCGCCGGGTCTGGAGCATTCTCGCCCAGACGGCGGGCGTCTGCTTCCGCTACCGCGTCACGGGCCTCGCCGCCGAGGCGGCGTTCTTCGCGATCCTGTCGTTGCCGCCGCTGGTCTTCGCCTTCGCCGGTGCCATCGGCTTCGTCGCCCAGACCTTCGCCGTGGACCAGGTGGTCAACTTCCGGGCCCAGGTGCTCGCACTGGCCTCCCGCGCCCTGACCCAGCAGACCGTGACCTCGGTCATCCAACCGACCCTGGATGACGTGCTCGGCGGCGGTCGGTTCTCGGTGATCTCGATCGGCTTCGTGATCGCGCTCTGGTCGGGCTCGCGGGCGCTCAACGTGTTCATCGAGACCATCACGATCATGTACGGCATGGCGGGCCACCGCAGCATCGTCGCCGCGCGCGCCCTGGCGTTCGGGCTCTACGTGGTCTTCCTGATCGCCGGGGTCATCCTGCTCCCGCTGGTGCTGGCCGGGCCCGGACTCATCGACCAGCTGCTACCCGCCCGGCTCGCGATCATCGGCGCCCTCTACTGGCCGGTCGTGCTGCTCGGCTCGGTCTGTCTGCTCGCCACCCTCTATCACCTGTCCGTGCCGGTCCGCACCCGCTGGCGGGCCGACCTTCCCGGCGCCGCGCTGACCGTCACCGTCTGGCTCCTGGGCAGCACCCTGCTACGGATCGTCCTCACCAGGTCCGTCGGCAACAGCTCGATCTACGGCCCGCTCGCGGCCCCCATCGCCCTGCTCATCTGGCTCTACCTGATCTCGATCGCCGTCCTGATCGGCGCAGCGTTCAACGCGGCCCTGGACAAGGTCTGGCCGCGGCTGTCCGGGATCCCGCACGCCGAGACCCAGCAGATCCTCACCGCCGACCTCACCGCCCACGACGGCAGTTCTCGTGACCCCGACCGGGCCCCCCGGGTCCCGGTCCGACCCCGGGCCAGCGGCGACGCCTTGCTGAACCGGATGCCCAAGAAGTCCAAGACCAGGCGATCCCGGCACTGACGTCTCGGAATGTGGATGGTCGTATCATAAGGTGAGATTTTGATTTGATTCGACCTCCCACCTGGCCGAGATTGGTTCCCATGCGCACCCACGCCGGCCCGAGCCTTACGCCCGGATCCCGCTGGCTCGCCTCGTGGCGGACGGTGCGCCACTTCATCGACCTCGGTCGGATGAAGTCGATGATCTGTCGCGCTGTCTGACCCGTACCCCCTGCGCATCCGGCCCCGCAGCCCGTACGTCCCCGAGGACCCGAGGCGAGTCCCGCCGCCCCCTTCGCGCCGACCCGACGACCGACGAAAGATCTTGAGGAAGTTATGAGCACTGAGACAGCAGCCAGCCCCCAGGCCCCGTCCCGCAGGCCGACCCGACCGGTCCCCGCCGGCACGCCGAGGGCGCGACGCAGCAAGGGCGAGGGGCAGTGGGGGTTGGGTTATCGCGAGCCGCTGAACTCCAACGAGCAGACCAAGAAGGACGACGATCCGCTCAACGTCCGTGAGCGGATCGAATCGATTTACTCCGTGGGCGGTTTTGCGAGCATCGACCCGTCCGACCTGCGGGGTCGGTTTCGCTGGTGGGGCCTGTACACCCAGCGCAAGCCCGGTATCGACGGCGGTCGGACCGCGACGATGGCGCCGCACGAGCTGGACGACGAGTACTTCATGCTCCGGATCCGGGTCGAGGGTGGCGCCCTCACCACCGAGCAGGTGCGGGTGATCGGTCAGGTCGCAGTGGACTTCGCCCGCGGGACAGCCGACGTCACCGATCGGCAGAACATTCAGCTGCACTGGGTCCGGGTCGAGGACGTGCCCGAGATCTGGCGTCGGCTCGAGGCCGTCGGTCTCACCACCACCGAGGCGTGCGGCGACTGCCCGCGGACCATCCTCGGCAGCCCCGTCGCCGGCATCGCGGCGGACGAGATCGTCGACGGCAGCCCGGCGATCGCCGAGATCTCCGAGCGCTACATCGGCAGTCCTGAGTTCTCCAACCTGCCGCGGAAGTTCAAGACCGGCATCACCGGACACCCCAGCCAAGACGTCGTCCCCGAGATCAACGACGTGGCCTTCGTCGGGGTCGAGCATCCCGAGCACGGTCCTGGCTTCGACGTCTGGGTCGGTGGAGGTCTCTCCACGAACCCGATGCTGGCCCAGCGCCTGGGCGCCTGGGTCCCGTTGGCCGAGGTCGCCGAGGTGTGGGCCGGGATCGTCGGGATCTTCCGCGACTACGGCTACCGTCGGCTGCGCAACCGGGCCCGGATGAAGTTCCTGGTCGCCGACTGGGGCGTGGAGAAGTTCCGCGCGGTGCTGCAGACGGAGTACCTGTCGCGCACCCTGATCGACGGTCCCGCGCCGGTCACCCCGGACAAGCCCGGTGACCACGTGGGCGCTCACGCCCAGCACGACGGCAACCACTACGTCGGGTTCTCCGCGGTGGCCGGCCGGGTCAGCGGGCAGCTGCTGCTCGACCTGGCCGCGGCGGCCGAGGCGCACGGGTCCTCCCGGATCCGTACCACCCCGATGCAGAAGCTGCTCGTTCTCGACGTCAGCCCGGCCGAGCTCGACGGCTTGGTCGCCGACGTCGAGGCCCTCGGCCTGTCCAGCAAGCCGGGCGCCTGGCGGCGGTCGGTGATGGCCTGCACCGGCATCGAGTTCTGCAAGCTGGCCATCGTGGAGACCAAGGCCCGCGCCCAGTCGCTGACCGAGGAGCTCGAGTCCCGGCTGGGCGCCCTCGACACCCCCATCACCGTGCATCTGAACGGCTGCCCCAACTCCTGCGCCCGGATCCAGGTCGCCGACATCGGGCTCAAGGGCCAGCTCGTCCCGGGCCCCGGGGGTGACCCGGTGGAGGGCTATCAGGTCCACCTCGGTGGCGGCCTGGGCCTCGACGCCGGCTTCGGCCGCAAGCTCCGCGGCCACAAGGTGACTGCCGCCGAGCTCCCGGACTACGTGGAGCGCGTGGCCAAGGCCTACCTCGCCGACCGTCACGACGGTGAGCGGTTCGCGCAGTGGGCGACCCGCGCCGACGAGGCGGTCCTGGTGTGAGCGGCGACGCTCACTCCCCCAGCCATCAGACGCGGCAGGCGACCAACTACTGCCCGTTCTGCGGGGAGGAGACCCTTTTCCCGCGTGCCGAGGGAGGCTGGGAGTGCCGCAGCTGCGCCCGCGCCTTCTCGGTGGTCTTCCACGGTCTGGTGAGCCGCCGGATCTCGGGTGAGGGTGTCACGCCGTGAGCGCCTGCACCCACCCCCCCGCTGACACCCCGGCGGCGCAACGTACCGACGCGGAGCTCGCTGCCCTCGCCCCGGTCTGGGCCGAACAGCTCGAGCCCGCGAGGGCAACCGAGATCATGGCCTGGGCCGTCGCTGAGTTCGGCTCCGAGCTGGTGATCACCTCCTCGATGGCCGACACCGTGATGATCCGTCTCGCCGAGCAGGCGCGGCCGGGCATCGATGTGGTGTTCCTCGACACCGGGTACCACTTCGTGGAGACCATCGGCACCCGCGACGCCGTGATGGCCGTGCACGACGTGAACGTGATCAACGTGACGCCCGAGCTCAGCGTTGCGGCGCAGGACGCGGCGTACGGCACGGACCTGTTCGCCACCAACCCCGACGCCTGCTGCGGGATGCGTAAGGTCGAGCCTCTGGGCCGCGCGCTCGCGCCCTACCGGGCCTGGGCCAGCGGCGTCCGGCGGGCCGACAGCCCGCGTCGGGCCGACACCCCGGTGGTCACCTGGGAGCCCCGGCGCAGGCTGATCAAGATCAGCCCAATCGCCCGATGGTCCGACGCCGACGTCGCGGCCTACATCGAGGCCAACAGCCTGCTGACCAACCCCCTGCTGGAGGACGGTTACCCATCCATCGGCTGCGCGCCGTGCACCCAGAAGGCGGCCACCGACGACCCCCGCAGCGGCCGGTGGGTGGGGCTGGGCAAGACCGAGTGCGGCATCCACCGGTGAACGCGCCGCCGGTCAGCGCGCCGCTGCTGCCCACACCCCTGACCCCGACCGGCTTCACCGATCGAGAAGACGAGAGCGAGACCCCCGTGACCAGAGCCCAGACCGGAGCCACGTTGTGGTTCACCGGGCTGCCTTCGGCCGGCAAGTCCACCATCGCGCGCGCCCTGGCCACCGAGCTGAGCGCCGCCGGGGCGCGGGTGCAGGTGCTGGACGGAGACGAGGTACGCCCCCACCTGTCCGCCGGGTTGGGCTTCAGCCGAGCCGACCGCGACGTCAACGTGTCCCGCATCGGCTGGGTCGCGCGGCTGCTGTCGACCCACGGGGTGCTCACGCTGGTCCCGGTGATCGCGCCGTACGCCGCGGCCCGCGACGAGGTGCGGGCGGCCCACCAGGCCCACGACGTGCCCTTCGCCGAGGTCTACGTGTCGACCGCGCTGGAGGTGGCCGAGTCGCGCGACGTCAAGGGTCTCTACGCCAAGGCGCGCCGCGGGGAGGTGTCGGGGATGACCGGCGTCGACGATCCGTACGAGCCGCCGGGGTCCGCCGAGCTGGTGATCGACACCCACCAGGTCAGCCTCGAGCACGCTGTGGCCCTCTCGCTCGGGCTGGTCAGCGCCCTGACCGAGGAGCTCGATCTCGACACCGCCGGCGTACCCGACGGCCGGCAATCCGCGGCGGGGGTGACTCGATGAGCACGACCGTGACGCCGTTGACCGAGCTGCAGACCCTCGAGTCCGAATCCATCCACATCTTCCGCGAGGTCGCGACGACCTTCGCCGCGCCGGTGATGCTCTTCTCCGGCGGCAAGGACTCGGTCGTCATGCTGCATCTGGCGGCCAAGGCCTTCTGGCCCGCGCCGATCCCGTTCGGTGTTCTGCACGTGGACACCGGCCACAACTTCGAGGAGGTGCTGACCTCCCGCGACGAGACCGTGGACTTCTACGGCGCCCAGCTCACCGTGGCCTCGGTGCAGGACTACATCGACGACGGGCGGCTACGCGAACGCCCCGACGGGACGCGCAACCCGCTGCAGATCGTGCCGCTGCTCGACGCCATCTCCCGCGGCAAGCACGACGCGGTATTCGGCGGTGGTCGACGCGACGAGGAGCGGGCCCGGGCCAAGGAGCGCGTGTTCAGCCTGCGCGACGGGTTCGGCCAGTGGGACCCCCGCAACCAGCGTCCCGAGCTCTGGTCGCTTTACAACGGGCGCCACCTGCCCGGGGAGCACGTCCGGGTCTTCCCGCTCTCGAACTGGACCGAGCTCGACGTCTGGGACTACATCGCGGCCGAGAAGATCTCCTTGCCGAGCATCTACTACGCCCACGAGCGCGAGGTGATGAGCCGCGACAACATGTGGATCGCCAAGACCCGCGTCACCCCGCCGAACAACGGCGAGGAGGTGACGCTCAGGTCAGTCCGCTACCGCACCGTGGGCGACATGTCCTGCACCGCCGCGGTGCTGTCCGACGCCACCACCGTTGTCGATGTCATCACCGAGGTCGGGCTGAGCCAGCTCACCGAGCGCGGCGCGACCCGCGCCGACGACCGGCTCAGCGAGGCCGCGATGGAAGACCGCAAGCGCGAGGGGTACTTCTGATGTCCACACTCACCGCCGGCCGCCGCGACGGCGCCGTCGCCGGGCGTACGCTGCTCCGGCTCGCCACGGCCGGATCGGTCGACGACGGCAAGTCCACCCTGGTCGGCCGGTTGCTGTTCGACACCAACTCGGTGCAGAGCGACACCCTCGACCACGTGCAGCTGGTCAGCAAGCGACGCGGGCTGGACCGCGCCGACCTCGCGCTGCTCACCGACGGTCTGCGGGCCGAGCGCGAGCAGGGCATCACGATCGACGTGGCGTACCGCTACTTCACCACCCCGGTGCGCAAGTTCATCCTGGCCGACTGCCCCGGCCACGTGCAGTACACCCGCAACACCGTCACGGGCTCCTCCACCGCCGACGTGATCGTGTTGCTGGTCGACGCCCGCAACGGGGTCGTCGAGCAGACCCGTCGCCACCTCGCCGTGGCCGCGCTGCTCCGGGTGCCGCACATCGTGCTGGTGGTCAACAAGATCGACCTGGCCGACTGGTCGGAGACCGTCTTCGCCGCGATCGCCACCGACTTCGCCGTGCTGGCCCGAAGCTACGGCATCACCGACATCCACACCATCCCGGTGAGCGCGACCGAGGGCGACAACGTGGTGACCCGCTCCGCCCGGATGCCCTGGTACGACGGCCCGACCGTGCTGGGTTTCCTGGAGAACGTCGACGACACCCGGCGGACCAGCTCCGAGGAGCTGCGCTTCCCCGTCCAGCAGGTCGTCCGTCCCCAGGGTGCCCCGTTACCGGCCTGGGCCGCTCAGACGCCGGACGTCGACGCGGACTACCGCGGGTACGCCGGCAAGCTCGAGTCCGGGCGGATCGCGGTCGGGGACCGGGTGGTGATTCTCCCGCGGGGCTCGCACGCCGCCATCGCGGCCATCGACACCCCCGACGGACCCCTGCAGCAGGCGATCGCCGGCCAGTCCGTCGTCCTGCGGATCACCGGTGACCACGGTCTGGACATCGACGTCTCACGAGGCGACATCATCGCCTCGACCGAGTCACCGCCTGCGCCTGCTCGGGAGATTTCCGGTACGGTCTGCTGGCTGGCTGAACGCGAACTGGCTGAGCGCTCCCGGGTGCTCATCCAGCACGGCACCAGCGTGGTCAAGGGCATCGTCACGCACATCGGCGACGTCTTGGACCTGGACCAGGCCGGGGTGGCCGGAGCACGGCCCACCTGGCACCCGGCGACGACGCTGGGCCTCAACGACATCGGTCGGGTGCGGATCGCGCTCGCCGCACCGCTTCCCATCGATCCCTACCGGGAGCACCGGGCGACCGGTGCCTTCATCATCGTCGACGACGCCGATGGCTGGACCCTGGGCGCCGGCATGGCCGGACCCACCACCCTCGGCTGACCTCCACGTGCACCGACCCGCCCTGCGCACTGACCAAGAAACGGACTACCTCCGATGACCGCTCCCTCTCTCGTCCTGTTCGGTGACGGCAGTGGCGAACCTCGCTCGATCGAGGTCAGCCACGCGCTCCGCGCGAGCCTGCTCGCGCTGCGACCCGAGCTCGACGTCCACATCGCGTTCCTTCAGCACAACCCGCCCACCGGGCTGCAGGTCGCCCGTACGCTGGCCAAGAAGGGGGTTCAGGAGGCCGTCTTCGTGCCGCTGGTGCTCTCGGAGGCGTTCGTTTCCGACGAGGTGGCCCCCGTGCTGGGTCAGATCCGCAGCACCTACCCCAACCTCGCCGTGACCGCGTCCCGGCCGATCGGCCCCGAGACCTCGCTGCTGCCGGTGCTCGACCGCCGGCTGCGTGAGGCGCTCCGGGAACGGCGGGTCTGCGAGCTCGACGGCCTGGTGTTCGCGTGCGCCGGCAGCCCGGACGTGCGCAGCAACGCGCTGGTCGCCCGCCGCGCCCGGCAGTGGGCGAACCACCACAAGCTCCCGTGCGTCACAGCCTTCGGGAGGACCTCCGGTCCGACCACAGCCGAGGCCGTGCGGACCCTGCGCGCCGAGGGCCGTCGGCACATCGCCGTCGGCAGCTGGTTCGCGGCCCCGGGTGCGTCGTACCTCCGCTCGGTGGAGCAGGCCCACGATGCCGGTGCGATCGCCGTCTCGACCTCACTGGGCGCCGAGCCCGAGGTGGTCGAGGCAATCCTCACCCGCTACGTGGTGGCCGCGATGGACCTGATCGACCTCGAGCCGCTGGTCGCCGACGTCGAACCGTCCCCCGTCCGCCACCTCAGCGTCGTCGGGGCCTGACGCCGACCAGGCAGGTTCTCCCGGCTTTGTGCGGTG
The DNA here is from genome assembly GCA_050996715.1 of Propionibacteriaceae bacterium. GTDB lineage: Bacteria > Actinomycetota > Actinomycetes > Propionibacteriales > Propionibacteriaceae > Microlunatus. The sequence continues at coordinate 33,976 of JBPCRP010000113.1, forward strand.
TGTCGGACCAAATCTGACCGGTCAGCGACGACAGAGGCGGTCGGGGACGGAGGCGGTCAGGACTGAGGGACGGCGGAGCCGGCGGCTACCCGTCCGCGCCGGGCGCGCCCGACGAAGAACACCCCGGCGTACGTCCCGCCGAAGGCGATCGCCGCCAGCGACAGCCCGTACTCGAGCGCGCCGAGCGGACCGAGACCGATCGCCAGGAAGATGACCTGTGCGACGCCCATGGCGATCGCGGCGGCGAGCCCGCCCGAGACGGCCCCGTTGGCGTGGAGGTTGCGAGCGGACATGATGTCGACCTTTCCGAGCAGCAGTTTCCGAGCGGGGGGTGAACGGGATCCATGCTCGTGACAGGGTGTCCGCGGCAGCAAGGAATTCGCGAAACGTGGAGCAGATGTGACGGGTCACCGCTACCGGTACAGCGTTAAGAGCCTGGACGTCGGGTTCGTCTTCGGGGCCCTCGGCGCCATCGCCCTGCCCGGACCGGTGCTGCTGATAATGCTCGACGCCGTGGGTACGGCCGAGTCGGCCGCCCGCAACCTGCTCACCACCTCGACCGCCCGCGGCATGCTGATCAGCCACCGGAGCGGGCGGTACGCGGTCTACCAGCTCAGCCCGGCGTCACTGGCCGGCTACCAGCGGGTCGCGGGCACGGCGGCGGAGGTGGGCTGGTCGGGTCGCTTTCACGCCCTGATCTACGACGTCCCCGAGAAGCATCGGGCGATCCGCGACCGGATCCGCTATGCCGCCGACTACGCGGGGTACGGCCTGCTCCGAGCCGGAGTGCTGATCAGTCCCGAGGACCGGCGCGAACGGTTCTCGGGACTGCTCGGTGGGCTGCCCGCGGGGTGTCGGATGTACGCGGCCACGGTCCAGCCCGAGGATCTGAGTGCGGCCCGGGCGATGACCAGAGACGCCTGGGACCTCGAAGCGCTCGCCGGTCAGTACCGGGACGCCAACGACCGGTTGCGGGCGACCGACGCGACGTTGCCGGACACCTGCTGGTCGGGTCTGACCCGATGGCACGCGCTCTACCGCCGGTTGCTGGCTCTGCAGCTCTCCGACCCGGCCCTTCCCCCCGAGCTGCTGCCGGCCCGCTGGCCGGGTAGGGGCTTCGTCGAGGCGCTCGACCACCTGAACCGGCGCTGGGGACCGCAGTTGCAACCCGCCCTCCGGGCCGAAGCCGCCACCGCCGACCCCGCCGGGCTCGCCGTCTACTACCCCTCCCCCTGGACCACCTGACGTCGACCAGTCAGGTTCTCCCGGCGTTTTGCGGTGTGTCGGACAGGAGCTGACTGATCGGCCCGGTGGGCCAGCTGGGCGCGGCGGGCCACGGGGTCAGCAGCGCGTCAGGCGAGGCGGGCTTTCTCCGTCTCGACGTCGAAGTCGGCTTCGGGCCACTGCAGGTTGAGTCCGACAAGATGCTCACGCAGCAGCTGGGCCACCGCCCAGTTGCGGTACCACTTGCGGCCCGCCGGGACGACGAACCATGGCGCCTGGATGCTGTTGCACCGTTCCAGCGCCTCTTCGTACGCCTCGGTGTAGGCCGGCCACAGCCCTCGCTCGACCACATCGCCCGGGTTGTACTTCCAGTACTTCGCCGGGTTGTCGAGCCGCGCGAGCAGGCGCTCGCGCTGCTCCTCGGCGGACACGTGCAGGAAGCACTTGATGATCGTCGTCCCGGCGGCGGTGAGCTCGGCCTCGAACTCGTTGATCAGGTCGTAGCGCGTCGACCACTCGCTCTCCGGCACCAGATCGTGCACCCGAACGATCAGCACGTCCTCGTAGTGGCTCCGGTCGAAGATCCCGATCGTGCCCGGGTCCGGCAGCTTCCGCCGGATCCGCCAGAGGAAGTCGTGCCGCTTCTCGGTCGCGGTGGGCTGCTTGAACGCGGTGATGTCCACGCCCTGCGGATCGACGAGCCCGATCGCGTGCCGGATCACCCCGCCCTTGCCGGCCGTGTCCATGCCCTGCAGCACGACCAGCACGCGCGGGGCGTTCGCGACGTCCGCGCGGCCGGCCGCGAACAAGCGCTCCTGATGATCTTCGAGCCCGGGAGCGAGGTTGGCGTACGCCTCATCCACATGCTTCTTCTTGCCGTCGAAGCCCGGGGTGGCCCGTGAGTCGAAGCTGGTCAGCTCGACGGGACCCGGGGGCAGGCGCAGCACGTCGGAGAGTCGTTCGGTCTTGTGGATCTGCTTGCTCATGGCCGCCAGTCTGGCCCCGTACCCTGCGGATGTGGACACGACCCCGCCCGCTCCGACTCCCCTCCCGGCGATCATGGTCGACTTCGACCGTGGCGAAGGACCGTCGGGAACCCTGGCGAGCAACGACGATCTGGACCGGCTCTACGCCCACCCGGCCCCACGGCACGGTTGGGTGCGCACCAACTTCGTGGCCACGCTGGACGGTTCGGCGCAGGGAGACGACGGCCGGTCCGGGTCGATCAACACACCCTCGGACCAGCGGGTGTTCGCCACCCTGCGAGCCCACGCGGACGTCGTGCTGGTGGGCGCCCAGACCGTACGGATCGAGGGGTACCGCGCCATCGATCTGGCCCCGTGGCAGCTCGATCTCCGTCGTCGGCTCGGCCGACAACCCTTTCCGCTGTTGGCGATCATCTCGGCCAGCCTCGACCTGGACCAGGCCATAGCCCCCACCGGTGATCACGAGGGACCGGTGCTGATCATGACCACCGACGACCACCTGGAGGACGAGCTCAGCCGGTGGCGTTCGGTCGGTATCGAGGTCATCACCTTTGCCGACCACCAGGTGCCGGTCGCGGCCGCCGTGGCTCACCTGGTGCACCGTGGCTGCCCGCGCATCCTCAGTGAGGGCGGGGCCGGGCTGAATCACCGGCTGCTCGACGCGGGGGTGGTCGACGACGTGTGCCTCACCCTGTCGGCCCGGATGGTCGGTGGGGACGGCGGCCGTACGGTGGCCGGCGCACCCCTGGTGCCCAACCCCACCCTCGAGCTGGCCCACCTGCTGCACGCCGACGACGGTGCCGTCTTCACCCGCTACACGATCACCCGCTGACGATCACCCGCTGACTGCCGAGCGACGCGGTGGATTGGCGTGTCGGTCCAGCACGAGGCATGATCGCCCGACGGTGCACTGGTCGGACCAAGGAGCGGTGATGACACGACGAGCAGCTCGGCGGACGGCGGTGGCCGTCGGCCTGTCCGTCGCGCTCGGATCGGTGATGTCGTCCGCGGTGGCCCTGCCGACGATCGGGAACGGGCCGAATCAGACCGTGCTGCCGTCGTCGTCCGGGTCGCAGATCGACGCCTCGGCGCGGGCCACCTCCCCGGCCCCCATGATCGTCATCGACCCGGGCCACAGCGGCTCCACGATCCGTGGTACGACCACGAACGGGCTGCGCGACATCGATTACCCGAACTACCCCGAAATCTTCGAGATGTGGGACGTGAGCAGCTGCGTCGGCGCGGCCCTGAAGACCGACGGCTACCGCGTCACGCTGACCAAACGGAGCGCCCTGAGCAGCGTGAGCCTGGCCGATCGGGCCGCGATCGCGAACCGCGCCCATGCCGCCCTGGCGATCAGCGTGCACGACGATCACAGCCAGTCCGCATCGTTCCAGGCGACCTACAGCCAGCGGGGGGTGCAGCACGCCGGTCGCGAGCACCCGATGTACCGCGGCAACGGGAACCACCGCACCACCTACCACCACGCCGCGGTAGCCACGCGCAGCCAGGAGTACGCGACCACGATCGCCGCGGCTCGGACGACCGCGCAGGGGTCGGTCCGTGTGGCCGAGAACACCTTCACCGGTCGTCCGCCGCTGGAGCCGGGCAATCTGGCCCTGGTGCAGCTGTTGTCGAACGTCCCCTGGGTCTACAACGAAGTGGGCGCCCGGACCGCAGGGAATGCCACCCGGGCGATGAGCATCGGCGCGGAGACGGCGTACGGCCGGGGCCTGCTCGCCGGCGTCGAGGCGTCGGTCCCGATCCAGGGGCGGACGGAGCCGTCGGCGTCGGCGGTGGCCGGACTGCCGGGCTGCCTGGTCGAGCAGATCGGCACCTCGGGCCACGTCACCCGCCCGACCCGCTACCTGCCGTACGGCTGGCGGGGCTGATCTCGGGGTCAGCGGGTCAGCAGCTCCGGATCAGTGAAGATGTCGGCCAGATCGAAGGTGACGACCTCCTCGAGCTGGGCGTAGGTGCAGGACTCCGGGGTCCGGTCGGGCCGCCACCGGTTGAACTGGGCCGTGTGTCTGAATCGCGCGCCTTCCATGTGCTCGTAGCGCACCTCGACGACCAGCTCGGGCCGCAGCGGGGTGAACGACAGGTCCTTGCCCACCGCCCAGCGGCTGCCTTCGGCGTTGCGCGGCGTACGTGCTCCCTGCTCCTGCTGGGCCCAGGCCCAGGGGTGGTGGTCGAAGGTGGTGACCATCGGCTGCAGCTCGGTGAACAGCTCCTTGCGCCGGGCCAGCGGGAAGGCGCCGATGACCCCGACGCTGGCCAGCACGCCCTCCTCGGTGTACAGCCCGAGCAGCAACGAGCCGATGGCGTCCGGTCCGCTCTTGTGCACCCGGTAGCCGGCCACCACGCAGTCCGCGGTGCGCTCGTGCTTGATCTTGAACATGATCCGCTTGTTCGACTGGTAGGTGATCGACAGCGGCTTGGCCACCACCCCGTCGAGCCCGGCACCCTCGAACTGGGAGAACCACTCCTGGGCGAGGTCGCGGTCGGTGGTGACCGGCGTCAGATGGACCGGGGACTGCGCATCCTCCAACGCTCCCTCGAGAGCAGCTCGACGCTCGGCGAACGGCCGTCCGGTCAGGTCGTCGTTGCCCAGGGCCAACAGGTCGAACGCCACGAAGCTCGCCGGGGTGGTCTGCGACAGCATGGTGACCCGGCTCGCGGCGGGGTGGATGCGCTGCTGCAACGCGTCGAAGTCGAGCCGATCCCCTTGCACCAGGACGATCTCGCCGTCGATCACGCACCGCTCGGGGAAGTTCAGCATGACCGCCTCGACCACCTCGGGAAAGTAGCGGGTCATCGGCTTCTCGTTGCGGCTGCCGATCTCGACCTCGTCGCCGTCACGGAAGATGATCGATCGGAACCCGTCCCACTTCGGCTCGTAGCTGACCTCGCCGTCGGGGATCTCCTTGACCGACTTGGCCAACATGGGCGAGACGGGTGGCATCACGGGCAGCAACATGTCGTGGAGTCTCCACCTTTCCCTGCTCCGGGTGTGATCGGGCCCGACGCCCGCGTGCAGGAGCTACCTCGGAACGGTGATCATCACAGCGTCCTCAGCCGTCGGTGTCGGCCCAGTTGGCGGCAACCTTCTTCGACGGCTGCACCCGGGGTGGTTCGCCGGGCATCTTGGGGTAGTCGGGCGGATAGTTCAGCTCGCCTTCCCCGTTGGCGGCGTCACGCTCGTACCACTCCAGCGCGGTGCTGAGATCGCCCGGTGCGAACGCGTAGAACGGGGCCCAGGCGTCGGCGACCTTGGCGAACCGCGACGACATCGTCGCCACGGTGAAGTCGTCGGGGGTGCAGTCCCCCAGCTCGTCCCAGGTCAGTGGGGCCGAGACCCGGGCGGTCGCGGTCGGGCGGATCGAGTAGGCCGAGGACATGGTGCGGTCGCGCGCCATCTGGTTGAAGTCGACGAAGATCCGCGCACCCCGCTCCTCCTTCCACCAGCTGACCGTCACCTGGTCGGGCATCCGACGGGCGAGCTCGCGACCCAGGGCGATCACCGCGTGTCGGGAGCCGATGAAGTCGACTCCCTGCACCGGCACGAAGACGTGCACGCCCCGCCCGCCGCTCGTCTTGGGCATCCCCTCCAGCCCCGCGTCGGCCAGCACCGACCGCAGCTCGTAGGCGGCCCGGACGGCGTCGGCGAAGTCCGTGCCGGGCTGCGGGTCGAGGTCGATCCGGAGCTGGTCGACCACCTCGGTGTCGCCCCTGCTCACCGGCCAGGGGTGGAAGCGCAGGGTGCCGAGGTTGATCATCCAGACGATCGTCGCGAGCTCGGTCGGACAGACCTGGACCGCCGTCCGACCGGAGGGGAATCTCACCGTTGCCGACTGCACCCAATCGGGCATGTTCTTGGGCACCCGCTTCTGGTAGAACGCGTCGCCGTGCGGGTCGTCGCGGGTGGCGAGCTTGGCGTCGGCGCGGAAGCCTCCGGGCCAGCGCTCCATCGTGGTGGGACGGTCCCTCAGCGCGGCCAGGATGCCGTCGCCCACCGCCTGCACGTAGTGCACCAGGTCGAGCTTGGTCAGCCCCACCTCGGGGAAGTAGACCTTGTCGGGGCTGGAGACGTGCACGGTCCGCTCGCCGATCTGCAGCTCCACCTTCGGGGTCGGCATGGCATCACCTTAGGACCGTCGAACCTGGGAAACACGACATAGGCTCCGGGGAGTTGTTCTCGAACAGACCCCAGGAGAGACACATGACCCAGCAGAACCAGACGGAGCAGTCGCCGGCGGCCGGCGTCGGCAAGGTGCTCAAGTCCGAGGCCGAGTGGCGCGCCCAGCTGTCACCCACGGCGTACAAGGTGCTCCGCGAGTCGGGCACCGAGCGGCCGTTCACCGGTGCGCTCACCGACAACAAGTCCGAGGGCGTCTACCGCTGTGGTGCCTGCGGCACCGAGCTGTTCCGCAGCAACCAGAAGTTCGAGAGCCACTGCGGTTGGCCGTCGTTCTTCGCCCCACTGGCCGAGGACCGCGTCGTCTACATCGAGGACCGCACGATGTTCACCAAGCGCGTCGAGGTCCGGTGCGCCACCTGCGACTCCCATCTCGGGCACGTCTTCGAGGGCGAGGGGTACGACACCCCCACCGACCTGCGCTTCTGCATCAACTCCGTGTCGATGACCTTCGAGCCCGCCGACTCCTGACCTGAGCCCTCGCCGTCGGTCCGGAGTGGGTTACCAGGTGCTGAGGATCTCGGCCAGCTCGCGGCGGCGACCGGTGTAGAACGGCACCTCTTCCCGGGTGTGCCGGCGGGCCGCGGCGGCCCGCAGGTCGCGCATCAGGTCGACGATCCGGTGCAGCTGGTCGGCTTCGAAGGCCAACATCCACTCGTAGTCACCCAGCGCGAACGACGAGACCGTGTTGGCCCGGACGTCGGGGTACGGACGGGCCAGCTTGCCGTGCTCGACCAGCATCGCGCGGCGCTCCTCCTCGGGCAGCAGGTACCACTCGTAGCTGCGCACGAACGGGTAGACGCAGAGGTGCGCTTTGGGGCCGTCGTCGGACATGAACGCCGGCACGTGGCCCTTGTTGAACTCTGCCGGCCGATGCAGGGCCAGCTGGGACCACACCGGCGCCAGGTCCGAGCCCAGACCCGAGCGCCGCAACGCGTGGTAGGCGTCCTGCAGGGTCTCCGAGTCCGGCGCGTGCCACCAGACCATCAGGTCGGCGTCGGCGCGGAGCCCGGCCACGTCGTACCAGCCGCGGATCGTCAGGTCGCGGTCCTCACTCGCGGCAGCGATGTCGGCGACCGCTTCGGCGGCGACCTTCTCGGGTTCGCCGGTCGGGCGGGCGGTCCGTCGGTAGACCGACCACATCGTGTAGCGGATGGTGTCGTTGATGTCGCGGGCCTTGACCTTCGCGACGGGCTTCTCGTCACTCACGGTGTCATTCTCTCCCGGCCGGGATCGCCGCGATCACCGTGGCCGCCGCAGCCCGTCCCGAACCGATGCAGGCCGGGACGCCGACCCCGTGCAGGGCGGCCCCGCACAGGGCGAGGCCCGGGACGGCGTTGACTGCGGCCTCCACCGCCGCGATCCGTTCGAGGTGTCCGACCTGGTACTGCGGCAGTGCCCCACCCCACCGCCGTACGTCGGCGGTCACGAGCCTGGCGTCCGACCAGCCCGGGAGGACCCGCAGCTCCTCGAGCGTCCGCCGGACCAGGGTGGGATCGTCGACCTGGAGGCTGGCCGCGTCGCCGTACCGACCGAGGCTGGCCCGGACGACGACGGCTCCCTCACCCCAGGTGGCCGTCGCCGCGGCAGCCACCCACGGCCACTTGTTGGTGCTGTAGGTCAGTGCCTTGACGGTGGGGAGCTGACCGGGCGGGACGAGGAGCCCGGACCCGTGCAGGCCGGTGTCGGTGAGCACCAGGGTGACGACGGCGGTCGAGGCGTACGGGATCGCGGCCAGCGGGGCGGCCTGCGGGACGAGATCGGCGAGCAACCGGGCGGCAGGGCCGGCCGGCGTGGCGACGACGACCGCGTCGAACTCGGTGTCGTCCACCCGGAAACGGTGGCCCCGGGAACTGTCAGCGGTTCGTCCTACCGTCCTCACCATGGTTCCGGTCCGCAGGTCGACGCCCCGTGCGCCGAGCGTGTCACGCAGCGTGGAGGCGAGCCGGTGAACGCCGCCGCGCAGTCCGGCGAACACCGGCCCCGAGGCTGGTGGCGCCGACTTCGCCAACGACTGTGCGTGAGCCAGCAGCGAACCGCCGGTCGAGGCTCGCGCCCACAACGCCGGGTTGACCGCGGCCAACGACAGCTCGCGCGACCGGCCCGCGTAGACCCCACCGAGCAGCGGCTCCAGCAACCGGTCGGTGACCTCGTCGCCGAAGCGGTCCGCCACGTAGACCCCGATCGCCACGTCGGTGGTCAGCGCCGGCGCGGGCAGCGTCGGTTCCTGCCCAGCGCGGGCGAGGCCGGCCGCGCTGAGGACGCCGTCGAGCGCCGTGAGATCCACCGGCACCCCGAGCAGGGTCGGGGGCAGCGCGACGACCCGACCGTCCAGCCACAGCTGCGGCCGGGCCGGGGTGGGGTGCACGATCTCGGCGGTGAGTCCGAGCTCGGTCAGCAACGCGATGGCCTCGGGTCGGCGGGCGAGCAGCGACTCCACGCCGGAGTCCAGGCCGACCCCGTCGAGTGCCGCGACGGCGAGCTTGCCGCCGAGCCGATCGGTGGCTTCGAGCAGCGTCACCGACCACCCGGCCTGCGCCAGGTCATAGGCCGCGGTCAGACCGGCGACACCGCCCCCCACGACCGCCGCGCGACGCTCAGTCAGCGTGGGCCGCCCGGTCGGATCGGTGGGAGGGGTCGGACCTGGCCGCCAGCGCAGCGCCCTCGTCGTGCACTAAGTCGACGATTCGGGCGAGGACACCGGGATCGGCAGCCGGAGGTACGCCGTGGCCCAGGTTGAACACGTGGCCCGGGGTCCGTCCCCCGGCGCGCAGCACGTCGCGGACTCGATCGGCCAGCACCGGCCACGGCGCGCCCAGCAGCGCCGGGTCGAGGTTTCCCTGAACGGCGTAGGCCGGTCCGATCCGCCGGCTGGCCTCGTCGAGCGGGGTCCGCCAGTCGACCCCGACGACCTCGGCCCCCGCCTCGCCCATGGCGGGCAGCAGCTCACCGGTGCCGACCCCGAAGTGGATCCGTGGCACTCCGAGCTCACCGACCCGGTCGAGCACGGCGCGAGAGTGGGGCAGGACGTAGGTCCGGTAGTCGGCCTCGCTGAGGCTGCCCGCCCACGAGTCGAACAGCTGCACCGCCGCCGCGCCGGCTCGCACCTGAACCGCGAGGAACTCCGCCGAGATCGCCGCGAGGCGTCCGCACAGGTCGTGCCAGAGCGCCGGGTCGCCCACCATCAGCGCCTTGGTCTTGGCGTACTCGCGGCTTGGTCCGCCCTCGACGAGATAGCTGGCGAGGGTGAACGGCGCCCCGGCGAAGCCGATCAGCGGCGTCGACCCGAGCTCGGCGACCAGGTTCTGGATCGCGGTGCTCACGTAGTCGACGTCGTCGGACGTCAGAGGCCGCAGCGCCGCTAACCCGGCACGATCGGTGACCGGCTGGGCGATCACCGGGCCGGTCCCCGGCACGATGTCGAGGTCGACCCCGACCGCCCGCAGCGGCACCATGATGTCGGAGAAGAAGATGGCCGCATCCGTGCCGTAGCGACGAACCGGCTGCAGGGTGATCTCGGTGACCAGATCGGGATCGGTGCAGCTGGTCAGCATCGGGATGCCCGCGCGCACCGTACGGTATTCGGGTAACGAGCGACCGGCCTGACGCATGAACCAGACCGGGACTTGGTCGGGGTCGGGCCGACGACGGCAGGCGGCCACGAACGGCGACTCGTCGAGGCGCCCGGGCGGCCCGGACCCCGAAGGCCCGGCCCCGGACGGCCCGAACCCGGACGGCCCGGGCAGCGGGGGGGACAGGTCGGCGGTCACCCGCTGGATCTTGTCATGGCGCCGAACTCGGCGCGTCGGGCGGACGCCCACCGAGCACGCGCATAGGCTCACGCCGTGGCAGCAACGCAGGATCGGCAGTCGATGCCGGCGGTCTTCCGGCAGGTGATGGACGACCTGCTGACCGCGTCCTGGCGTCCTGAGCTCTCCGTCGAGGAGATCCCGGCCCCGCAGCGGATCGCCCCCTTCTCCGCCGCCATCACCGCCGACGTTGTGATCGGCGGCGAGGAGGTCGGCACCGGTCGTCTCGTGCTGCTGCACGATCCGGCCGGCAACCCAGCGTGGCAGGGCACCTTCCGCTGCGTGACCTTCGCCCGTGCCGACGTCGACCCCGAGATGGTCGCCGACCCCCTGCTCGGCCAGGTCGGTTGGTCGTGGTTGGTGGACGCGTTGGCTTCGCACGGGGCCCGCTACCTCGCGCCCAGCGGCACCGTCACCTCGGTGGCCAGCGAGTCGTTCGGCGGGATGGCCGACGAACCGGCTCGGGCCGAGGTCGAGGTCCGCGCCTCCTGGACCCCAGAGCTCTCCGGCCCACCGGGTCTCAAGCCCCACCTCGACGCCTGGGGCGACCTGCTCTGCACCACCGCTGGTCAGCCCCCGTTACCGCCCGGTGTGGTGGCGATGCCGTCGCGACGCACCCCGCAGCACCGGGGTATCCGAACCCGGTGACGGCGTGACGACCGGCTCCAGCGACGGGGGCAAATCGTGCGCAACTCCGTCCGAAGTCCCCGAGGCCATCCCGCCCGAGGTGCCCGCCCCGGAGATCCCGCTCCTCACCTCCCCGGCCGAGGGGGTGCCGCCGGTGGTGGAGGACGCCGCCGCGCTCGCCGAGGTCGTCCGTGCCATGACCGCCGGACACGGACCGGTTGCGGTGGACGCCGAACGCGCTCACGGGTTCCGCTACAGCCAGCGGGCCTACCTGATCCAGCTCCGGCGCGCCGGCTCTGGCACCCACCTGATCGATCCGATCGCCATGGCCGAGGACGGCGGTCCGGCCGACCTCAGCGAGCTCGGGGCGGCCATTGCCGACGCCGAGTGGATCGTGCACGCCGCCAGCCAGGACCTGCCGTGCCTTGCTGAGGTCGGACTGGTGCCGCAGCGGCTCTTCGACAGTGAGCTGGCCGGGCGGCTGCTCGACTTTCCGCGGGTCAACCTCGGCACCTTGCTCGCCGAGCTGTTCCACGTCCGGCTCCTCAAGGAGCACTCGGCGGCCGACTGGTCGACTCGACCCCTTCCCGCCGAGTGGCTGAAATACGCCGCCCTCGACGTCGAGCTGCTCATCGAGCTGCGTGACGAGCTCGCCGGCCGGCTGGTCGACGCCGGAAAGGACGAGTGGGCCCGGCAGGAGTTCGCCGCGCTGGCCGCCTCGGCCACCCGCCAGCCCGCCCCGCGGGTCGACCCGTGGCGGCGGACCTCGGGCATGCACAAGGTCCGGACCCGGCGCGGGCTGGCGATCGTCCGCGAGCTGTGGCAGGCCCGCGACGAGATCGCCAGACGCAACGACCGCGCCCCGGGCCGGGTGCTCCCCGACCTCGCCATCAGCGAGCTCGCCGGTGTCCGCACCCCCCGGCCTGAGGCGTACCGCGAGGTCGCGATGATGCAGCGCCGCTCCGCAAAACGCTACGAGCGCAACTGGGTGGCCGCGTACGAGCGGGCCATCACCTTGACCGAGTCCCAGCTGCCCCCGCTGCACCTGGCGAGCGACCTGCCCCCGCAGGCCCGCGTCTGGGCGAGCCGTGACCCGATCGCCGCCGCGCGGCTGTCCCGGGTCCGGTCGGCACTGCTCACGCTGGCCGGGCAGCTCGGGTTGCCCGTGGAGAACCTGCTCACTCCCGAGTACGTCCGCCGGCTGGCCTGGGAACCTCCGGCCGAGCTGTCCGCCGAGGCCGTCGACGCCGAGCTCGACCGGATGGGGGCTCGACCCTGGCAACGCGAGTTGACCTCGGCGGTGCTCGCCGAGCAGCTCGGTGAGCCTGCCCCCGTCGTACCCACCCCCGTCGTACCCACCCCCACTCCCTGACCCTCCTTTTTCCGCCATTTTGCGCAGGATGACCCCTGACGGGCCACCCCACGGGGTCACTGTGCGCACAATGGCGGGAACGGCCCGGAGGTCTCGGCACGAACCTCACGTGGGTGCGGCCGTTGTTACTCGTGAGTAATATCGGCGTCATGGCTCGCCCACTGCGCGATGTCGTCTTCGTCGACGGCGTCCGGACACCCTTCGGCAAGGCCGGTTCGATGTACGCGGAGACGCGGGCAGACGACCTGGTCGTGACCTGTGTTCGGGAGCTGCTGCGGCGGCACCCCGAGCTCCCACCGGAACGGATCGATGAGGTGGCCATCGCCGCCACGACCCAGACCGGGGACCAGGGGCTGACCATCGGCCGCTCCGCCGCGTTGCTGGCCGGGCTTCCCCGCTCGGTGCCCGGATTCGCCATCGACCGGATGTGCGCCGGCGCGATGACTGCGGTCACCACGACTGCCTCCGGCATCGCCTTCGGCGCCTACGACGTCGCGGTCGCCGGCGGGGTGGAGAACATGAGCCGGCACCCGATGGGTGAGGGCATCGACCCCAACCCCCGGATCGTCGCCGAGAAGCTGGTCGACCCGTCAGCGTTGATCATGGGCTCGACCGCGGAGAACCTGCACGACCGCTTTCCCGAGATCACCAAGGAGCGGGCCGACGCGTTCGCCCTGCTCAGCCAGGAACGGGTGGCCAAGGCCTACGCCAACGGGATCATTCAACCGGCCCTGGTGCCGATGTCGACTCGCAGCAGCGAGCGGGGCTGGGGCCTGGCCACCGCCGACGAGCCGCCGCGCCCCGGGACCACGATGGAGGCCCTCGCCGGGCTCCGGACCCCGTTCCGTCCCCACGGTCGGGTCACCGCGGGCAACGCGGCCGGACTCAACGACGGCGCCACCGCCTGCCTGGTCGCCGCCGAGGACGTGGCCGCCGAGCTCGGGCTGCCCGCCGCGATGCGGATGGTCTCCTTCGCCTTCGCCGGAGTCGATCCCGAGGTGATGGGCGTCGGTCCCGTGCCGGCCACGGAGAAGGCGCTGCGCAAGGCCGACCTGGCCATCGACGACATCGGCGCGTTCGAGATCAACGAGGCGTTCGCCGTGCAGGTGCTCGCGTTCCTCGACCATTTCGCGATCGACGCCGAAGACCCCCGGGTCAACCCCTACGGCGGCGCGATCGCCCTCGGCCATCCGCTGGCCTCGTCCGGAGTGCGGCTCATGATCCACCTGGCCCACACCTTCGGCGAGCACCCCGAGATCAGGTACGGCGTCACCACGATGTGCATCGGGCTCGGCATGGGCGGCACCGTGATCTGGGAGAACCCCAGCTACCAGGGAGGCGCCCGATGACCGTGCTCACCGGTTACGCGGCGACCTTTGACCTGGACGCCCACTTCGACGCCGCCGAGGCCTTGACCCCGGACGAGATCGTCACCGACGCGCTCAGTCGCGACGTGTCCCTGCCCCACGGGGCGGGGACCGGGGTGCTGATCACCCTCGACAACCACCACGATCATCACCGACCCACCACCTTCGGTCCCCGGGGCCTGCGCTCGCTGCACGCCGCCATCCAGGCCGCCCGGGCCCGCGACGACGTCGCCGCGATCATGGTCACCGGCAAGCCGTTCTTCCTGGCCGCCGGGGCCGACCTCACCGGCGTACCGAAGGTCACCGACGCCGACGCCGCCCGCACCATCGCGCGGCTCGGACACGCGGTCTTCGACGGTCTGCGCACCTCCGAGGTCCCCACCTTCGCCTTCGTCAACGGGGTCGCCCTCGGGGGCGGCTTGGAGGTTGCGCTGAACTGCCACTACCGCACGGTTTCCCACGCGGTCACCGCGATCGCCCTGCCGGAGTGCTTCCTCGGCATGGTTCCCGGCTGGGGCGGGTGCTGGCTGCTGCCCAACCTGATCGGCGCCGAGGCCGCGGTCTCGGTGATCGTCGGCAACGCGCTCAGCAACAACACCATGCTGGCGGCTCCGCAGGCCACGGGTCTGGGTCTGATGGACGTCTGCCTCGACGCGGCCGACTTCCTCGAGCAGTCGATCGACTGGGCGGCGACGGTGATCACCCAGGCGATCACTGTCGACCGGCCCGAACCGGACCGCGGCGAAGCCTGGGACGCGGCCGTGACCGACGGGCGTGCGTTCGCCGACCAGAAGGTGTCAGGCACCGCACCCGCGCCGTACCGGGCGCTCGAGCTGATCTCCGCAGCCAAGAACTGCACCGCCGAGGAGGGGTTCGCCGCCGAGGACCAGGCCTTGTCGGAGCTGCTGCTGAGCGACGAGCTCCGGGCGGGCCTCTACGCCTTCGAGCTGGTGCAGAAACGGGCCAAGAAGCCTGCCGGCGCTCCGGACACGAGCCTGGCCCGCACGGTCTCCCAGGTCGGGATCGTCGGCGCCGGGTTGATGGCGAGCCAGCTCGCGCTGCTCGTTGCGCGTCGGCTCGAGGTGCCCGTGATCATGTCCGACCTCGACCAGACCCGGGTGGACAAGGGGCTGGGCTACGTCCGCGAGCAGATCCAGAAGCTCACCGGCAGGGGCCGGATCTCCCCTGACCAGGCCAACCGGCTGGTGGCCCTGGTCCGCGGGACGACGGACCAGGCCGACTTCGCCGGCTGCGAGTTCGTGCTGGAGGCGGTGTTCGAGGAGCTCGAGGTCAAGAAGCAGGTCTTCGCCGCCGTCGAGACCCACGTCTCACCCGAGTGCGTGCTCGCGACCAACACCTCGTCGCTGCCGGTGACCGCGATGTCTCAGGGGCTCCTGCACCCCGAGCGGGTCGTCGGATTCCACTTCTTCAACCCGGTCGCGGTGCTACCGCTGCTGGAGGTCGTCCGCGGGAAGGCGACCGACGACGCCACGGTCGCGACGGCCCTGGCCACCGCCCGCACCCTGCGCAAGAACGCGATCCTGGTCGCCGACGCCCCGGCGTTCGTGGTCAACCGGGTCCTCACCCGGCTGATGGGGGAGGTCTTCGCCGCGATCGACGAGGGCACCCCGATCGAGGTGGCCGATCAGGCCCTGCGCCCGCTCGGTCTGCCGATGACGCCGCTGCTGCTGCTGCAGCTGGTCGGGCCGGCCGTGGCGCTGCACGTGGCGGACACCCTGCGCGACGCCTTCCCCGACCGCTTCAGCGCCTCGCCCAACCTGGCGGCGCTGGTCGAATCCGGTCGGGCCGGGTTCTACGACTGGACTCCCGACGGCACCCCCTACGTGCCCGAAGACGTGACGGCCTTCCTCACCGTGGGTGACCAGCCGAGCACCGCCGAGCAGGTGTGCGAGCGCGCGCGTGCCGCGCTGGCCCAGGAGATCGGGTTGATGCTGCAGGAGGGTGTGGTGGCGGCCCCGATGGACGTCGACCTCGCCGTCATCCTGGGCGCCAACTGGCCCTTCCACGACGGCGGGATCACGCCGTACCTCGACCGCACGGGGACCAGCGAGCGGGTACTCGGCCGCCGCTTCCTGCCGCCGGGCGTGGCCAGCGTCGCCTGACCACCGCGGACCGGACCGGGCTCAGCTCTGCTGTACCGAGGTCTGCGGGCTGAGCTCGCTCTCACCGGCCACGATCTGCTCCACCGCGAACCGCGCGATCGCCTGCGGGGTGAGCCCGAGCTGTGCCAACAACTCAGCCCGAGAGGCGTGCTCGAGGAACCGCTGTTCGATGCCGAACTCATGCAGCGGGGTGTCGACCCCGTGCCCCCGCAGCTCCTGGGCCAACCGCGCCCCGCAACCGCCGACTTTGCCGTTGTCCTCGATGGTGATCACCAGCTCGTGCTCGCGGGCGAGCTCCACCAGCGCGGGATCGACCGGCAGGACCCACACGGGGTCGACCACGGTGACGCCGATGCCCTGGTCGGAGAGCCGCGAGCCGACTCCGAGCGCCGTCGGCACCATCGAGCCGATACCCACCACCAGCACCCTCGGCTGCTCGGTGCTCTGCAGCACGTCCACGCCGCCGCGCTGGTCGAGCGCCGGGATGTCGGCCGGCACCTTGTCCTTGGAGTACCTGATCACGCTCGGGGCGTCGTCGATCGTCGTCGAGGTCGCGAGCGCCGCACGTAGGCGGGTGGCGTCGCGCGGCGCGGCCAGGTGCAGACCGGGGACGACCTGGGTGATGGACATGTCCCACATGCCGTGATGGCTGGGTCCGTCAGGGCCCGTCACCCCGGCGCGGTCGAGCACGATCGTCACCCCACAGCGGTGCAGGGCCACATCGGTGAGCAGCTGGTCGAAGGCTCGGTTGAGGAAGGTCGAGTAGAGGGCCACCACCGGGTGCAGGCCGCCCATGGCGAGGCCCGCGGCCGAGGTCATCGCGTGCTGCTCGGCGATCCCCACGTCGAAGGTCCGGTCGGGGAAGGCGGCGGCAAACCGGTGCAGACCCGTCGGGTAGAGCATGGCGGCGGTGATCGCGACGAGCTTGTCGTCGCTGCGACCGAGCCGTGCGAGCTCCTCGGAGAAGATCTCGGTCCAGGTGGCGTCGCCGCTGCTCGGCTTCAACGCCTCCCCGGTGGTCTCGTCGATGACCCCGACGGCGTGGAAGCGGTCCTCCTCGTTGAGCTCGGCGGCGGCGAAGCCTTTGCCCTTGTGGGTCAGGCAATGCACGAGCACCGGCCCGCCGAACTGCTTGGCCTGCCGCAGCGCACGCTCCACCGAGGGCAGGTCGTGACCGTCGACCGGACCGATGTACTTCAGCCCCAGGTCAGAAAACAGGCCCTGGGGGGTGAGGACGTCCTTGAGTCCCGCCTTGATGCCGTGCAGCAGCTCGTAGGCGGGACTGCCGAAGATCGGCGCCCGGCTGACGTTGCGTTTGACGACTTCGAGGATCTGCTCGTAGCGCGGGTTGGTTCGCAGGCCGTTGAGGTGGTTGGCCAGCCCACCCACGGTGGGGGTGTAAGAGCGGCCGTTGTCGTTGACGATGATCACCACGGGCAGGTCGGGTTGGGCCGCCATGTTGTTCAGCGCCTCCCACGCCATCCCGCCGGTGAGGGAGCCGTCACCGACCAGGGCAACCACGGTGCGTGGGTCCCCGTGGCCCCGGTTGGACTGCAGACGGAAGGCCTTGGCCAGGCCGTCGGCGTACGACAGCGCGGTCGAGGCGTGACTGTTCTCCACCCAGTCGTGCTCGGACTCGGCCGGACTGGGGTAACCCGCCAGTCCACCCTTTTGACGCAGGGTGGGGAACGCCGCTTGGCGACCCGTCAGCATCTTGTGCACGTAGGTCTGGTGGCCGGTGTCGAAGATCATGGGGTCGCGTGGCGACTCGAAGACGCGGTGCATGGCGACCGTCAGCTCGACGACGCCCAGGTTCGGACCGAGGTGGCCCCCGGTGCGGCTGACCTGATGAATCAGGAAGCTGCGGATCTCGGCGCACAGCGTCTGCAGGTCCTCGGCCGGTAGCGCCCGGACGTCCTCGGGGGACGACACGGAGTCGAGCACAGACATGGCCGCCACTCTACGTCGGCGGTCCGCGCCCGGTAGCGCCCATGCCGGACCTCCACAACGAAAACACCCGACCTTCGCGCGACGCCGCTGGGGGTCATAGCTTGGGCACGAAGCTCACCCCCTGCAGCGCCTCCTCCACCAACCTGACCCCACGCCGGACCCGCTGCAACCGGGCGCCCTGCTCCAGCCAGGCGTCGGCGGCCGCTGCCACTACCTCCGAGCTCACCTGCTCGGCCAGCTCGGTCCTGATCAACGCCACGGCGATCTGCGCCGCGTCGCACTGCCCAGCGACGAAGTGCGAGGCGAATCGAGCGAGCACCACCGGATGTCGACGTAGCACCGGATAGCGCCGAAAGTCGGGCGGACAGCAGTCGAGCAGGTACGCCGTCGCCGTCGACTCCCAGTCGGTGGCCCCCGGTGGCCGTACGTCGGCCGGCCAGCCAGGTGGTAAGTATCCCGTCATGGCCCGATCTTATCGAACATCTGTTCGATAAGCCAGCTCTTTACCGGACCCGGGTCGACCGTCGGACCGGCGAACGAATCGCTGCGCGGCACGATCAACGCGAACCTGGTGCCAGCCCGCTGCTGCCGCGGGCGTGCTGCCCGCCCCGGTGCCGACTAGCCGACCGGAACCGCTTCGAACGCGGCCCAGAGCCGCGCATAGGTGCCGTCCTGGGCCAGCAGCTCGGTGTGGGTCCCGTCCTGCACGACCCGGCCGTGCTCCATCACCCAGATCCGGTCGGCGCGGGCCGCGGTGGTCAACCGGTGCGCGATCACCACCGTCGTCCGGCGGTGCGCCAACCGATCCTGGGCTCGGGTCACGACCGCCTCGCTGGCCAGGTCGAGCGCGGCCGTGGCCTCGTCGAGCAGCAGCACGTCGGGGTCGACGCACTCGGCTCGGGCGAGGGCGATGAGCTGACGCTGGCCGGCACTGAGGTTGCGACCGCGCTCGCCGACCTGATGGCGGTAGCCCCCACCCAGTCCCGCGATCATCGCGTGGGCGCCGACCGCGCGAGCGGCCGCCTCCACCTCGGCGTCGCTTGCGTCCGGTCGACCGTACGCGATGGCGTCGCGCACCGTCCCCGCGAACAGGTAGGCCTCCTGGGGCACGTAACCGAGCCGGTGCCGGTAGCCGGCCAGGTCGTAGTCGGCCACGTCCACCCCGTCGACGAGCACGTGCCCCGCACTCGGGTCGTAGAAGCGGGCCAGGAGCTTCATCACCGTCGACTTGCCCGCACCGGTCTCCCCCACGACGGCCACCCGCTGGCCGGCCGGGATCTGCAGGTGCAGCCCGCGAAGCGCCGGTTCGTCGCTACCGGCGTAGGCGAAGCTGACGTCGTGGAGGGCGATGTCCCCACGCAGCGGCCCCGCGATCCGCACCGGCCGCTCCGGTTCGGGGGTGCTGGTCGGCGTCCGCAGCAGGGACCCGATGCGCCGCAGGCCGACCTGGGCCTGCTGATAGGCGTCGAAGACCTGCGACAGCTGTTGCACCGGGGAGAAGAACATCGTCACGTAGAGCATAAAGGCGATCAGGGCGCCGACGCTGAGCGAGCCGGCCTGCACCTGCGTCGCCCCGAAGCCCAGCACCAACGCGGTCGCCACGTCAGACACGAAGGCGACGAAGGGGAAGAAGGTGGCAATGTAGCGTTGGCTGCGGGTCCGAGCCGCCCGGTACTGCTGCGAGCGCTCCGCGAACCGGGCGGCGTTGTGCTCCTCTCGACCGTAGGCCTGCGTGATCCGGACACCGGCCACGTTCTCCTGGAAGTCGGCATTGACGCCACTGATCCGCTCCCGTGCCGTCTCGTAGGCGACCCTGGACTTCGCCCGGAACAGCAGGGTGGCCGCCACGAGCACCGGCAGCACGGCGAGAGTGACCAGGGCGAGCTCGAGGTTGGTCACGAGCAGGGCGACCAGCACCCCGACGAACGTGAGCACGCTGACCACCGCGGTGGCCAGCCCGGTCTGGACGAAGGTCGACAGCGCGTCGACGTCGGTGGTCATCCGGGTCATGATCCGGCCACCCATCTCGCGTTCGTAGAAGTCGAGTCCGAGGCGTTGCAGATGGGCGAACAGTTTGGTCCGGAGCAGGTAGAGGACGCGTTCACCGGTCCGGCCGGTGACCCTGATCTGGGCCACCATCACCACGGCGTCGACCAGCGTCACCGCCAGGGCGAGTACGGTCGCGGCAACCACGATCTCGCCGCGTTGCTGGGTCACACCCTGGTCCACGCCGAGCCGGATCGCCGCCGGGAGCACCAGCTGCGAGAGGGCGTCCGCGGCCACCAGCAGCAGCCCGACGAGCAAGGGGGCGCGAAACACGCGCAGCAGGGACCGGAACGAGAACTGCGGGTCGGGTCGGCGGACCAGCTCGGGCGGCACCGCCGGCTCGTCGCGGGTCGGCGCCAGCGCCTGCACCCGGGCGAGCAGCTCAGAGGTCGTGGCGTGGGAGCCGAACATGCCACTCGACCCGACGTCGGGACCGGCTGCGGGCCACGCCGCGGCGGTGACCGCCGGTGCGGCCGGTGCCGCGGTGGTGGTGGTGGGTGCGCCCGCGGCGGCCACCGGGTCGTCCACGTCCGGACCGGTCAGCAGCTCCACGTAGCGGGCGCAGCGGGCCTGCAGCTCGACATCGGTACCCACGTCGAGCACCCGACCGTCCTCCACCACCGCGATCCGGTCCGCCAAGGCCAGGGTGCTGCGTCGGTGCGCGACCAGGATCGTGGTCCGACCGGCCATCGCGACGCGCAGGCTCTCGTGGATCTCGGCCTCGACGCGGGAGTCGACGGCCGAGGTCGCGTCGTCCAGGACGAGCAGCTGCGGGTCGCGCAGCAGCGCCCGGGCCAGCGCCACCCGCTGCCGCTGGCCGCCGGAGAGGGTGAGGCCCTGCTCCCCCACCGTGGTGGCGTAGCCGTGCGGGAGCTCGGTGATGAATGTGTGCGCCTGGGCGGCCCGGGCGGCGGCCTCGATCTCGGCTTGGGTGGCTGCGGGACGGCCGTACCCGATATTGGCCGCCACCGTGTCAGAGAACAGGAAGCTGTTGTCGAAGACGACCCCGATCCGGCTGCGGAGCGAGGACAGCGTGAGGTCGCGGACGTCGCGGCCACCCACCCGGACCGACCCGGCACTCACGTCGTAGAAGCGAGAGAGCAGCAGCGAGACCGTCGACTTGCCGGAGCCGGCCGCCCCGACCAGGGCCACGGTCTCGCCCGCCGGCACCCCCAAGGAGAAGCCGGCGAGCACGGGCCGGTCGCGCTGGTAGCCGAAGGTGACGTCCACCAGCTCGACGTCGACCGGCCCGTCGGCCACGTCGACCGCGGACGGCCGGTCGCTCACCTCGGGTCGGGCGTCGACCACCTCGAAGACCCGGACCACCCCGGCCCGGGCCTGCTGGGCCACCGTGAGCAGACCCGCCAGCATCCGGACCGGGGAGACCATGGCGCCGAGGTAGGTGGAGAAGGCCAGGAAGGTGCCCAGGGTCAGCTCGCCCCGCAGCGCGAGGTAGCCGCCGAGCCCCAGCACGGCGACCTGGCCGAGGGCCGGGATCAGCTGCATCAGCGGGTTGTAGATGCTGTTGAGCTCGACGGTGCGCAGCCGGGAGCCGAACAGCCGGCGGGCGGCTGTCTCGAGCCGCCCGACCTCGCGGTCCTCCTGGCCGAAGCCCTTGACCACCCGGACCCCGGTGACCGCCGACTCGATCACCCCGGCCACCTCGGCGGTGCGCTGCTGGGCGTCCCAGTTGGCCGGGTAGAGCCGACGCCGACCGGCCAGGGCGACCACCAGCAGGGCCGGACCGACGAGCAGGGCGGCGACCGTCAGCGGTGGCGAGAGGGTGAACATGATGATCACCGACATCACGAACAACAGCACGTTGGCCGTGGTCAGCGGAACCATCGCCAGCAGACTCTGCACCAGGTTCAGGTCGGAGATCGAGCGGCTCACGACCTGGCCGGTCTCGAGGTCGTCCTGCTTGCGACCGTCGAGGCGGACCAGCGACCCGAAGACCCGCTGCCGCAGATCGTTCTGGACGTCGATCGACAGCTTGCCACCGAGGTAGCGACGGACGAAACCGCCGCCGAAGTTGACCAGCCCGATAGCCAGCAGCGCGACGATCCAAGGCAGCATCGGCTGACTGCGCGCGATGATCACGTCGTCGACCACGGTCCGCACCACCAGCGGGGAGATCGCGGCCGCGCCCGTTCCGATCAGCGCGGCGACCATCGACCCGGCCACCAGCACCGGGTGCTCAAGACAGGCACCCGAGAGCCGCCGGATCCAGCCCACCGGCCGCCCTGATCCGCGGAATCCCGCCTCAGCGGAAGGGCCGCCCGCCTGCCGTCTGGTCTGCATCGCAGCGTCAGTCAACCACGCACCTCCGCCACATCGTCGGCGGTGAGCCCCGGTCCCCCTGCCACATCGGTCCCTTGACGGGGAGGGAGGGATTTGGCACGCTTGCGGTATTACGTCAACCCTCTTGGCAAAACATCCCGAGCAGATCCCTTGGCGGGAGCCTCCTGGCCCGCTCGGACCAAGAATCTCGGGGAACGCGCTCGAAAGGTCCATGTGAAACTCGGTTTCAGCTCGTACAGCTTCCATCAGCGGCTCCGGGACGGCTCGATGTCGCTGCTCGACGTGATCGACTGGGTCGCCCAGAGCGACGGTGAGCACCTCGAGCTCGCCGCCGTCTACCCCGGACCTGACAGTCCCCTCCCCACCGTCGGCTCCGATCCGGCCTTCGTGGCAACCGTGAAGGACCATGCGGCCGAGCACAACGTGATCTTGTCCAACCTCGCGGTCGGCGCCGTGCTGAACCAGGGAACGCCGGCCGAGGTCGAGGCGGAGGTGGCGCGGGTGAAGGCCTTCGTCGACCTCGCCGACGCGCTCGGCATCTCGTTGATGCGGCACGACGTCGTCGCTCACGGCGCCGTCCCCGGCGACGACACCCCGGTCTTCGACGCGGACCTCCCCACCATCGTCGCCGCCTGCCAGGAGATCGCGGACTACGCGGCCACCAAAGGCATCACCACCAGCGTGGAGAACCACGGCTTCTTCGTGACCAGCAGCGACCGGGTCCGCCGGATCGTGCACGCCGTCGATCGGGAGAACTTCAAGACCACCCTCGACGTCGGCAACTTCCTCTGCGTCGACGAGGACCCGACCACCGCCGTACCCGCCAACCTGCCCTACGCGATGATCGTGCACCTGAAGGACTTCTACGTCCGACCGGCCCACTTCGCCACCCCGGACGGCTGGTTCACCAGCCGCGGCGGCAAGCACCTGCGCGGGGCGATCGTCGGCGAAGGCGACATCGACATGCCGGCGGTGATCGGCGCCGTCCGCGGCTCCGGCTACGACGGCTTCGTCTCGATCGAGTTCGAGGGCCACGAGGACTGCCTGGTCGGCTGTACTCGCGGCCTCGCCAACGCCCGTCGACTCTGGGCGGCCGCCACGTGAGCGGAGTCGTCCGGATCGGGATGATCGGTGGCGGCAGCATCGCCGCGCTGCACCTCGCGTCCTACGACCGTAACCCGCGCGCCGAGGTGGTGGCCGTCGCCGACATGAACCTCGAACGCGCCCGAGCCGTCGCCGAACGCTGGGGGGCTCCCCGGGCGTACGCCGACCCGGCCGCGCTGCTGGCCGATCCGGCGGTCGACGCCGTCAGCATCTGCACCTGGAACAACACCCACGCCGCACTGGCTCGTGCCGCCATCGAGGCCGGCAAACACGTGCTGGTGGAGAAGCCGATCAGCCGGACCTACGCCGAGGCGCAGGAGGTGCAGAGCGCGGCGGAGGCATCTGACCGGGTGGTGCAGGTCGGTTTCGTCCGGCGGCACTCGGGCAACTGCCGGGTGCTGAAGAGCTTCATCGACGCCGGCGACCTGGGTGAGGTCTACTACGCCAAGGCCAGCGCGATCCGGCGGGTCGGCAACCCCGGTGGCTGGTTCGCCGACCGGTCGATCTCCGGCGGTGGCCCGTTGATCGACGTCGGCGTGCACGTGATCGATCTCGCCTGGTACCTGATGGGGTGCCCCCGGGCGGTCGCGGTGAGCGGCCACACCTACGAACGGATGGGCAACCGGGCCAACATCACCTCGATGGAGAGATACCAGGTGTCGGACTACGACCCCGACCTCAACGACGTCGAGGACCTGGCCAACGCCGTGGTCCGCTTCGCGAACGGGGCCTCCCTGCTGGCCGATGTCTCCTACTCCCTGCACGCCAGCCACGACTCGTTGGGCGTGACGGTGTTCGGCGACCGGGGTGGGGCCGAGCTCGAGCCGAGCCTGACCATCACCACCGAGAAGCTCGACACCGTCATCAACATCACCCCACAGATCCGGTCGTCGACCTTCGACCTCATCGAGGGGTTTGACGCCGAGATCGAGAACTTCGTCGCGACCTGCCTGGGTGAGGCCGACAGCGTGGCCCCTGCGTGGCACGGGGTCGAGATCCAGAAGATCCTCGACGGCATCTATCTCTCGGCGGGTCAGGGCCGTGAGGTCCGTTTCGACTGAGCCGAGCAGCCAGGCCGCGCCAAGCAGGAGCGCCGCGGTGGCGGCGCGGAGCGCGGCGTTCGCCGTCCTGCTCGCGGCCACCTGGATCGTGTCGGGGATCGTCGTCCGGCGGGTCGGGCCCGACCTGACGGCCGCCGGCCGGTCGTTGTTCAGTCTGCTCGGGCTCGGCCTGCTCGCCGCCCGCAGCCCCGGGACGTTGCGCCGCTCGGTAGCCCAGATGCGTCGTCGGCCCGGCGCCTTGATGCTCGCCGGTCTGCTCGGGGTGACGGTGTACGCGTTCGCCTCACTGCGGGCCATCGCTCTGGTCGGGGTCTCCCTGCCCAATCTGCTGCTGGCCGCCACCCCGTGCGTCTCGCTGCTGCTCGGGGTGCTCGTGTTCGGCCTGCAGGCTCCGCGCGCGGCGGTCGCCGGGGTGCTGCTCGCGGCCGTCGGCGCCGCAGCGTACGTGCTCGGGACGTTCCGGGTGAGCGCGGGCGACCCGGGCACGCTAGTCGTCGGCACCCTCGTCGGTCTGGCCGCAGTGCTAACCATCGCCGTCTACGGTCAGTACTACGGCCGGATCTCGGTGGGCCACGAGCCCCTCGACCTGCTGCCCGGGATCTTCGGCGCCGGCACGGTGCTGCTCTGGCTGCTGCTCGTCGTCACCGGCCGGCTGAGCGAGCTGCTCGGGCTGACCTGGTCCACCGTGGGGCTCCTGATGCTGCTCGGCGTCGCGATCTACGTCCCCGTCTACGTGCTGCAGCACCAACTCATCCACGACCGCGGCGCCGTGTTCATGGCCTCGATCTCGTTGGTGGTTCCCTTCCTGGTCCGCGCCGGGGAGCTGGCGCTGGGGACGGCCGGGCTCCCGAGCCCGATCGAGCTGGGCGGGCTCGTCGTCTGCGTGGCCGGGGTTGGGTTGGTCGTCCGGTACCCGGTACGCGACCGGACCGGACCGGACCGGCTGCCGGTAGCCGGTAGCCGGTAGCCGGTAGCCGGTAGCCGGTTAGCATCGCGGCGATGACCCCGACCGAACCTTCCCCGAGGGCCGAGGACCACGACGACATCGTCTGCCGGATCGTCCGCGGTGAGCTCGATGCGGCGGTGGTGCTGCGGACCGAAGAAGTGGTGGCCTTCCTCGACCACCACCCCGTGTTCAAGGGCCACGTCCTGGTCTCGCCGGTGCGCCACGTGGACACTCTGCTCGAGCTGCCGGCCGAGCTGATGGTGCCGGTGCTGGGGGCGGCGCAGCGGATCGCCGCCGCCGCGGTGGCCGCTCTCGGTGCCCAGGGCAGCTTCGTGGCCGTGAACAATGTGGTCAGCCAGTCGGTGCCGCATCTGCACGTGCACGTCGTCCCGCGGACCAAGGGCGACGGCCTGCGCGGTTTCTTCTGGCCGCGCACCCGGTACGCCGAGGGCGAGATGGCCGCGTACGCCGAACTGATCCGCGGCGCCCTCGGTTGAGCCCCGGCCGCGAGTCTGACGACGGATGGGCGCCGGATCGGTGGGTCCCTGGTCGTCTCGTGCCGAATGTCTGTAGGCTGCCAACGCCCTGAGAGACTGCCCAGTTGCTCTCAGGAAGAGAGGATCGGCGATGACGCGTCTGGACACCAATCTTTTCGACTACAGCATCCTCTTCATCTACTTCGCGTTGGTGATCACGATCGGGGTGTTGGCGCGCCGAGCGATCGCGACGAGCGAGGACTTCCTGCTCTCCGGACGGTCCCTCCCCGCCTGGGTGACGGGCCTGGCCTTCATCTCGGCCAACCTCGGCGCCATCGAAATCCTCGGGATGGCGGCCAACGGGGCCCAGTACGGCATGTCCACCGTGCACTTCTATTGGATCGGCGCCGTACCGGCCATGGTCTTCCTCTGCCTGGTGATGATGCCGTTCTACTATGGCTCCAAGGTCCGCAGCGTGCCGGAATACCTGCGCCGCCGGTTCAGCAAACCCGCGCACCTGTGGAACGCCGTGAGCTTCGCTGTAGCCGCTGTCCTCAACGCCGGCGTGAACCTCTACGCGATGTCGATCATCATCGAAGCCCTGCTCGGCTGGCCGACCTGGCTGGCGATCTTGATCGCCGCCGTGTTCGTGCTGGCCTACATCACCCTGGGCGGCCTCTCCGGCGCCATCTACAACGAGGTGCTGCAGTTCTTCGTCATCGTCGCCGGGCTGATCCCCCTGGTGATCATCGGCTTGAAGGACGTCGGCGGCTGGTCCGGCCTCAAGGAGAAGGTCACCGCCGTCGGTGGTGTCGGGGACGGTCACTTCGCCACCTGGGCCGGTACGGAGGTCGGCAACTGGTCCAACCCCCTCGGTGACTGGATCGGCATCGTCATGGGTCTGGGTTTCGTGCTGTCGTTCGGCTACTGGACCACTAACTTCGCCGAGGTGCAGCGCGCCCTGTCGGCCAAGAACCTCTCCGCCGCCGAGCGCACTCCGTTGATCGGGGCCTTCCCCAAGATCTTCATCCCAGCCCTGACGATCATCCCCGGCCTGATCGCCATCGCGGTGATTCCCAAGCTGGGCTCGGGTGAAGCCGGCGCACCGACCTACAACGACGCCATCCCGTCTCTGATGAACCACTACCTGCCGAACGGCACGCTGGGCGTCGCGCTCGCCGGCCTGCTGGCGGCGTTCATGGCGGGCATGGCGGCGAACGTGAGCTCGTTCAACACCGTGTTCACCTACGACATCTGGCAGACCTACATCAAGAAGAACTTCCCTGATCACTACTACCTGAACGTCGGCCGGATCGTGACGGTGCTGGGCATCGTGATCGGGGTCGGCACGGCCTTCATCGCCGCCGGCTACAGCAATATCCAGAACTACATCCAGACGCTCTTCGGCTACTTCAACGCCCCGCTGTTCGCCACCTTCATCATCGCGATGTTCTGGAAGCGGACCACCC
Source organism: Propionibacteriaceae bacterium (assembly GCA_050996715.1). GTDB lineage: Bacteria > Actinomycetota > Actinomycetes > Propionibacteriales > Propionibacteriaceae > Microlunatus. The sequence goes on from JBPCRP010000113.1 coordinate 61,035, forward strand.
CGTGGGCGGGCTTCTGGGGCTTGGTCGCCGGCACGGCAGGGGCTTTCGTCTTCCAGACCTTCGTGGGCCCGAACTGGGGCTACATGTACGCCGATCGCACCGTGGGATCAGACACCCTCAACGCGCAGATGGTCAACTTCTACGCCGCCATGGCCGCCTTCGTCGCCGACGCCGTCGTGACGGTGATCGTCACCCTGGTCACCCCGTCCAAGCCGCTCAAGGAGCTGCGTGGCCTCGTCTGGGGCGTCCCGGACCCCGACGCCGGCGATCCGCACGAGGGGTACGTCCGCCGGTGGTGGGAGTCGCCGAAGCTGCTGGGTTTCACTGCCCTCGGTATCGTCCTGGTCCTGTCCATCCTCTTCATCTGACGTCGACCAGCACAGGAGACCGACATGAGCGACAAGGAAACGACCACCTCCGCCGCCGCCAAGCTGTTCGACATCCGACTGATGATCGGCGCGCTGTTCGTCGTCTACGGCGTGATGCTGACCATCGCCGGCTTCTTCACGAGCCAGGCCGAGATGGACAAGGCGGCCGGGATCAACATGAACCTATGGCTGGGGCTCGGGATGTTGGTGCTGGGGCTGCTGTTCCTGCTCTGGATGAAGGTCAACCCGTTGCACCACGACGCGCCCCCGGCGTCCGAAACCGGTTCGTCCGCACCTCCAAGCCACTGACCGGGCCCGCGGGCCCGACCCCCTGGTCGAGGTCTCATCGCCAGCAGCACGCGACCGCCCCCGAGCCCTGACGGCTCGGGGGCGGTGGCGTTCGGTTCCGGTGGGGCTATCGCTTCAGCAGCGACCGCAGCACGTACTGCATGATCCCGCCGTTGCGGTAGTAGTCGGCCTCTCCGGGGGTATCGATCCGGACGGCGGCGTCGAAGCTCACGTCACCGGCACTGACCTTGACGGTCTGGGGGGTGGTGCCGTCGTTCAGCGCGGTGACCCCGGTGATCTCGAAGGTCTCCTCCCCCGTCAGGCCCAGCGAATCGGCGGTCTCCCCGGCCGGGAACTGCAGCGGAAGCACGCCCATGCCGATCAGGTTGGAGCGGTGGATGCGCTCGTAGGACTCGGCGATCACGGCCTTGACTCCCAGCAGTGCCGTCCCCTTCGCGGCCCAGTCGCGTGAGCTGCCCGAGCCGTACTCCTTGCCACACAGGATCACCAGGGGGATGTCGGCGGCCAGGTAGTGCTCGGATGCCTCGTACACGCTGGTGACCGGAGCGCCGTCGACGGTGAAGTCGCGAGTCACCCCGCCCTCGGTGCCGGGAGCCAGCTGATTGCGCAGCCGGATGTTGGCGAACGTACCGCGGATCATCACCTCGTGGTTGCCGCGGCGGCTCCCGAAGGAGTTGAAATCCTTGCGCTCCACACCGTTGGCTTTGAGGTAGTCCCCAGCGGGCCCGTCGGCCTTGATGGACCCGGCCGGACTGATGTGGTCGGTGGTCACCGAGTCGCCGAGCTTGAGCAGCACCCGGGCACCGCTGATGTCGGCGACGGGCTCCGGGTCGGTCGGCATGCCGTCGAAGTACGGGGGTTTACGGACGTAGGTGGAGTCCTCGTCCCACTCGAAGATCTGGCCCTCCGGCGTGGGCAGCGCCTGCCACTGGGCGTCCCCGGCGAACACGTCGGCGTAGGAGTCGGTGAACATCTCCGACCCGATGCAGGACGCGACGATCTCGTCGATCTCGGCCTGGGTCGGCCAGACGTCCTTCAGATACACCGGCTCCCCGGCCTCGTCGGTGCCGAGCGGGTCGGTGGTCAGGTTGATGTCCATCGTCCCGGCCAGGGCGTACGCGACGACGAGGGGCGGACTCGCGAGGTAGTTCATCTTGATGTCGGGGTTGATCCGACCCTCGAAGTTGCGGTTGCCCGAGAGCACCGAGACGACCGCAAGATCGTTCTCGTTGACCGCGGCGCTGACCTCCGGGATGAGCGGTCCGGAGTTGCCGATGCAGGTGGTGCAGCCGTACCCGACGAGGTTGAAGCCGATCTTGTCCAGGTAGGGGGTCAGGCCGGAGCGGTCGTAATAGTCGCTGACCACCTTCGACCCCGGAGCGAGGGTGGTCTTGACCCAGGGCTTACGGGTCAGACCGCGCTCCACCGCCTTCTTGGCCACCAACGCCGCGCCGATCATGACGCTGGGGTTGGAGGTGTTGGTGCAGGACGTGATCGCGGCGATGGTGACCGCGCCGTGGTCGATCTCGACCTCCTGACCGTCCAGGGTGATCGTCGTCTTCTTGCTCGGCCGGCCGATATCGCTGCCGTGCTCGCCGTACGCGTGCGGGGCCGCGGCCCGGTCGGTGCCGCCGCTGGACGGCGTGTCGGAGGCCGGGAAGCTCTCCTCGACGGCTTCGTCGTAACCGTCGCTTTCCTCGTCGACGTAGTCACGCAGCGCCTCGCGGAATCCCTCCTTGGCGTGCGCCAACACCACCCGGTCCTGCGGCCGCTTCGGGCCCGCGATGCTCGGCACCACCTCGCCGAGGTCGAGCTCGAGGTACTCGGAGTAGACCGGCTCGTGGTCGTCGGTGTGCCACAGCCCCTGCTCTTTTGCGTAGGCCTCGACCAGGGCGATCTGGGTCTCGTCTCGGCCGGTGAGCCGGAGGTAGTCGATGGTCTTGGCGTCGATCGGGAAGACCGCGATGGTCGAGCCGTACTCAGGGCTCATGTTGCCGATGGTGGCGCGGTTGGCCAGCGGCACCGCCGAGACGCCCGGCCCGTAGAACTCGACGAACTTGCCGACCACCTTGTGCTGGCGCAACATCTCGGTGATTGTCAGCACCAAGTCGGTAGCCGTAGCACCCTCAGGCATCTCGCCGGACAGCTTGAAGCCGACCACCCGCGGGATGAGCATCGAGACGGGCTGGCCGAGCATGGCCGCCTCGGCCTCGATTCCGCCCACGCCCCAACCGACCACGCCCAGGCCGTTGACCATGGTGGTGTGGGAGTCGGTGCCCACACAGGTGTCGGGGTAGGCGAGCGTCTCCCCGTCGACCTCCCGGCTGAAGATCACCCGGGCCAGGTGCTCGATGTTGACCTGGTGCACGATGCCGGTACCGGGCGGCACGACCAAGAAGTCGTCGAAGGCTGACTGGCCCCAGCGCAAGAACTGGTAGCGCTCCTTGTTGCGGCCGTACTCGATCTCGACGTTGCGGCTGAAGGCGTCGGCGGTGCCGAAGACGTCGGCGATCACCGAGTGGTCGATCACCAGCTCGGCCGGGGCGAGTGGGTTGATCAAGGTGGCGTCACCACCCATCTCGGCCATCGCCTCGCGCATGGTGGCGAGGTCGACCACGCAGGGCACCCCGGTGAAGTCCTGCATGATCACCCGGGCCGGGGTGAACTGGATCTCGTGGCTCGGGTCGGCCTCGGCGTCCCAGTCGGCCAACCCGCGGATGTGGTCGGCGGTGATGTTGGCGCCGTCCTCGGTGCGCAGCAGGTTCTCCAGCAGGATCTTCAGGCTGTAAGGGAGCTTGTCGGCACCTTCCACGGCGTCGAGCCGGAAGATCTCGTAGGACTTGTCCCCCACCTGCAACGTGGCCTTCGCTCCGAAACTGTTCTCGCTCATGCGCCCTCGCACCTCTTTCTTCACGACTCGAACCAAAGTATCTTGACGTCAAGATATCACGCACATCCGTGAGGACGACCTTGTCACGCGTCGGCGCACGAACCGTGGTCAGGCTCCCCTAACCCACATCGTCTCGGCGCCGTCCACAGATCGTTTGCCTGACGGTGTCGCGCGGCTCCCGGGCCACCAGGATCGAGCTCGTGCGCGCCAGCCATCACGACGTCGCGGCGATCCTGCGCCGCGACCTGGTGATCTGCCGGAACGAGCACCCCGAGCTGGCCTCGGCGATCGACTGGCTCGTGCGGACCGGGCGGCTGCAAGCAGTTCTGCGTGGGGTGTACGCCGCCGCGGTAGACGCTGATGGGACCGACTGTCGGATCGTCGCCGTGCACGCCGCTGTGCCCGGCGCCGTGCTCACCGGCAGAGCGGCGGCGCGAGTCGGCTACCTTCCCGAGCTCTCGGTCTCGGTGGTGACGGCGGCAGTCGGCTACTCGCGGCCCAGCCCGCCGGGCTTCGCCTTCCAGCAGACGACGATCCCGCCCGCGCTCGTGCGCCACCGCAGGCGCTGCCGGTTCGCCGCGCCGGCCCTGGCCGCCCTGCAGCTCAGCGACGAGATCGGGGGCGAGGCCATCGATGACGTGCTTCGGGTGCGGGCCGCAACCCTGTCTCAGCTCCACGCCGCCCTGACCATGACTCCGCACCGCGCCGGCAACCGGGCCCGCCGGGCCCTGCTGCTCGACTCCCGCGACGAGCCCTGGTCTGAGGCAGAACGACGCTTCCACCGCCTACTCCGCCGGTTGGGCCGCACCGGTTGGCGGGCCAACCTCCGCGTGGTCGTCGGCCCCCGGATCTACTACCTCGACGTCGCGTTCCCGCGGCAGCGGGTCGCGATCGAGATCGACGGGCGCATCGCCCACATCGGTGCCACCGCCTTCGCTGCCGACCGGCTCCGGCAGAACGACCTGATGCTCGCCGGGTGGGTCGTGCTGCGGCTGACGGTGGCGCAGTCCGAGGACGAGGTCTACGTGGCGAAGCTGTTGCGCTCGGCCCTCGGACACCCTGACAACACGGTTCGGTTGAACGGCTGAGCGGCCGGAACAGGACATCTGCGCGCAGTCGAACCGCCTTCTCAGGGTTCCAGGATCGCC
>JBPCRP010000022.1:0-2581 GCA_050996715.1 Propionibacteriaceae bacterium
CCGCGCAGCGTCGGGAGCTTCTTCACCTCGCGGCCGGCCAGTGCCTGCGCCATCCGCTGCGTGGTGTCCAGCACCAGGGTGGCCTCGTCGCGATCCAGGTCCGCGGCCGACAGCAGGTGCCGCTTCATCGCGACGCCCCGTTCCCGGCCGGGTCGACGGCGCCGGTGAGCTCGACCCCGTCGCGGCCGTCCACCTCCGTCAGCAGCACCTGCACCTGCTCGGCGAGCGACGTCGGGATGTTCTTGCCCACGTAGTCGGCCCGGATCGGCAGCTCGCGGTGGCCACGGTCGACGAGCACCGCCAGCTGTACGGCCCGCGGTCGGCCGAGATCTTTCAGGGCGTCGAGCGCGGCGCGGACCGTACGGCCGGAGAAGAGCACGTCGTCGACCAGGACGACCAGCGCTCCGTCGACGCCGGAGTCGGGCAGTGCCGTCGGCTCCAGGGGGCGTACGCCACGGGTGCGCAGGTCATCGCGGTACAAGGTGATGTCCAGCGAGCCGACCGGCACCTCGGTCCCGCCGAACGCGGCGACCCGCTGGGCCAGCCGGCGGGCCAGTGGCGCGCCCCGGGTCGGGATGCCGAGCACCACGACGTCGGCGGCGCCTTCGGTCTTCTCGAGGATCTCGTGCGCGATGCGGTCGACCGTGCGGGCCACGGCCGCCGGATCGAGGATGGCGCGAGGCGGCCGCACAGCGGGGGCCTGGTCGGCGGTGGTAGCGGGGACGCCCGGGGCGCTCGGGGCGGCTCGTCGATCAGCAGTCTGATCACTTCGTGTCACAGGGCTCGACACAGCGAGTGAGACCTCCTTCCCCGCCTCTCTGGACGGGTCGTTAAAGGACGGCAATCGGGTGAACCTTAGCAGCGGGGTTCGCGTTCCAGTTGCAGCGTCAACTGTCCCCCTCTACCGTTACACAGAGTAGCTGCGGACGGCCCGGGGGGGCCGATACAGAACGCAGCGTGACGGGAGAGTGTGATGACGGACTACGGACATGCACTGGGTGCACGTCTGCGGGCGATCCGGCAGCAAAAGGGCTTGTCGCTGCAGGGTGTGGAGGAGCGGTCACAGGGGCGCTGGAAGGCGGTCGTGATCGGTTCCTACGAGCGGGGGGACCGGGCGGTCACGGTGGCTCGCCTCTCCGAGCTTGCGGAGTTCTACGACGTGCCGGTCTCTGAGCTGCTGCCGGAGGCCGACGAGGATGCCGGCACCGGGCCGGCGGTCAAGACCGTCATCAACCTGGAGGCGCTGTCCCGACTGCCTGCTGAGGATGTCGGCACGATCGTGAAGTACGCCCGGGCGATCCAGCGGCGGCGCGGGGACTACAACGGCCGGGTGCTGTCCATCCGGACCGATGACCTTCGGTCGCTCGCGATCGTGTACGACGTGACGCCGGACGCGCTGACCACCAAGCTCGCCGACTGGGGTGCGCTCTACACCCCGCCGCAGATCTAGCTGCTGCATCCGCTCGGGCGGCCTTGCCCGTACGGGTGGGCCGCCTGAGTGCTGCGCGCGGCTGGACAGCGTGGGTGGCGTCGGTCAGGGGGCGAGCTGAGGCTTGACCAGCAGCAACCGGCCGAGCAGACCGTTGACGAACTTCGGTGTGTCGTCCCCGGCCACCGCCCGGGCGAGGGCCACCGCCTCGGAGATCGCGACCGGGTCGGGGATGTCGTCGCGCCAGAGCAGCTCCAGCACGCCGATGCGCAGGATGTTGCGGTCCACGGCGGGCATCCGGGTCAGCGACCAGCCCTCGGCATTGGTCGCGATCAGCTCATCGATCCGTTCCCGGTGCTCCACCACCCCCGCGACCAGCCCGACGGCATAGTCCGACACGGGTGGGTCTGCCTGGGCCAGCCGTTCCGCAGCCGTCGCCAACGCATCGGTGCCACGCAGGTCCGACTCGTAGAGCACGTCCAACGCCCGCTTGCGAGCCTTGCTGCGCGCTGCCACTCAGCCGCTCCTCGGGGACGTACGCACGAGAGAACAGACCACTAGGACACCCGGCCGAGGTACCGGCCGTCGCGGGTGTCGACCTTGACCTTCTCACCGGTGCTCACGAACAGCGGCACCTGGATGGTCGCACCAGTCTCCAGGGTCGCCGGCTTGGTGCCACCGGTGGACCGGTCGCCCTGCAGGCCCGGGTCGGTCTGCGCGATGACGATCTCCACGCTGGTCGGCAGCTCGACATAGAGCGGGGTGCTGTCGTGCAGTGCGACGGTCACCGTGGCGTTGTCCAGCAGGTAGCCCGCGGCCGTCCCGACGGTCCTCTCCGGCACGGACACCTGGTCGAAGTCCTGCGCGTCCATGAAGACGTAGTCGTCGCCCTCCTTGTACAGGTAGGACATCTCGCGCTTGTCGACGTTGGCCGTCTCGACCTTGGTCCCCGCGTTGAACGTGCGGTCCACGACCTTGCCGGTGAGCACGTTCTTCAGGGTCGTACGCACGAAGGCGCCGCCCTTGCCGGGTTTGACGTGCTGGAACTCCACGACGTTCCAGAGTCCCCCGTCGATGTCGAGGGTCATGCCGTTCTTCAGGTCGTTCGAGGTGGCCATCGGTGTACGTACTCCTGCTCGTGGGCGTGCCTTG
>JBPCRP010000152.1:0-17620 GCA_050996715.1 Propionibacteriaceae bacterium
GCCCCGATCTGCAACGGCATGATCGCGTTCGCGAACCCCGCGAACAACGGCGTCGCGAACAACAACAACATGATCGTGCCGTGCATGGTGAAGAACTGGTTGTACACCTCATACGACAAAAACTGCAACCCCGGGTACGCGAGCTCTGCCCGGATCCCCAACGCCAACAAACCACCGAACAAAAAGAAAACGAACGACGTCACGAAATAGAGGTTGCCGATCACCTTGTGATCGGTCGTGACCAGGTACTTCCAGGCGATGGTCCCCAGTGGCTGGCGCGCAGTGAGCGTGCCGGCCGAGGCCGGGGCCACCCCGGTGCGATACGTGGTCACTGGCCACCCTCCTTCGTCGTGCCGCTGTTGGTGGTTCCGCTGCTGGTGGTCTCGGTGTTGTTCTGCTGGTCGCTGGCACCCTGGCCGTTCTTCTCCGCGCCGTCACCTTGCTGTCCGCGCTGAAGGGTCGTGGAGTTCGAGCTGCCCTTGACGACCCCGATGTCGCCCTTCGCCACGAGACCCTTGAGATAGACCTCGTAGTCGGCCTGGCTCACCACGTGCACGTTGAAGAGCATCGCCGAGTGGTAGGTACCGCAGAGTTGGCTGCACTTGCCGCGGTAGACACCGATGCGGTTCGGCGTAGCGTCGAAGTAGTTGTGCCGACCCGGGTAGACGTCCATCTTGAAGTGGAAGGACGGAATCCAGAACCCGTGCTGAACGTCGGGGCTCGAGAGGTTGAACCGGACCGTCTGGTCGACGACCAGGTAGAGGTCCGGGTTGTGGCTGATGGTGCCGACTTCGTAGACGTCTTCGCCCACCGCGGGGTTCTTCGCCTCGCGGTAGTTGAACGACCAGGCCCACTTCTGACCGACCACGTCGACGGTGTGCTGTGGCTGGGCGTACTTGGTCAGCACCTCGGTCTGCGTGGTGACGGTGTAGTAGAACAGCACACCCAAGATCACGAACGGGACCAGGGTGTACATGATCTCCATCGGCAGGTTGTACCGGGTCTGCCGAGGCAACCGGTGGTCCTTCCCGCGGAAGTGCAACGAGGCGTAGATGATCAGGCCCCAAACCAGGACGCCGATACAGCCGGCAGCGATCCAGGTGCCGATCCACAAGGTCCCGATGGCGTCGGCCCCGGTGGTGGCGGGCACGGGCATCGCCAACCGCCGCAACTGTCCCTCGGTTTGGGCGTCGCAACCGCTCAGACTGACCGCCAGCGCGGTCAACGCGACTGCGCCCAGTACCGGGCGGCGCAGCCGCCGTGGCGTCGCACTCCTCAGACCCACATCGCGCCTTTCTGATCTTCGCCGACGGCGCTTCCCCCGAGGTGAGACCGCATGACGCGGGCAGGCCGAGGGAGACCGGTGACGATGCCTGGGGCCACACTAACGCAGCAGGGCTAGGTCTCCGGTATGGGTGGGAAGGGATGTTGCGCAGGTGAACCAGCAGCAGGTCGGGCCGCGGTCGCAGCGATCTCCGGCTGCATCCGGACCCGGGTCGGGAGTGGAAGAGTTCAACCGGTTCTGCTATCTGGACGTCGGCAGCGCCGAGCTCCTGCTGCCCGAGGCCCGCGCCGCCTGGATCGCAGCGTCCGACCTCGGACTCGGTGACCCGCGCGGGCTGCACCACGCTGCGCGACGGGCGGCCCAGGCGCTGGCGGCGGCCCGGCAGCTCACCGCCGATCTGGTCGGTGCCCGGGCCGACGAGGTCATCTTTCTCCCCTCCGGGGCGGCGGCAGCCCGGGCGGCGATCGCCGGGCTGGCGCTGGGGCGCCGACGGGTCGGGACCGCGATCGTCGCGTCGGCGGTCGAGCACTCGACCGTCGTGGACTGCGCCGGGGCCTACGGCGAGGCCAGACTCGCCGGAGTGGACGCGTACGGCCGGGTAGAGCTGGGTCGGTGGGATGAGCTGGTGCGTTCCGAGGGCGTGGCGCTGGCCTGTCTGCAGGCCGCAAACCAGGAGGTCGGCACCCGACAGCCGGTGACCGCGGCCGCGCAGAGCTGTGCGGCCGCCGGCGTCCCGCTGGTGGTGGACGCCGGCGCGGTGCTCGGGCGCGACGCGGGCGAACTCGGCGCCTGGTCGGCGCTCACCGCGGGGGCCCAGTCCTTCGGCGGGCCGCCGTCGGTCGGACTTCTGGTCCTGCGGCGCGGCGTCCGCTGGCGGCCGCCGGACCCCACCGACGACTACCAGGACAGCCGCAGCCTGGGGGCGCCCGACGTGCCGTCGGTGCTTGCCGCGGTGACCGCCCTGCAGGTGATGACCGTCGAGCGGGAGAGCCGGGCGGCGCGCCAGGCGGCCCTGATTGGTCTGCTCCGCTCCGAGCTGGCCCGGATCCCGGACCTGGACGTGATCGGCGACCCCGTCGACCGGGTGCCCCACTTGCTCACCTTCTCCGCGCTCTACGTCGACGGGGAAACCCTCGTCCTCGAGCTGGACCGGGCGGGCTTCGCGGTGGCCAGCGGGTCCGCGTGCAGTGCCCGGTCCGAGACGCCCTCCCACGTGCTGGCCGCGATGGGGGCGCTCACCCACGGCAACGTCCGCGTCGGTCTGGCCCGAGATACCACCGAGGCGGACGTCCGCGCCTTCGCGGCTGCCGTCGGGCCGGCCGTGGCCCGGATCCGGACGGCACTGGGTGCCCCGTGAGCGCACCCGATCCCGACCCGGGGCTGACCGTGGACTGCCGCGGGATGCGCTGCCCACGGCCCATCATCGAGATCGCCCGCCGGATCGGGGACGTCCCGGTCGGCGGCGTCATCGAGCTGCTCGCTGACGACCCTGCTGCCGCACCCGACCTCGCCGCCTGGTGCCGGATGCGCGGGCAGCAGCTCGTCGTCGCCGCGCCACCCCGGTTTCGGGTGCGTCGACAGGCCTGAGCCGACCGGCAGCTGTCGGACGGTGCCGGCCGGGCCGCCACGCGGCCTCCACGGTCTTGGTCCGGTCGGTCGTCCACCACGCAGCACTCCCCGCCCGGACGAACCGGACGGGGAGTGCTGGGTGGTTCAGACGTGGTGGATCAGGGATGGCTCAGCTGAAACTGTCCCCGCACGCGCACGACGAGGTCGCACTGGGGTTGTCGATGGTGAAGCCCTGCTTCTCGATGGTGTCGAGGAAGTCGATGGTGGCGCCCATCAGGTAGGGAGCGCTCATCCGATCGGTCACGACGTTGACCCCGTCGAACTCCTTGACGACGTCGCCGTCGAGCTGCCGCTCGTCGAAGAAGAGCTGGTAGCGCAGGCCCGAGCAGCCACCCGGCTGGACGGCGATGCGCAGCGCAAGGTCGTCACGACCCTCGGCGGTGAGCAGTGCAGACACCTTAGCGGCGGCGCCCTCGGTGAGGGTCACCCCGTCGCTCAGGGTCGTTGGTACCTCGATGGTGGGGGCAGTCTGGTCCTGGACCGTCATATCGTCTCCCGCGAAAATGGTCGAGTGAGGACCTCAGTCTAGGACCGGGACCGATGCAGGCCAAAGCCGCTGCTGGTGTCGTGGGTCACGTGTCGGTCCGAACCGGCCCGGCGCACCCGGTCCGCTGCAGAACCTGGCTTCTCACCACCGCCAGGTGCGGGCGACCCGGGCCCCGAGGCGGTAGAGGTCGCCACCGTCGACGTCGGCACGGGAGGGCACATCGTCGAGGACCGGCTCACGGACCGCGTAGGCGGCTTCGATGCCCATGGTCCGCATCTCCCGGCCGCCGATCCGCACCTCACCGGCCACGACGACGCAGGGTCGCAGGGCACGTTCGGCGATGCGCGCGACCTCGGCGACCACCCCACCGCCCCGGTGGGCGAAGTCGAAGACGCTGCAGCCGGTGACGACCAGGTCGGCACGAGCCACCGTGTCGGCCAGACCGGTGAGCTCGGCCCCCAGCTCCGGTCCGGTGACGAGTCGGCCGCCGAGAGCGCGCACCGCGAGCGCGGTGCCGCCGCAGGCTCCGAGGCCGGGTTGGTCACCGACCCCGGCGAGGTCAGCGAGGCGGGCCAGCACGCCGTCGGTGGCGAGGAGCCGGTCGGCGTCGGTACCGACCTGTGCGCCCCCGACTCTCCCGGCGCGACCGCGGGCCGCGGTGATGCCCCGCAGACCCAGCAGCGGACGGTCCCGTTCGGCGCTCGGAACGAGCCCGACGAGCTCGGCGCCGCGGAGCAGGTCAAACGCCGGGGCCAGGTCGAGCCGGGACAGGCCGGTCAGTCCGGCGACGCCGAGGTCCAGCCGTACTTCGGCGGTCACCCCCAACGCCGCCAGTAGACCGGCCCCGCCGTCGTGGGTGTCGAGCCCCGCGAGGTCGATGACGACCCGAGGGGCCGGGTGCGCGCGCAACAGTTCGGCCAGGGCCTCTCCCAGCGGCCGGGAGGTGACCCCGTAGGGCAGCGGGCCGTCGGTGGCGTCGGGCGGTCCGAGCCCGACGGCCGCAAGGTCGGCCGAGGCCAGGACGGCGCTCAACCGGTCGCCGACGACACCCGGCGCCACGACGCCACCGACCGCGTCGGCCAGCGCCTGGATCGCCCCGGCCCCGGACTCGCCCAGCGGGACCACCGTGGTGTCCTCGGCCGGCCAGCCCGAAGCGACGGCGGCGCCGGCCTGCGCCGAGGTGAGCGAGCCGACGCTGTCGGTGGCGACGACGATCCTCATCCCGGCATCTTCGCAGCCGCAGATCCGCGGGACCATCGCGGCTGGGCCGAGCCGACGTCACCCGTATCCTGTGGGCCGTGACGACCACGACGGGTACCCCGGGCAGCTCACTTCCCCTGTTCTTCCTCGGCCAGGGTGCCGATCCGCGTTCGGAGCGTGGCGTCGAGTGCCCAGGTGACCTGCCACCGGCGTCTGACCCGACGCTGGTCGATCGGGCCCGCGTCGCCAAGGCCGCACTGGGTAGCCGGGTGTTTGTGCTGGGTCACCACTACCAGCGCGACGAGGTGATCCAGTTTGCCGACGTCACCGGTGACAGCTTCAAACTGGCCAAGGACGCCGCTGCCCGGCCCGACGCGGAGTTCATCGTCTTCTGCGGCGTGCACTTCATGGCCGAGTCCGCCGACATCCTCACCGCTCCCACCCAGCGGGTGATCCTGCCCGACCTGGCGGCCGGTTGTTCGATGGCCGACATGGCCCGGCTCGCCCAGGTGGAGGACGCGTGGGACGTACTGGCCGACGCCGGCGTGGCGGACGTGACGGTGCCGGTCACCTACATGAATTCCTCGGCCGACATCAAGGCCTTCTGCGGTCGACACGACGGCGTCGTCTGCACCTCCTCCAACGCCAAGGCCGTGCTGCAGTGGGCGCTGCGGCCCGCAGCCGAGCGCGGCGCGGGCGGTCAGAAGGTGCTCTTCCTGCCCGACCAGCACCTCGGTCGCAACACCGCCGTGCTGGAGCTCGGGCTCGACCTCGGCGACTGCGTCCTCTACGACCCGCACCAGCCCGGGGGTGGGCTCACCCCCGAACAGCTGCAGGCCGCCACCGTCATCCTCTGGAAGGGCCACTGCTCGGTCCACGGCCGCTTCACCCCCCAGGCGGTGGACGCGGTCCGGGCCAAGGTGCCCGACGTCCGGGTGATCGTGCACCCCGAGTGCCAGCACGAGGTGGTGCTCAAGGCCGACGCGGTCGGCTCGACCGAGTTCATCATCAAGGCGGTCGACGCCGCTCCGGCCGGTACGACGTGGGCCATCGGCACCGAGCTCAACCTGGTCCGTCGGCTGGCGTCACTGCATCCCGAGCAGGACATCATGTTCCTCGAAGAGCACGTCTGCTACTGCGCCACGATGAACCGGATCGACCTGCCCCACCTCGTCTGGTCGCTCGAGGAGCTGGTGGCGGGACGCGTCGTCAACCAGGTCACGGTCGACCCGGACACGGAGCGCTACGCGAAGTCGGCGCTGCAGCGGATGCTGGACCTGCCGGGCGAGACCAGCCGGGACTGAGGCGGTTCGCGCCGCTGGCGGCGCCACGCCGCCATCAGCCGGGGATGAGCCCCTCGGTCGAGCTGTTAAGCAGCTCCTGCACCTCGATGACGGTGGCGTCGGTGGCCGGCAGGATCAGGTCGGAGTCCTCGAGCGCGTCGTCGGGCACCTCATGACCGAGGGCCCTGACCCGGTCGTGCAGGCTCAGCAGGGCCGCGGAGAGCCCCTGCTGGTCGCCGGCGCCGACCGCCTTCTCGACCTCGTCGTCGAGCTGGTTCAACTCCGGGAGCACCGAGTCGTCGAGCTGCCACTGGCCCTCGCCGAGAATCCGGACGATCATCGGAGATCCCCCTGGTTGGGCATCGGCTGCTGCGTCGGGGTCGGCTGCTCGCTCACCGGATCGGCGGGCTGCTGGGTCGGCCTCGCCTGCCCGATCGGCTGGCCCTCGATGGCCGGTGCCGACGCCGAGCTGCCGGCGCCGAGGGCGGCCTTCATGCTGGCGAGCTCGTTCTCGACGTCGGAGGTTGAGGCGAGCTGCTCCAATTCCATCGTGATGTCGTCCTTGGTCATGCCCGTCGGGTCCTCGAGCGCACCACTGGCCATCAGCTCGTCGATGGCTCCGGCCCTGGCCTGCATCTGCGCCGTCTTGTCCTCAGCCCGCTGGATAGCCAGACCGACGTCTCCCATCTCCTCACCGATGCCCGAGAAGGCTTCGTTGATGCGGGTCTGGGCCTCGGCAGCGGAGTAGGTGGCCTTGATGGTCTCCTTGCGGGTACGGAAGGAGTCGACCTTGGCTTGCAGCCGCTGGCTGGCCCGGGTGAGCTTCTCCTCCTCACCCTGCAGCTGGGCGTGCTGGGTCTGCAGGTCGGCCAGCTGCTGCTGGACCCCGGACTTTCGGGTGAGCGCCTCCCGGGCCAGGTCCTCGCGGCCGACCTCGAGAGCCTTCTTGGCCTGCATGTTCAGCTTGTCGATCTGAGCGTTGAGCTGATTGGCCTGCAGCTCGACGCGCTTGCGGCTGGTGGCCACGTCGGCGACACCGCGGCGTACCTTCTGCAGCAGCTCGAGCTGGCGCTGGTAGGAGTAGTCGAGGGTCTGGCGCGGATCTTCCATCTTGTCCAAGGCCTTGTCGGTCTTGGCGCGGAAGATCATCGAGATGCGCTGGAACATGCCGCTCATCGGGTTCGGATGGTCCTTCCGGGGCTGCAGAGCCCTCAGGGGTCAGGCGATCAAGTCGCTCGTCGAGGTGCCCAGACTATGCCCGGCGGGAAGAGCGCGGCACCCCGGCGGCCGGAGTAGTCCGGAGTAGTTTCGTCTTCGGGGGCGAACCCTGAGAGAATTTCCCGATCGCCCGACCCAGGTGGTGGACGGCGGACGCGACACGTGATGCCCCGCTGGGGACGTCCCCCGACAAGGCGCAGGATGGAGAGGAACTCGTGGCCATTTTCGGACGCAAGGGGACAACGGCCCCGGTCCAGCCGGAGCCGACCCAGCCGGTCGCCTCGGAGCTGGACTCTCAGGGGCGGCCCCGCAAGGACCGTCCGACGCCGTCGCGTCGCGAGGCGGAGGCTGCGCGGCGGGAGCGGCTGCACCCCACGCTGAGCAAGAAGGACCAGCGCAAGCTGGCCGCGCGCTCGTCGCGGGTCGATCGGATGAAGACCATGCAGGCCCGGGACAACACGCCCGAGAAGTCTCTGATGCGCGACTACATCGACTCCCGCCGCAACCTCGGCGAGTTCCTGTTGCCCAGCCTGATCGTGATCCTGGCCCTGACCTTCCTCAACTCGGTGCTGCCCCAGCTGACGCTGATCAGCACGCTGGTCATGTACCTCTTCATCATCTTGGTTATCGTCGACGGCGCCATGATGTGGCGCGGTTTCAAGAAAGTGCTGGCCCAGCGGATCCCCGGGGCGACCCGGCAAGGACTGCTGATGTACGGGATGAACAGGCTGATCCAGATCCGTCGGTTCCGGGTCCCGGCCCCGCGAGTCAAGCGCGGCGAGCCGTACTGAGCGGGGTGGCGCCGGCCGCGACGGTCGACGACGCCCCCGAACATCCGCACCCGACACCCGCGACCCACGCGGGAACTCTTGCGCCGCGCGCGCAGGACCAACCACGTACTCACGAGAGGAAATGATGGAGTTTCGCTACCTCGGCCGCAGCGGCCTGAAGGTGTCCGCCGTCAGCTACGGCAACTGGGTGACCCACGGCTCGCAGGTCGAAGCCGACGCCGCCACCCGCTGCGTCCAGGCCGCACTCGACGCCGGCATCACGACCTTCGACACCGCCGACGTCTACGCCAACACCAAGGCCGAGTCGATCCTCGGTGATGCCCTCGCCGGCCAGCGCCGCGAAAGCCTGGAGATCTTCACCAAGGTCTACTTCCCGACCGGACCCAAGGGCCACAACGACACCGGTCTGTCGCGTAAGCACATCCTGGAGTCGATCAATGGGTCGCTGACTCGGCTGAAGACCGACTATGTCGACCTCTATCAGGCGCACCGCTACGACGTGGAGACGCCGCTGGAGGAGACGATGCTGGCGTTCGCCGATGTCGTCCGCTCAGGCAAAGCGCTCTACATCGGGGTCAGCGAGTGGACCGCCGATCAGCTCCGGGCCGCGGCAGCGCTTGCGGACGAGCTGCGGGTGCCCCTGGTCAGCAACCAGCCGCAGTACAGCGCGCTCAACCGGGTGATCGAGGCCGAGGTCGTCCCGGCGGCGCGCGAGCTCGGCATCAGCCAGGTCGTCTTCTCCCCCATCGCGCAGGGTGTGTTGACCGGCAAGTACCTGCCTGGTCAGCCGCCGCCCGCCGGGTCGCGCGCCACCGACCAGTCCGGCGGCGCCGACTTCATCAAGCGACTGCTCACCGATGACGTGCTCACCCGGGTCCAGCAGCTCAAGCCGCTAGCCGAGGCGGAGGGTCTGAGCATGGCCCAGCTGGCCGTGGCCTGGGTGCTGCAGAACGACAACGTCGCTACTGCGATCACCGGCGGTTCCCGTCCCGAGCAGGTCGCGGACAACGCGGTCGCGGCAGGCCACACCCTGTCGGCCGAGACGTTGGCCGGCATCGACGCGGCGCTCGGCGACGCCGTCATCAGCGACCCGGCCCTGACGGCGCAGAGCGCGCCGGCCACCCGGTTGGCCTAGTCGTGGCCGACAGCTGGTCCTGGCGGGCAGCCGAGGGGCGCGATCCGGGCGACCTCGGCCTGAAGCAGCCGTTTCCCACCCAAGGTGAGGCGGAGAGCTGGCTGGGCGAGGTGTACCCGGATCTGCGGGCGGCGGGGGTCTTGTCGGTGAGCCTCTACGAGGACGAACGACTGGTCTACGGCCCCATGTCGCTCGACCCCTAGCCGACCAGTCAGCTTTTACCGGGTTCGGGCGGCGTGTCGGGCAGGTGCTGACTGGTCGGGAGCGGGGTGATGGTGTCGACCGGTCACTTCCTGGCCGACGCGCCGCGAGAACGCGGCAGATGCTGACTGGTCGCGAGCGGGGTGATGGTGTCGACCGGTCACTTCCTGGCCGACGCGCCGCCAGAACGCGGCAGAAGCTGACTGGTCGCGCTCAGGGCTGGCGGACGCCGGGGGTGACGAACGGCGGCTTGGTCACCACGAAGGCTTCGGCCCGGCCACGGATGTCGACCGCCAGCACCGAGTCGTCGGCGTAAGAACCGTCAGGTCCGACGTCGACCAGGGCCAGCGCGATCCCCGTCTTCAGGGTGGGTGAGAACGTTCCCGACGTGATGTGCCCGACGACGGCGCCGTCGCGTTCGGGGTCGATCACCGACATGCCCGGTCGCGGGATGCCCCGGCGGACAGCCCGCAGACCGCGCAGCTGTCGAGTCGGGCCGGCCGCCTTCTCGGCCCGGAGGGCCGCCGCACCGCGGAAGTCGGCCTTCTTCCAGCCGACCGCCCAGCTCAGGCGGGCCTGCACCGGGCTGATGTCGGGGCTGATGTCGGCCCCGTGCAGGGGGTAGCCCATCTCGGTACGCAGGGTGTCTCGGGCACCGAGCCCGGCGGGCTGCAGACCGTACGGCTCCCCGGCGGCCACCACCGCGTCCCACACCGGCACCGCGTGGTCGCTCGCCACCACCAGCTCGTAGCCGCGTTCCCCGGTGTAGCCGGTCCGGCAGACCGTGACCGCAGCCCCGGCGAGCTCGGCTGCCACGAACGACATGTACGCGTGGCCGGCCGGTAGCCCGGCCGCCGCCAGCACCTCGTCGGCCTCGGTGCCCTGGATCGCCAGCACCGCGAAGTCGTCGTGCCGGTCCGCCACCTCCACCCCGGCGGGCGGGCCCTGGGCGAGCACGGTCTGGACGGCCGCCGCGTTGAGGGCGTTCGGGATCAAGAAGACTTCGTCGGGCGAGTGCAGGTAGGCGATCAGGTCGTCGACCACCCCACCCTGCTCGGTGCAGAGCAACGTGTACTGCGCCTGGCCCGGGGTGATCTTGTCCAGGTCGGCGGTCAGCACGGCGTTCACGTACGCGGCCGCACCCGGTCCCCGGACAACGACCTTGCCCAGGTGGCTGACGTCGAACAGCCCGACCGCGTGACGCACCGCCGCGTGCTCGGCGAGCACCCCGGCCCCGGCGTACTCCAGTGGCATCGACCAGCCGCCGAACGGGCCGAACTTGGCACCCAGCGCGACGTGGCGTTCGTGGAGCGGGGAGAGCTTTCCCGCCGGCTGCCCAGACATTGATCCTCCTGCGTTCACCGGATGCAGATCCTCCAGGACGCGAAACTACCGTAGGCATGAGTCGACCCGACTAACCTGAGCCGGGCCGGCGCCGCCCGCCGGTCCACCAGAGCGCACCACACCCGAAGCCCTACCCGAACAGAGGACAACGAACCGCTATGCCTGCCTTCGCCCTACCCACCCTCCGGCACGCCGCGAGCCTTCCCGGTGAGACCGACGTGCTGGCAGTCGGTTGGACCGGCACCGACGTGGTCGGCCTGCCGGCCGAGACGGCGAAGGTCTACGCCAAGGTGCTGAAGACGACGCTCGCCCAGACCGCGACGTCGTTGTCGGCGGGTGCCGACCTCGGCACGACCACGCTGCTGCCGGCTGTCGCCGCCGCCCCGATCATCCTGCTGGTCGGGCTCGGCGAGCCCACGCCCGAGGGCACCACCCCCGACGACCTGCGGTACGCGGCCGGCAGCCTCGCCCGCGCTGTCCGCGACTACGCGGGTGAGCGGGCCGTCCGGCTCGCGGTCAGCCTGGGTTCGGAGGAACCCGCCGCGCTGCGAGCGACCGCGGAGGGTCTGCTGCTCGGGTCGTACGCCTACCGGCAGGCCAGCCAGCCGGCCCCGGGCGCCGTCAACGCCACCCTGCTGACCGGCACGTCCGGTGCCGCCACCGAGCTGTCCGCTGCGCAGGCTGTCGCCGAGGCCGTGTCGACCGCGCGGGAGTGGATCAACCTGCCGCCCAACCTGCTCTATCCCGCCTCGTTCGCCGACCAGGCCCGCGAGCTCGCGCGCGGCAGCAAGGTCAAAGTCGAGGTCCTCGACGACACCCAGTTGGCGGCGGGTGGCTACGGCGGCCTGCTCGCCGTCGGTGGCGGGTCGTCGCGCCCGCCCCGACTGGTCCGGATGTCCTACGCCCCGCGCGGCGCCAAGACGCACCTGGCCCTGGTCGGCAAGGGCATCACGTTCGACTCGGGCGGTCTCAACATCAAGCCCGGCGACAGCATGTACACGATGAAGTGCGACATGTCGGGGGCGGCCGTCGTGCTCGCGGCGATCTCTGCGGTCGCACAGCTCGGCCTCAAGGTCAAGGTGACCGCCTACGGTGCGCTCGCCGAGAACCTGCCGTCCGGCACCGCCTTCCGGCCGTCGGACGTGCTGAGTATCTACGGCGGGACCACGGTGGAGAACGGCAACTCCGACGCGGAAGGGCGGCTGGTGCTGGCCGACGGGATCGTCCGGGCCGGGGAGGACAAGCCGGATCTCATCGTGGACGTGGCGACGCTGACCGGAGCCTGCGTGACCGCCCTGGGCGAACGGACGGCCGGGCTGATGGCCAACGACGACAACACCGCCGAGCGGGTGCTGGCCGCGGCCGCGACGGCCGGTGAGCCGCTCTGGCGGCTACCGATCCCGCCGGAGTTCCGGGGCAAGATCGAGAGCAAGGTGGCCGACCTCAAGTCGACCGGTGAGGGTCGCGCCGGGGGTGCGCTGATCGCCGCCGCGTTCCTGCGGGAGTTCGTGGCCGATGGCATTGCCTGGGCCCACCTCGACATTGCGGGTCCGGCGTTCCACACCGGCGCTCCGTACGGGTACACGACGGCCGGCGGAACGGGCTACGGCGTCCGCACCCTGGTGCAGCTGGCGCGCATGCTGGCCGGCTGAGCGGAGTGCCGAGCCGAACCTGTGGCGACGACGTCTGGCGACGATGCCCGGCTGGGGGGTCTCACCCGCACGTGAGACCCCCGCAGGCCGAGCATCCGGCCGACAACTGACCGCGATCGGCAGATCGAGCGGTCGACATCATCGACCCGGGGCGAGGACCAGCTGGTCGTCTGGCTCCCACCACCTCTGGCGAGCGGGTGCCAGGGAGGCCACCCGACCCGAAAGGCCGGAAACCGGCGCCGCCGCCGACGACGACGACGACCGGTCTCAGAAGGTGGTTCGTGGCGGCGCGCGGTTCGGTTTGGGGCGGCGCGACAGATCTCTCCTGCGACGACGAGAACGCGTCAGCCGCCCCGGGAGCAGGCGCGCCACGGGTGGATCAGCTGATCAAAGACCCTTGCGCTTGCGGGTGTTCCAGTCGCGCATCCGCTGCGGATAACCCACCACGGCGGCGTCGTACCCAGGGATGTGCTGGCTCTCGGCGAAGGCGTGCGCCCACTGCGGCGACGGCACCTGGCGCCGGGTCCATTCACCGTCGAAGGCGACGAGCAACAGCGTCGGACGGGTGACCGAGGTCTGCGGCTCCACGAACGCCTCGACCCCCTTGCGGGTGGCCACGAACTGGGTCAGGTGCGTCGTGACCGCGTCGTCGATCGTCCGACCGTCCGCCGCGACCTTGGCGCCTCGACGCATCCGCGCCGCTCCGCGCTGCAGCCATCCCATGGGTTCCAGTATGTCGGGAACAGACAACTCCGGGGGGGCAGCAGCCAAGCCGCGCCGACCGAGGTCTGGCTGACATCCGACCTGACAGGATGCCCGACATGAGCACGCCTGACGATCAGTCGACCGCCCAGCCCGACCTCGTCGTCCTCGGTGGCGGCAGCGGCGGGTACGCCTGTGCCCTGCGCGCGGCCGAGCTCGGCCTGCGTGTCGTGCTGGTGGAGTGCGACCAGCTCGGTGGCACCTGCCTGCACCGGGGCTGCATCCCGACCAAGGCGTGGCTACACGCCGCCGAGGTGGCCGACGCGGCCCGGCACGCGTCCGACGTGGGTGTCCGGGCGACCTTCGACGGAGTCGATCTGGCGGGCGTCCGGGCCTACGCGGACAAGGTGGTCGGCCGGCTCCACCAGGGTCTGACGGGCCTGGTCGCGAGCCGCGGGATCGAGGTCGTGGCGGGTGAGGGGCGGCTGGTGCGACGGCGCGACGCCGACGGCACCGAGCTGGACAGCTGGGGAGTGGAGGTGGCGGGCCGGCAGATCTTCGCGCCGTACGTGGTGCTCGCCACGGGTTCGCAGCCCAAGACGCTCCCCGGACTGGACGTGGACGGGGTCCGCGTGATCACCAGTGACCACGCCCTACGGATGAGCGAGCTGCCGACGAGCGCGATCGTGCTGGGGGGCGGTGTGATCGGAGTGGAGCTGGCGTCGGCCTGGCGCTCCTTCGGGGTGGAGGTGACCATCGTGGAGGCGCTGCCGCGGTTGGTCGCTGCAGAGGACCCGGCGATCTCCCGGGCCCTGGAGCGGGCGTTCCGGCGCCGCGGCATCGGCTACCTGACCGGGAGTCCCATGCGCACGGTGGAGCTGGGGGCCGAGTCAGGCGTGACCCTCACCTGCGCCGACGGCCGCACGGTCCGGGCGGACGTGCTGTTGGTCGCCGTGGGACGGGGGCCGGTGAGTGCGGGCCTGGGGTACGCGGAGGCCGGGGTCGGCCTGGACCGTGGCTTCGTGGTGGTCGACGAGCGGTTGGAGACGACCGCGACCGGCGTGTTCGCCGTCGGTGACCTGGTAGCCGGATTGCAGCTCGCTCACCGCGGGTTCGCCCACGGCATCTTCGTGGCCGAGCAGGTCGCCGGCTTCGAGAACCGGGCTCGGCGGGCGCCTGCCGACACGGCCATCCCCCGGGTGACCTACTGCGACCCCGAGATCGTCTCCGTCGGGCTCAGCGAGGAGCAGGCCCTCGAGTCGTCGAGAGCGGACGGCGGCGGCGAGGTGCAGACGCTGGTCTACGACCTGGCCGGCAACGGGAAGTCCCAGATCCTGCAGACCCAGGGCTTCGTCAAGATCGTCCGCGCCAAGGAGGGTCCCGTGCTCGGGGTGCACCTGATCGGGTCCAGGGTCAGCGAGCTTGCCGGTGAGGCGCAGCTGATCGCCGGTTGGGAGGCCTACCCCGACGACGTCGCCAGTCTGGTGCACGCCCACCCGACCCAGAGCGAGGCCCTGGGCGAGGTACACCTGGCGCTCGCCGGAAAGCCGCTGCACACCCACGGGTGAGCTCACCCGGCGCTTCCGTCGTCGGGAGCCACGGGGCCCGGGTTCGCTGGAGAGCTCGGGGGCTAGTGTGATCCGCACCCACTGGGGGGACGGCTGACGGACCGGACGGGCCCGGCTCTTTGGAGCCGCGTCTGGTTTGCCTCAGATCCGGCCCTGCGTGGGCTATGTCCGCATCGCGAAGGAGTTCCACGACACCATGTCGACTGATGTCACGCTTCCCGCCCTGGGCGAGTCCGTCACCGAAGGCACCGTCAGCCGTTGGCTGAAGCAGGTGGGCGACACGGTGGAGGCCGACGAGCCCTTGCTGGAGGTGTCCACCGACAAGGTCGACACAGAGATCCCGTCGCCGGTCGCCGGGGTTCTGCTGGAGATCAGGGCCGACGAGGACGAGACCGTCGAGGTCGGCGCCGTCCTGGCCGTGGTCGGCGAGGCCGACGAGGCCCAGCCCGGGGGTGGGGACGCCGACGGCGGGTCCGACTCCGCGCAGGCCCCGAGTGCCGAGGACCAGAGCAGCGGCGACACCACCCAGCCTGACGACGAAGCTTCCGCCGATCGCGTCGAGGCCGCCGCTGACGAGCCCGACCCGGCCCCCAGTTCCGGCGGCTCCGGTGGCGCTGGCGGAGGGGAGGGCACGGAGGTGACCCTGCCCGCGCTCGGTGAGAGTGTCACCGAGGGCACCGTCAGCCGCTGGCTGAAGGCGGTCGGCGACTCCGTCGAGGCCGACGAGCCGCTGCTCGAGGTGTCCACCGACAAGGTCGACACCGAGATTCCCTCCCCCACGGCCGGCACGCTGCTGGAGATCCGGGTCCAGGAGGACGAGACCGTCGAGGTTGGTGCGGTGCTGGCGGTCGTCGGTGAGGCCGGCGCGAGTGGTGGCGGCGACACCGGGAGCCAGGACGCGGGTCGTGACGACACCGACAGCACGCCCGTCGAGGAGCAGGCCGACGACGGCGACGAGGGTGGCCAGGCACCGATGCCGGCCCCTGAGCCGAAGGCCGAGAGCAAGTCCGAGCCGAAGGCCGAGAGCAAGGCCGAGGCGAAGGCCGAGAGCAAGTCCGAGCCGAAGGCCGAGAGCAAGCCCGAGCCGAAGGGCGAGTCCGCGCCGGCGGCAGCCCCTCGGGCGTCCGGCGGCGCCGACGACACGACGTACGTGACTCCCCTCGTACGCAAGCTGGCGGCCGAGCACAGCGTCGACCTGAGCTCGCTCACGGGCACCGGAGTCGGCGGCCGGATCCGCAAGCAGGACGTGCTGGCCGCAGCGGACGAGGCCAAGAAGGCGGCTGCGGAGGCGGAGAAGGCTCCTGCGCCCGCAGCTTCAGCCCCCGCGGCGTCGGCTCCGGCCGCGTCCTCGGCACCGGCCCCCCAGGCCGAGCCGAGCGCGCTGCGGGGCACCACCGAGAAGATCTCGCGGATGCGCAAGACCATCGCGGCGCGGATGGTGGAGTCCCTGCAGGTCTCGGCGCAGCTGACTGCCACCGTCGAGGTCGACCTGACCGCGATCTCGCGGCTCCGGGCCGCCGCCAAGGACGACTTCAAGAAGAGGGAGGGCGCGAGCCTGTCGTACCTTCCCTTCATCACCAAGGCGGCGATCGAGGCGCTCAAGGTCTACCCGAAGGTGAACGCCACCATCGACACCGAGGCGGGGGTGATCACCTACCCCGACGCCGAGCACGTCAGCGTCGCGGTCGACACCGAGCGCGGACTGATGGTGCCGGTGATCAAGGACGCCGGTGACCTCAACCTCGCAGGCCTGGCCAAGAAGATCGCCGACCTGGCGGCCCGGACCCGCAGCAACAAGATCGGGCCGGACGAGCTCACCGGCGGCACCTTCACCATCACCAACTACGGCTCGGCCGGGACCTTGATGGACACCCCGATCATCAACCAGCCGCAGGTGGCGATCCTGGGTACCGGTGCGCTGGTCAAGCGTCCCGTGGTGATCAAGGACCCCAACCTCGGTGAGGTCATCGCGGTGCGGGACATGATGTATCTGTCGATGTCTTACGACCACCGCCTGGTCGACGGGGCCGACGCTGCGCGCTTCCTGAGCCTGGTCAAGGCCCGGCTCGAGGGAGGCGACTTCGGCGCCGAGCTCGGCGTTTGAGCGTCCTGCTGCCCGAACGGATGGCCACGTGAGGGTCCTTCTGAGCGGCGCGTCGGGTTTCCTGGGCACCGCGCTGCGGGTCCGCTTCGCTCAGCAGGGCCACGAGGTGGTCCGGCTGGTCCGGCGGGCGCCGGCCGCCGGCACCGAGTTCCGCTGGGACCCGAGCCGGCGGCAGCTCGACGCGGCCGCGTTCGACGGCGTCGACGCGGTGATCAACCTGTCCGGGGCCGGGATCGCAGACCAGCCGTGGACCGAGAAGCGCCGAGCGGTGCTGCTGTCGTCGCGGGTCGACTCCACGGCCACGCTGGCCGAGGGCCTGGCCGCGTACGCGTTGGCGTCGGGGACGTCGCCGACGTTGCTCCAGGCCAGCGGGATCGCCTGGTACGGGACCACCTCCGGTCCAGCACCCCATCGCGAGGGTGAACCGGCGGCGTCGGACTGGCTCGCCCAGGTCTGCGTGCAGTGGGAGGGTGCGGCCGGCCCGGCCGTTGACGCCGGACTGCGGGTCGCCTACCTGCGGACCACTCCGGTGCTCGATCGCAGCGGCGGCACCCTCAAGCTGCTCAAACTGCCGTTCTCGGTCGGCCTGGGCGCCAAGCTCGGCGACGGCACCCAGCACATGGCGATGATCGGACTCGAGGACTGGCTCCGCGCCGTGGACTGGCTGTTGGCCACCGCGACCGCGTCGGGGCCGTACAACCTGACCATCCCGGAGCCGAGCACCAACGCGGAGTTCACCACCGCCCTCGCCCGGGCCCTGCACCGGCCGGTCTTCCTCGCTGCCCCGGCCGCCGTGCTCGGGCTCGTGGGCGAGCTCGCCCAGCAGCTGCTCGGCGACCAGCACGTAATCCCGGCCGCACTCACCGACGCCGGCTTTGTCTTCGAGGCCCCTGACGTCGCCACCACCGTGGCCCACGCCCTCGACTGACGCCACCCGATCCCGGGGGGTTTTGTCGGCGGTGCCCCCGTTTGTGGGGTTTGTTGGTTTGTTTGTTTCGAACTTGCGGATGGCGCGTTGTGG
>JBPCRP010000171.1:0-15029 GCA_050996715.1 Propionibacteriaceae bacterium
CGATCGTCGGTCCGACCACCCTGGTGGTGAGCATCAGCCAGTCCGGGGAGACCGCCGACACCCTGATGGCCATCCGGCACGCCCGCGAACAACACGCCCGGGTGCTGGCGATCTGCAACACCAACGGCTCGACCATCCCCCGGGAGTCCGACGCCGTCATCTACACCCACGCCGGCCCCGAGGTGGGGGTGGCCTCGACCAAGGGCTTCCTGACCCAGCTGGTGGCGTGCTACCTGCTCGGGCTGTATCTCGCGCAGGTGCGGGGAACCCTGTTCGGCGACGAGATCGCGGCGACGATGGCGGAGCTGGCGAGGATCCCGGACGCCATCCAACGGATGCTCGACGACAGCGACCCGGTGCTTGCGCTGGCCACCGAGTTCGCGGCGGAGCCGTCGGTGCTGTTCATGGGGCGACACGTCGGCTATCCGATCGCCCTCGAAGGTGCCCTGAAGCTCAAGGAGCTGGCCTACATCCACGCCGAGGGGTTCGCCGCCGGGGAGCTGAAGCACGGCCCGATCGCCCTGATCGCGGACCGACTGCCCGTCTTCGTGGTGGTCCCGCCACGCCACCGCGACCTGCTGCACGACAAGGTGCTCTCGAACATGGCCGAGATCCGAGCTCGGGGTGCACGGACCATCGCGCTGGTCGAGGAGGGGGACGACGCGGTGCTCCCGTACGCCGACGTGCTGATCCGGCTGCCGAAGGTGTCCAGTCTGCTGCAGCCCCTGGTGGCGGTGATCCCGTTGCAGATCTTCGCCTGCGAGCTGGCCACCCAGAAGGGTCACGACGTGGACCAGCCGCGCAACCTGGCCAAGTCGGTCACCGTGGAGTGACCGGTTGCTGAGGCCGGCTCACTCGGTTCCGGGGGATGCGTTCACCTCCGGGCCGAGGATTCCCGGCCCCGGGACCAGCGCGTTCGCGGACCCGGCGGCGGCGGCGGTGCGCAGCGCTACTGCCCAGCCGTCGCCCCGGTCCAGGGCGGTGAGCAGACCACCGAGAAAGGCGTCGCCGCTGCCCACGGGGAAACGGCCCCGACGCCGGGGCGGTCCCACGGTCAGCACCTGCTCGGCTCCGTCGGGATCGGCGACCAGGGCTACCGCGCCGGCATCGCCGTCGGTGAGGACCACGTCGACGCCGCTGCCGGCCCGGATCGCCCGGGCCAACTCGGTCAGGTCGGCGTCGAGGTCCCGACCGAGCAGCGAGGCGGCCTCCAGCCGGTTGACCTTCACCAACGTGGGGCCAGCAGCCAGCGCAGCGGCCAAAGCCGGCCCGTGGGTGTCGACCGCGACACGCTGCCCACCGGATCGGCCGATCGCCACCAGCTCGGCGACCTCAGCCGGTGCGTGGTCCAGGGGTGGGCTGCCACAGATCGCCAGCCAGCCCGGACGGCCGCGGAGCGCGTCGGCGAGGGCGGCGTGGAAGCGGGGAAGCAGACCGGCCGGCACCGGGGCGGCGTACTCGTAGACCTCGGTCAGCGCCTGCGTGTCGGCGGCCGCGATCGACACGCAGGTCCGGGTCTCGGCCGACGTGGCGACCTCGACCACCCTCACCCCGTCGCGAGCCAGCCCGGCCGCGACCGACGCGCCGGTGGGCCCCCCGAGCAGGGCCACGACCAGAGCGTCCGCCCCCAGAGCGGTGGCTGCCCGGGCCATGTTCAGCGGCTTGCCGCCGGCGCAGCGCACCACCTGGGTCGGCCGGTGGATCTGTCCGAGCCGCAGCGTGTCGACCAGGTAGGTGAGGTCCAGCGACGGGCTGAGCCCGGCCACAGTGATCACTGCCGCACCCTACGGGCGGGCGGCCGACCTCAGACCCGCGCCCCGAACACCTCCATCGCGATGAGGTGCTTGACCCGGCCCTGCACGACCCGATCGCAGAACGCTCGCTGGAGCACCCGGTGACCCAGTACGTGGCCGGTCGCGCCGGGCGATCGTGCCCGAGCCGACGGTCACGGCGTCGTAGAACCCGTCGGCGCCGTAGGCGCCGAGCTGACGTTCGATCCGTTCCAGGTTGTCGGCGTACTCCCGGGTGCGGGTTCGTCGCCGGCCGGCAACCGGCGAAACCGGCGTCCTAGTTAGTCGTCTCTTGGTCGGAGTAGTACCCCAGGGGGTCACTGCACGGTGAGAACCCCCAGGAGCCGTACCCGGCCTCGATCAGGCCGTGCTCGCGATGGGCGCGGACCGTGGCGCGGTGGTTGACCCGCCAGCAGTGCGGAGCCCAGCGCTCCTCGGGGACGGACACGTTGGGCATCAGGGCCTCGAACATCGAGCCGCCCCCAGTTGGCGGTGTGAAACACGTCGGGCCCGGTCCCCAGGTAGTTGCCCGCGACGGCGCCGGTGGTACCCGGCGTCAGAGAAACGGGTCGACGCGGCTGCCGTCGACGGGCCAGCCGAGACAGCGTCTGCAGGGTCTGCGCGATCCGGCGGCGGGCCCACGCGCTCGAGGGGCCGGCATCCGAGCGGCGGGGTAGCCTGGTCACGATGGACGTCCTGGTCGAGTGATCTCAGCCGGCGAGTGTGGTCGCCCCACGTGCCCAGTGGATCGCACCTCGTGGACGTCGAAGATTAGGGTGCGGGTATGCCCGCTGGTAACGTGGGCGGCGCCGTTCGAACGGCCGCGGAATTGCAAGAGCTCTCACGCACACCAACGTGCGCCTGCCTCGGAGGACATCGAGCAGGCCGACAGCGCCGCGCAACGAGTCCCCGAAGGGAGCGCAGGAGTCCATGGACGCTGCCGATAAGAAGAGAATCATCGACGAGTACGCCACCGGCGAGGGCGACACCGGCTCTCCCGAGGTTCAGGTGGCCCTGTTGAGCCGTCGGATCTCGCACCTGACTGAGCACCTCAAGGAGCACAAGCACGACCACCACAGTCGTCGTGGCCTGATGCTCCTCGTGGGCCAGCGCCGTCGCCTGCTGAACTACACGGCCAAGACCGACATCGACCGCTACCGCTCCTTGATCGAGCGCCTCGGCCTCCGTCGCTGACTGATCGAGCGGTCCTTCCCGCGGGGAGGACCGCTCGTTTCACGTCCGGTGCGACCCATCGGATGCACAACCGAAGTACAACTCCATCTCGACAGCCAACACCGACCATCCATCACTGACTGCCACTCGCCGACTCGAAAGACGCCCGGTGCGGGGTTGGTCTCCGGTAGTGGTCCTCGGACCTCAGTCTCGATCTCGGAGCTGAGCGGCCGCGGACTTCGATCGAAGACCGGTCTCGACCAGCGTCGTCCGCCCTGACACGCACCACCTCCGGGGCAACGGCCGCAGCGTGCGTCGGGAGCCGCCCGGACGGGCGGACACCTACGTACCCAGTCTCGAGTTCCGGCGGGCGGGCGGTCGCACACCCAAAGGAGATCCCGTGGAGGGACCTGACCTGCAGTACACCGAAGCCGTCATCGACAACGGCAGCTTCGGTACCCACACCATCCGTTTCGAAACCGGCCTGCTGGCCCGGCAGGCTGCCGGCTCCGCGGCGGTCTACCTCGACGACGACACCATGCTCCTGTCCGCCACCACGGCGCAGGGCAAGCCGCGCGACACCATCGACTTCTTCCCGCTGACGGTCGACGTCGAGGAGCGGATGTACGCCGCCGGCCGCATCCCCGGCTCGTTCTTCCGTCGCGAGGGACGTCCGTCCGAGGGTGCCATCCTCACCTGCCGTCTGATCGACCGGCCGCTGCGCCCCTGCTTCGTCAAGGGCCTGCGCAACGAGGTCCAGGTCGTCATCACCGTGATGGCGCTGAACCCCGACAAGGCCTACGACGTCGTCGCGATCAACGCCGCGTCGCTGTCCACCCAGCTCGCCGGGCTGCCGTTCACCGGGCCGATCGGCGGCGTCCGCGTCGCCCTGATCGACGACACCTGGGTCGGCTTCCCCGACGTCAGCCAGCTCGCGCAGGCGACTTTCGACATGGTCGTGGCCGGCAACGTGACCGCCACCGGTGACGTCGCCATCGCCATGGTCGAGGCCGAGTCGACCGAGCAGACCTGGGACCTCGTCCAGGCCGGCAAAACCGCCCCGACCGAAGAGGTCGTGGCCGCCGGTCTCGAGGCCGCCAAGCCGTTCATCAAGGCGCTGTGCGACGCGCAGGCCGAGCTCGCCGCCAAGTTCCCCAAGACCACCGTCGAGTTCCCGATCTTCCTGGACTACCAGGACGACGTGTACGCCGCGGTCGAGTCGGCGGCGTCCGCCGAGCTGTCCGCGGTGATGCAGATCGCCGACAAGCAGGAGCGCGAGTCGTCCACCGACTCCCTCAAGGACAAGGTCAAGGCCGAGCTCGCCGACCAGTTCGAGGGTCGGGACAAGGAGATCAGCGGGGCGTTCCGCGCGCTGACCAAGAAGCTCGTCCGCCAGCGTGTGCTGAAGGACAAGATCAGGATCGACGGCCGCGGGGTCTCCGACATCCGGACGCTGTCGGCCGAGGTCGGCGTCATCCCGCGGGTGCACGGGTCGGCGCTGTTCCAGCGCGGCGAGACCCAGATCCTGGGCGTCTCCACGCTGAACATGCTGGGCCTGGAGCAGAAGCTCGACACCCTGGCGCCGGAGAAGACCAAGCGCTACATGCACAACTACAACTTCCCGCCCTACTCCACCGGTGAGACCGGCCGGGTGGGGTCGCCGAAGCGTCGCGAGATCGGGCACGGAGCGTTGGCCGAGCGCGCGCTGGTGCCGGTGCTGCCGACCCGCGACGAGTTCCCCTACGCCATCCGCGAGGTCTCCGAGGCGCTGGGTTCCAACGGCTCGACCTCGATGGGTTCGGTCTGCGCGTCGACGCTGGCCCTGCTCAACGCCGGGGTCCCGTTGCGGGCGCCGGTCGCCGGCATCGCCATGGGTCTGATCTCCGACACCGTCGACGGTGAGACCGAATACGTCGCGCTGACCGACATCCTCGGTGCGGAGGACGCCTTCGGAGACATGGACTTCAAGGTCGCCGGCACCAGAGACTTCATCACCGCGCTGCAGCTCGACACCAAGCTCGACGGCGTCCCGGCCTCCGTGCTGGCCGCTGCCTTGACCCAGGCCAAGGACGCCCGGACCACCATTCTTGAGGTGATGGCCGAGGCGATCGACCAGCCCGACGAGATGAGCATCTACGCCCCGCGGATCATCACGATCAAGATCCCGACCGACAAGATCGGCGCGGTGATCGGGCCCAAGGGCGCGGTCATCAACCAGATCCAGGACGACACGGGCGCGCAGATCAGCATCGAGGACGACGGCACGATCTACGTCGGCGCCGACAACGGCGAAGCCGCCGAGGCGGCCCGTACCATGATCAACAACATCGCCAACCCGACGATGCCCGAGCGGGGCGAGCGCTATCTCGGCACGGTCGTCAAGACCACCGCCTTCGGGGCCTTCATCTCGCTGCTCCCCGGCAAGGACGGCCTGCTGCACATCAGCAAGCTCCGTCCGCTCGCCGGTGGTGCTCGGGTGGAGAACGTGGACGACGTGGTCAGCGTCGGCCAGAAGATCCAGGTGGAGATCTCCGATATCGACGACCGGGGCAAGCTCTCCCTGGTGCCGGTGGTCGAGGAGACCAGCTCCGTATGATCAGTTGGGCGTGATCGACGTCATGATCATCACCCTCGCGTGAGTGAGCCGGAGAGCCGGGGCGAGCGATCGCCCCGGCTTTTTCGCGTGCCGGGCCCGCTACCCCAGGTCGGTGGCCAGACACGACGGACGACCTTGCCCAGCGGCCTGCGCGTGGTCACCGAGCAGATGGCGAGCAGTCGCGCGTTCAGCGTCGGCTTCTTCGTCGGCGTGGGCAGCCGGAGCGAGACCGATCGGCTGCACGGAGCTTCGCACTTCTTGGAGCACGTGCTCTTCAAGGGGACCCCGACCCGGTCCGCGGAGGAGATCTCGGGGGCCATCGAGACCGTCGGGGGGGACCTGAACGCCTACACGGCCAAGGAGCACACCTGCTTCTACGCCCGGGTGCTGGCCGACGACGCCGACCTGGCCGTGGAGGTGCTGGCCGACATGATCACCAACTCCGTGGTCAGCGCGCGCGACGTCGACGCCGAGCGGGCGGTAATCTTGGACGAGATCGCCATGCACGCCGATGATCCGGGGGAGCAGGCTCAAGAGCTGGTCACCCGGGCGTTGCTCGGCGACGTCGGGCTCGGTCGACCGGTGATCGGCTCGGTGCGTAGCATCAAGAGCCTGCGCACCGCCCAGATCACGGGCTACTGGCGTCGGCACTACGTCCCGTCGGAGATTGTGGTGGCGGTCGCCGGAGCGGTCGACCATGACCGCCTGGTCGAGCAGCTCGCCGCGATCGACGTCCTGGCCACCAGAACCCGCACCCGGCGCACCCCACGCGGCGAACGGCTGCGACCGACCGCGCTCTCGGCCAGCCCCGGCGTGGTCGTCCGAACCCGTCAGGTCGAGCAGGCAACCGCCGTACTGGCCCTGCCCGGTCCGGGTCTGTTCGACGACGACCGCTACGCGCTCGGCCTGCTGGGCCTGGTGCTCGGTGGCGGGATGTCGTCCCGGTTGTTCGTGGAGGTCCGGGAACGGCGCGGGCTGGCGTACGGCATCGAGGCCGGTGAGGTCTCCTACACCGACGCGGGCATCTTCAGCGTGGACTGGCAGTGCGCCCCCGACCGGCTCGCCGAGATCGGTCGCATCGTCACCGCCACCCTGGCCGACGTCGCCGAACACGGGGTGACCGAGGACGAGCTGGCCCGGAGCAAAGGTCAGATGCGCGGCCAGACGGTGCTCGGCTACGAAGGACCGGGGAGCCGGATGAGCCGGCTCGGTAGTGCCGCGCTCACGGCCGACGAACGGGGCCTCGACGAGCTGCTCGACCTCTACGACGCCGTCGATGCTGATGACGTCCAGCGGGCCGCGGCCGCACTGTTCGGCCACGACCCGGTCCTCGGCGTGGTGGGCCCTAAGATCTCCCGTCGTAAGCTCGACGCCGTCCTGCGCCCGTGGGGCTGAACCCTGATTTCCCGGGGCCGCGGCCGGCGCGGCTCCGGGGGCATGACGCTCACCGTGTCGGGAACCACGCGTCGCTGTCGACCCGGCCCGACTGTCCCCGCCAGCGGATCCCCTCCACCCGCACCGCACCGGCACTCGGTAGCGGATCGGCGAGTAGCCGACCGGAGCCGGGATCGGGGTGGAGTCCCAGGACATCGGTGAGGACCGAGACCGCGGCGGCCGCCGACCAGGCCTGCGGTCGGCACGCAGCGGGGTAGGGGACCGGGCGTCCGGCGGCCGCGGCATCTCCAGCGTGCAGCTCGGGCATCCGGTAGCCGAACCCCTCCGCCGCGGCCAGGAGTCCCTCGATCAGCACTCCGGCCTCGGTGCTGAAGCCGGCCCGTCGTAGGCCGGAGATGGCGATCGCGGTGTCGTGGGTCCACACCGTGCCACCGTGGTAACTCAGTGGCCAATAGCCGGCGGAGTCGGTGGCCAGGGTGTGCAGACCGTAGCCCGAGGTGAGCTGCGGTGAGACCAGGCGTTCGGCCACCAACCGGGACTCCGCGTCGGTCAGCAGCCCGGTGCCCAGCAGGTGGCCGATGTTGCTGGTCAGCGAGTCGACGGGGGTCTTGTCGGCGTCCAGCGCCACGGCCGGGTAGCGACCGCGATCGTCCTCCACCCAGAACCGGGCAGCGAACTGCTCGCTCAACCTCGCCGCCCACTCCCGCCACGGACCCGCCGGCCGACCGAATGCCTCCAGCAGGTCCGCCCCGGCCCGGGCCGCGTGGTGGGCGTAGCCCTGGACCTCACACAAGGCGATCGGGCCGCTCGCGAGCCGGCCGTCGCGGAACTGGACGGCGTCCGCCGAGTCCTTCCAGCCCTGGTTGGTCAGGCCCCGGCCGCCGGCGTCGACGTACTCCAAGAACCCGTCCCCGTCGCTGTCGCCGAAGTCACGGAGCCAGGCCAACGCCGACTCGAGCGGGTCCAGCAGGTCGGCCACCTCGGCTGGTGGCAACCCCCACGTCCAGGCCTCGCACAACAAGATGATCCAGAGCGGCGTCGCGTCGACGGTGCCGTAGTACCGGGGTGGCAGGTGGATCCCTCCACCCCGGTATACCGCTGCCGCCGCCCGCAGCTCGTGCATGATCTTGCCGGGTTGCTCGGCGGTCTCGGCGTCCTCGCGGCGGCCTTGCAGGGCGGCGAGGGTACGCAGCGTGCCGCCGGCGAGCTCGGTGCCGAGCGGGAGCAGGAAGCGCGCGGCCCAGATGGCGTCCCGTCCAAATAGGGTGAGGAACCACGGCGCGCCGGCGCCCAGGAAGACCTCGCTTGGACGCTCGACGGTAGTCAGCCGCAGCGCGGTCAGGTCACCCAGAGCCCGTTGCACCCAGCGGCTCAGCCGGTTGTCAGCGCCGCTCACCAAGACATCGGCCCACTGGGGTGGGGCGGTGGCCGGAGCCACGACCGCCTCGTCGTCGCTCAGTTCCAGGGCCCAGCCGATCCGCACGCTGCCGGCGGCGGGGATCGTGATCGGCCAGCGCAGGGTCGCGGCCGACGACGCGACCAGCTCCGCACCGGGGGCGTGCAGCTCGACGTGCACGGACCCGGCGGTCCACCCCAGCTGATGATCGGCGCCGGGAGCCATCCGCACCGGTCCCGGGGCGGCGGCCCCGGCCTTGACGACGGGCATGGACGCCCCGTCGGGAACCAGGAGTGCGCTGACCTCGGTCTGCACCGGGAGGGCCAGACCCGAGGAGAAGATGAGGTCCTCCTGGACCCGGCCGGCGTCGACATGGCGCTCCCAGCGCAACCTGACTCTGGGGTCGGGCTGGTCGCCGTCCAACCCGCGCAGCACGAGGTCGAACCAGACGTCGCCGGCGCCGGTGGCCCCGTGGGCGATCAGCTCCGGCTCGCCACCGCCCACCTGAACGTCGATGCCCGACAGCACCCGGGTGTCGCCGTGGTAGACGCCGTCGACGGCCCGCGCTCCGAGCTCACCGTCGGGGCCCGACCACACCTGGGTCGGGGCGGCCAGGGCGAGGACGGCGTCGTGCAGGAGCGGCTGTCGTCCCGCCGCGCACGGGGCTGGTGAGGTCACGGGGACCTCATTCCTTGACCGCCCCGGCACTGGTGTTCATGATCTTGCGCTGGAAGACGAAGAAGATCACCGCGACCGGGATGGTCATGATCGCCGCGGCGGCCAGCTTCAACGGGTACTGGGTGCCCTGACTGAGCTGACCACTGGCCAGCGACGCCACGCCCTTGGTCAGGGTGGTCAGCGCCGGGCTCTGGGTCGACACGATGAAGTGCGACAACTCGTTCCACGAGCCCTGGAACGACAAGATGATGATCGTGATCACGGCAGGCCGGGCCATCGGCAGTACGACCCACCAGAAGACCCCGAAGGTACTGGCCCCGTCGATCCGGGCCTGTTCCTCCACGCTCACCGGTATCGACTCGAAGAAGTTCTTCATGATGAAGACCCCGGCTGCGTCGGTGAGCAGCGGCACGATCATGCCCGCGTAGGAGTCGTACATGCCGAGCTGGTTCAACACCAGGAACTTGGGGATGAGCAGCACCACGCCGGGCACCGACATCACCGCGATCAGGGCGGCGAAGACCACGGTCCGGCCTCGGAACTGCAACCGGGCCAAGGCGTATCCGGCCAGCGAGTTGAAGAAGACTCGCCCGAGGGTGACGACGATCGTGACGATGACCGAGTTCTTCGACCACACGGCGAAGTCGGAGTTGAGGAACAACTTCTTGTACGCCCCGGTGCTCCAGGTCGTGGGCACCAGGGAGATCGGTTGGGTGGCTGCTTCGGCGTCGGTCTTGAACGACGTGGCGACCTGGATCAGGAACGGCATGATGTAGATCAGGGCCAACGCCACCAGGACGGCGTAGAGCACGATCTGGGTGGTGATGAGCCCGCCTGCTGAACCTCGCCTGGTCTGCGGTGTGGGGTCGGTGAGCGTTCCGGATCGCTGCGGCTGGACGGTGGCGCTCATCGGGGTGGCTCCGGTGTCGGCACGGGGTAGAGCTTCCGCTTGGGCACCTTCGGTTCCCGCAGCAACCAGCGTTGGACCAAGGTAAAGACCACGATGATGAGGAACAGAACGAAGGCGATGGCGGCGCCCTGGCCCCACTGCTGGTTTTGGAACGCGGACTGGTACGAGAGGTAGGCAGGGGTCAGCGTCGTCTTCGCCGGTGCCCCCTGGGTGCCGGTATAGATCTGGTCGAACACCTGCCAGCAGCCGATCAGGCCCAGCGTCAACACGGTGAACAACGTCGGTCGCAGCTGCGGCAGGGTGACCAACCAGAACCGTTGCCACGCGTTGGCCCCGTCGACCATCGCCGCCTCCGCCACCTCGCCCCCCAGCGCCTGCAGGGCGGCGATGAACAACAACATGAAGGTGCCGCCGGTGGTGAAGACCGCCATCAGCACGAAGGCGCTCATGGCCACCGACGGTCCGGCCAACCAGTCCCAGGCGGAGATCCCGAGGATGGTGTGATCGGTGAGCACCGCTGGGCCCCGGTCGACGCCGAACAGAGCGAGGAAGGCGTGCAGCACCCCGGTCGGTTCGTTGAACCAGTTCGGCCCGACCAGACCGACGTAGGACAGCAGCTTGTTGACGGCACCCGTGCTGCTGAACAGGAACAGCCACAGCACGGTGATCGCCACCGAGCTCGTCACGGACGGGAAGTAGAAGGCGGTGCGAAAGAAACCCCGACCGCGCAGGATCTGTCGGTTGACCAGCACGGCAAGGAACAGTGAGACGACGGTCTGCAGCGGGACGACCAGGATCACGTACCAGGCGTTGTTGCGCAGCGCCGTACCGAAGTCCTGCTCGGCCAGTCCGCCCCCACTGAGCAGCGCGGCGTAGTTCTGGACCCCGATGAAGCGCACCCCGGCACCGAAGGGGCTCCCTCGGCCGGTCCAGTCAGAGAAGCTGACCCACAGTGCCATCAAGACCGGGACCAGCAGGAACAAGCCCAGCAGGAGCACCACCGGGGCGGTGAACAGCCAACCCGAGATCGTCTCGCCACCCCGCAGCGAACGCCGCTTGCGCGGGCCGTGCGGTGCGGTCGAGGGGGTGACGCGGGGCGACTCCAGCGCGGTAGCCATCGGAGCTACTTCGTCAGGGCCTGGAGGTTCTTCTGGGTGGCGTCGAGGATCTGCTGCGGATCGCTCGTGGCCAGGGTTGCCAGCTTGGCGTTGAGATCGCTGACCACGTCGGCGCCGCCCTTGATCGTCGGCGGTCCCTTCGCGTACGCCGCGGCGTCGATGAACGGCACCAGCTTGGGATTGTCGGCCTTCCACGCATCGGCGGCGGACTGAATCGACGGCATCACCCCGAAGGCCTTGGAGAACGCGACCTGGTCCTCGGTGCTGGTGAGCTGCTGCACCAGCTTCAGGGCCCCGGCCTGGTTCGGACTGTCCGCCGCGATTCCCCAGCAGTTGGTGAACTGCAGGGTTCCCTGGCCCTTGGGTCCAGCGGGCAGCGGGACCACCGCGTAGTTGATCTTGGGGTAGTCGCTGCGCTGCGATCCGACGATCCAGTTGCCCTCGATCGTCATGGCGGTCAGGCCCTTGCCGAACGCCTCGCCACCCCAGCCGGCGCCCACGTCCTTGGCGTAGGCGAGCGTCTTGTCGTTGAGCATCTTCTTCACCTCGGTCAAGGCCGCGACGTTCTCCGGCGAGTTGGCGGTGGCCTCGGTGCTGGTGTCGTTCATCAGGTTGCCGCCGGCCTGGGCCATCCAGGCCCCGATCCGGGCGTACTCGCCGCTGATCACCAGACCGCGATGATCTCCGGTGGTCAACTTCTTGCTGACCGACTCCAGGTCGTCCCACGTCGTGGGGTAGTCGGCCTGAGTGAGCCCGGCCTTGGACCACATATCGGTGTTCACGATGAGTTGGAGGGTGGAAAAGTCTTTGGGCGCGCAGTAGAGCTTGTCCTGGTAGGTGAACGAGGTCACCAGACTGGGATAGAAGTCACTCTTGTTGGTCAGCTGGTCACCGTAGGCCAGCAAGGAGCCGTTGGAGGCGTACCCCGCGAGCGCGTCGGTGGACAGGTAGAACACGTCCGGTGGCTTCCGGGCGGCGAACCCCTGCGACAGCTGCTGTTGCAGATCGCTCGCCGCCAGCACCTTCGCCGAGGTTCCCGAGGTGGACGACCACTTCTGCACGGCGTCCTCGACGGCCTTGGTCTCGGCACTTCCGCTGGAGCCGATCAGCACGGTCAGGCCCTTGCTCGCGTCGGAGGTGAGGGACCCGCTCGAACCGGCCGGCGCTGGGGTGTCGCTGAAGCCGGAGCCGCCGCAGGCGCTCAGCGTGAGAATCGCCGTACCGAGCGTCGCGCCCAGCGTCAGTCGGAAGAATCGGAGTGTGCGCATGAGTCTCCCTTGACGGACTGAGCTGCATCACATGACGCAGGTCACCTTTTAGATCGTTCTAAAGCAAACTACGGCCGCCGGGCACCCGCGTCAAGAGCTCCCGGATCGCCGATCAGTTACCCGTACGCTGCCAGCAGTCGTATCGTCGTCTGGTCAGGAGGAGCCGATGGCCCGTCTGCCCACCGTCACCGACGTCGCGGCGCGTGCGGGGGTGTCGCCGCAGACCGTCTCCAACGTGCTCAACACCCCCTCCGTCGTCCGGCCGCGGACCCGGGAACGGGTGCAGGTGGCGATTGACGAACTGCAATATCGCCCGCACGCCTCGGCCCGTCGGCTCCGGACGCAGAAGAGCTCCACCCTGGGGGTGCGGCTCGAGCCGGTCCTGGACGGCATCGCGGGCGCGGTGCTGGACCGGTTCCTGCACGCTCTCACCGCCCAGGCCGACGCGTTCGGGCTGCGCGTGCTGCTGTACACCGCTGCCGATCCAGCCGATGAGATCGACCAGTTCCGCCGCCTGCTCGACGGTGCCGACGTCGACGCCTTCGTGCTGACCGCCAGCTTCC
This sequence comes from Propionibacteriaceae bacterium, assembly GCA_050996715.1. Lineage (GTDB taxonomy): Bacteria > Actinomycetota > Actinomycetes > Propionibacteriales > Propionibacteriaceae > Microlunatus. The sequence continues at coordinate 12,888 of JBPCRP010000171.1, forward strand.
ACGACGATCCCCGGACCGAGTGGCTGATCGAGCACGGCTGCTCGTTTGTCACCTTCGGTCGGCCGTGGGGGTTGGACGACCTGAACGAGCCGCGACACCTGTGGGTGGACGTCGACGGCCGGGCCGGGACGTTCGACGCCACCACCTACCGGCTCGGACAGGGGGATCGACGGGTGGGTTACCTCGGGTGGCCGAGTCCCTCGGGAACCGGGGACGAGCGGGACCGGGGCTGGCGGGAGGCCATGATGGCCGGCAGTGGTCTGTCGAGCACGGAGATCGACGCGCTGCACGTCGTGACCAGCGACGGCGTCGACACCGGTGCGGCGGCGATGCGTGAGCTGCTGGCCGCGCCGGGGGTGGACGCCGTGGTTTGTGCCAGCGACTCGCTTGCGCTGGGGGCCACGTTGGCGTCGGCCGGCCGGATCTCGGTGACCGGCTTCGACAACACGCCGGTGGCCTCTTCGGTGGGGTTCTCCAGCGTCGAGCAACCGCTGGACGAGGTGGCGGCCGGGGTGCTGGACCTGCTCACCAACCCACCCGACCCGGCCGATCCCTCCCGCACCCCCGACCTTCGGCACCGGCTGTTCCGGCCCAGGCTGGTCACCCGAGATCACCCGGTCGGTGCGGCCCCCGCCGACAGGTGAGCAGCAGGCTCAACGCCGTTGTAGCGTGCCTCGCACAGGACCGACCTGCTCGACGAGGAGTGGTTGTGACGCCGTACCGCCGTGCCCAGTCCTTCACCGCCGTGGCTCGCCGGGTGCGTCGCCGGACCGTGGTCGCGCTGGCCGTGGCCGGGCTGCTGACGGCCCCGATGATCGTCTCGCCGGCCGCCGCGGCGCCGATCCGGGCGACCTACCAGAACCCGGTGAGCGCCTCGTTCGCCGACACGTTCGCTGATCCCTCGGTGATCCAGGGCAAGGACGGCTGGTGGTACGCCTACTCCACGGCCGACCCGCTGCGGGCCGGGGACGAACCCGGCGTGATGCACATCGCGCGCACGAAGGACTGGGTCAGCTGGGACTACCGCGGCACCGTGTTCACCGCCGCGAACCGACCCGTCTGGGCCACCTCCACCTCGGGACTGTGGGCGCCCGACATCCGGTACGTGCAGGGGCGCTACGTCCTCTACTACACCGTCACCGATACGACGCTGAACCCCGGCGACGACTCCGCGATCGGGGTCGCCACCGCACCGACGCCGGAGGGCCCGTGGACCCCGGGGGAGGCTCCCGTCGTGGCCCCCCGGCCCGCCCCCGCCGGTGGCTTCCTCTGGACCTTCGACCCCGCCGGGTTCGTCGACGTGGACGGCACCCGGTACCTCTACTATGGCTCCTACTTCGGGGGGCTCTGGGGCACCCGGGTCAGCGCCGACGGCCTCCGGGCGGAGGGCCCGCCCGTCCAGGTGGCGATCGACAACCGCTACGAGGGCGCGTACGTGGTCTGGCACAACGGCTGGTACTACCTCACGGGCTCGGCCGCGAACTGCTGTGCAGGACCCACGACTGGCTACTCGGTCTTCGCCGGCCGGTCGCGCTCGCCGCTCGGCCCGTTCGTCGACGCCGACGGGATCGGGTTGACGGCCTCGGCTGTCGGGGGGACCGTGGTGGTCACCCAGAACGGCAACCGCTGGATCGGCGCCGGCCACCACGCCTTCTTCACCGACGCGAGCGGGCAGACCTACGCGGCCTACCACGCGATCGACCGGTTCCAGCCGTGGCTGGAGGAACCGTTCGGGATCAACCGTCGGCCCCTGCTGGTGGACCGCGTCGACTGGACGGGCGGCTGGCCCCGGGTGCGGGCCGGCGCGGGACCGAGTGCGACCCCACAGCCTGCGCCGGTGACCGGGTCCGGCCTCGGGCTGCGGGCGGCGGATCCGGCGGCCGCCGGGTGGCGGGGGCTGCGCCGTGGCCCGGTGGACGAGCAGGCGGGAGTCACCGCCGTCGTCCGGGGTACCGCGGCAACCCGACGTGTGATCACCGGCACGGCGGTGCGGGTCCGGCTCGACGTGCGGACCGATCGACGCCTGACCGTCGCCCTGGGTGACCGCCGGCACCACGTCGGGGTGAGGGGCGAACAACACGCCACGGAGCCGCAGCTGACCGCCCGCGTGGAACAGACGACCCCCCGCGAAGTCGACGGGAT
>JBPCRP010000027.1:0-29314 GCA_050996715.1 Propionibacteriaceae bacterium
GTCACCGCCTTCGCACCCGGGTCCACGTGGCGCAGCACGGCGCGCTCCACCGCGTCGATCTCGTCTCGCAGTACCGCCATCCGCTCGTCGTCCGGGCCCTGATCGCTCATCGCACACCGCACCCGGCCGCAACGGTGGCCGGTACCCCGAACGAGGGCAGCCCGAGCGGGACGCCCGGGGTGACCGGGCGCCGCCCCGCCGCCCAGCTGCCCCCGGCGCGGTTCCTGCGGTGCGCACACACCGGCACGTCGGAGACGAGGTGGTGCGGGGCCGCGTAGGTGACGGCCACCTGCACCACGTCCCCGGGCCGCACCGTGGTGGAGCCCGGATCGAAGTGCACCAGCCGGCCGTCGCGGGCCCGGCCGCTGCGCCGGTGGGTGGCCGCGTCCTTGCGACCCTCCCCCTCGGACACCAGCACCTCGACGGTGCGGCCCACGAGCTCGCGGTTCAGCTCCCAGGAGATCTCCTCCTGCACCGCGACGAGCCGCTGGTAGCGCTGCTGGACGACGGACTTGGGCACCTGCCCGGGCATGGTGGCCGCCGGGGTGCCGGGCCGCGGCGAGTACTGGAAGGTGAACGCCTGCGCGAACCGCGCCGCGCGCACCACGTCCAGGGTCGCCTCGAAGTCGGTGTCGGTCTCACCGGGGAAACCGACGATGATGTCGGTCGAGATCGCCGCGTCGGGCATCGCCGCCCGCACATCCGCCACGATCCGCAGGAAGCGGTCGGAGCGGTACGAGCGGCGCATCGCGCGCAGCACCGCGTCGGAACCGGACTGCAGCGGCATGTGCAGCTGGGGGCAGACGTTCGGGGTGGCCGCCATCGCCTCGATGACGTCGGCGGTGAAGTCCCGCGGGTGCGGGGAGGTGAAACGCACCCGCTCCAGCCCGTCGATGCGGCCGCACGCCCGCAGCAGATCGGCGAACGCCGTCCGGTCACCGAAGTCGACCCCGTAGGCGTTGACGTTCTGCCCGAGCAGCGTCACCTCGAGCACCCCCTCGGCGACCAGCGCCGCCACCTCGGCGAGCACCTCGCCCGGCCGGCGGTCGACCTCGCGACCGCGCAGCGACGGCACGATGCAGAAGGTGCAGGCGTTGTTGCAGCCCACCGAGATGGACACCCAGGCGGAGTGCGCGCAGTCCCGCCGCGCGGGCAGTGTGGAGGGAAAGACCTGCAGCGACTCGGCGATCTCCACCTGCGCGGTGTCGTTGTGCCGGGCCCGCTCCAGCAGCGCCGGCAGCGAGCCGATGTTGTGGGTACCGAACACGACGTCGACCCACGGCGCCCGGGTGAGGATCTCGCCCCGATCCTTCTGGGCCAGGCAGCCGCCGACGGCGATCTGCATACCCGGGGTGGCCAGCTTGGTGGGCCGCAGGTGCCCGAGGGTGCCGTACAGCTTGTTGTCGGCGTTCTCTCGGACCGCGCAGGTGTTGAAGACCAGCACGTCGGGGGCGCCGTCGGCCGTGGCGCGGACGTACCCGGCCTCCTCGAGCAGGCCCGAGAGCCGCTCGGAGTCGTGCACGTTCATCTGGCAGCCGTGGGTGCGGATCTCGTACGTGCGCCCGGCGACGGACAGGACCGGGCGCCCGACGGGCAGGACAGGGGCAGACATGATGGGTCAGCCTAATCCCGGCGCGACGCCCCACTAAGGTCACGCGCATGGTTGTCCTCCCGTCCGGCACGCAGTACGAGATCAGCGCAGGTTCGGCGGTCGCGGTGGTCCACGAGCTCGGCGCCGCGCTGCGGACGGTGTCGGTCGCCGGGGTCGAGGTGGTCCGCGGGGGCAGCGAGACCGAGGGGATCTCCGGTGGCCACGGCCAGCACCTGATCCCGTGGCCGAACCGGCTGCGCGACGGTCGCTACTCCTTCGAGGGGGCCGTGCAGCAGCTCCCGTTGTCCGAACCGGCGCGTCACAACGCGTCGCACGGGCTGACGCGGTGGGTTCCCTGGCAGCTCGTCGAGCACACGGCGAGCTCGGTGACCCAGCAGACCACGGTGTTCACCCAACCGGGGTGGCCGGGCGTGCTGCACGCCCTGGTGAGCACCACGATCGCCGCCGACGGGCTGACGGTCGAGGTGAGCGCCACCAACGTGGGAGCCACCTCGGTGCCTTTCGGCTACGGCGCCCATCCCTACCTGACGGTGGGTGAGCAGCAGGTCGACGAGGTGACCTTGAGCGTGCCGGCCGGGTCGTTCCTGGAGGTCGACGACCGCCTGCTGCCCACGGCCGTCTCGCCGGTCGAGGGTACGGCGTACGACTTCAGGAGCGGCCGGCCGGTGGCCGACACCAACCTCGACACCGCGATGACCGACCTCCAGCGCGACGCCGACGGACGCTGGCGGGTCTCGCTCGCGCTCCGCGACCGCCGAACCACGCTCTGGGGCGACGCGTCGTGCTCCTGGGCCCAGGTCTTCACCGGTGGTCCCTACCGCGACCGGTCGATCGCCGTCGAGCCGATGACCTGCGGTCCGGACGCCTTCAACGACGGACCCACCGCCGCCGACGTGATCATCTTGGCGCCGGGCGCGGTCCACCGGGTGCACTGGGGAGTCGAGTGGTCGCTCTGAGCGTGTCGCTCTGAGCGTCGGGATCGTTGCGTCGCGCCGCTCGTAACGCAATCTCCACCTGGTCTCCGCTCGTGGTGCTCGCCGTCGCCGCGAGGGTGCACTACGTTACGTTTCATGACCGACACGCCGGGGTACGCAGCCGAGGCCGATCCACTCGAGGGCGAATCCGTGGCTCCCGACGAGCTGGGACCGCCCCTGGTCGTGCTGGCCGACGTCGAAAAATACTTCGGCGAACTACACGTCCTCAACGAGATCAACCTCTCGGTCCGCAAGGGAGAGGTCGTGGTGGTGCTCGGCCCGTCGGGTTCGGGGAAGTCGACGCTGTGCCGCGCGATCAACCGCCTGGAAACGATCCAGTCCGGCACGATCACCGTCGACGGAGATCAACTTCCCGACGAGGGCAAGGCGCTGGCCAACCTGCGGGCCGACGTCGGCATGGTCTTCCAGTCCTTCAACCTCTTCGCCCACAAGACGATCCTGGAGAACGTCACGCTGGGCCCGACGAAGGTACGTCGCAAACCCGCCGCTGAGGCGCGCAAGCGGGGCATGGAACTGCTGACCCGCGTCGGCGTCGAGTCCCAGGCCGACAAGTACCCCGCCCAGCTCTCGGGCGGGCAGCAGCAGCGGGTGGCCATCGCCCGCGCGCTGGCCATGGACCCCAAGTTGATCCTGTTCGACGAGCCGACCTCTGCGCTCGACCCCGAGATGGTCAACGAGGTGCTCGACGTGATGGTCGGGTTGGCCAAGCAGGGCATGACCATGATCGTCGTCACCCACGAGATGGGCTTCGCCCGTAAGGCCGCCAACCGCGTGGTCTTCATGGCCGACGGCAAGATCGTCGAGGAAGGGCACCCGGAGTCCTTCTTCACCAACCCGCAATCCGAGCGGGCCAAAGATTTCCTGAGCAAGATCTTGACCCACTGAGGATCTCGTTCAGGAACGGCGCGCCGTCAGGCGCGCTGATGCACGTACCCGAGCGCTCGGCCGCCGTACGTAGGTGGTCGTCGCCCACACCGGAGGGAAGAGATGAAGCTCACAACCAAAATCCTCGGCGCCGTGGCCGCGCTGGGACTCACCGTGACCATGGCCTCATGCGCGAGCGCGGACAAGGCCGCACCCGAAGGCGGCAACGCCTCGGGTAGCTCGGGTGGCGCGGTGACCATCGGCATCAAGTTCGACCAGCCCGGCCTCGGCCAGCAGGTCGGCAGCGAGTACAAGGGTTTTGACGTCGAGGTGGCCAAGTACGTCGCCAAGGACCTCGGCTACTCCGACGTCACCTTCAAGGAGGCCCCGTCGGCTCAGCGCGAGACACTGATCCAGAGCGGACAGGTGAAGATGATCTTCGCCACCTACTCGATCACCGACGACCGCAAGCAGAAGGTGTCCTTCGCCGGGCCGTACTTCGTGGCCGGCCAGGACCTGCTCGTCAAGTCCGACAACACCGACATCACCGGGCCGGACTCGTTGAACGGCAAGAAGCTCTGCTCGGTCACCGGATCCACCTCCGCAGCCAAGGTGAAGGAACAGTTCGCCGACACCGTCCAGCTGCAGAACTACGACACCTACTCCAAGTGCGTCGAGGCGCTCAACAGCGGCCGGATCGACGCGGTGACCACCGACAACGTCATCCTCGCGGGTTTCGCCGCCCAGCCGCAGTACCAGGGCAAGCTCAAGGTGGTCGGCAAGACCTTCTCCACCGAGAAGTACGGCGTGGGCATCAAGAAGGGCGACACCGAGCTCTGCACCAAGATCAACGCCGCAATCACCAAGATGATCGACGACGGCTCCTGGCAGAAGGCACTCGACGCCACCGTGGGGCCCGACTTCAAGCCCGACGCGGCGACCAACCCCCCGAAGCCGGACCCCTGCTCGTGAGCACCTCGGCCTGAGCGACGCACGACCGGGTGGGCGAGACCTTCGCCCACCCGGCTACCGGCCCACCTCGGAGGTGTGATGGACGCCATCTCGACCCTGCTGCAGAACTACAACGTGCTGGCTGCCTTCTGGATGACAATCAAGCTGACCGTCGTCTCCGCGATCGGCGCCCTGGTGATCGGTACGATCATTGCCGTCTGCCGGGTCTCGCCCGTCGGTGTGCTCCAGGGGTTCGGGACGGCGTACGTCACGCTGGTCCGCAACACGCCGTTGACCCTGATCGTGTTCTTCTGCGCCTTCGGCATCCTCAATACCCTGGGTGTGAGCCTGGCCGCCGCCGGGTCGCCCACCGAGATCGTGGACAACAACTTCCGGTTCGGCGTGATCGCGCTGTCGGTCTACCACGCCTCGTTCGTGGCCGAGGCCCTCCGTAGCGGCATCAACACCGTGCCTCAAGGCCAGGCCGAGGCCGCCAGGGCCATCGGGCTGGGCTTCGGTTCCGCGCTGCGGGAGATCATCTTGCCGCAGGCGTTCCGAGGGGCGATCGCCCCGCTCGGCAACACGTTGATCGCGCTGACCAAGAACACCACGGTGGTCGCCACGATCGGTGTCGCCGAGCTCTCCTTCGTGATGAAGGGGATGATCGAGTTCAACCCCTCCCTGCTCTACGCAATCTTCATCCTGGTGGCCGCCTGCTTCGTGGTGCTGACGTTACCGACCGGGCTGCTCTTCACCAGCTTGTCCCGACGTCTGGTGGTACGACGATGAGCGTCCAAGCGGTTCTCTTCGACGCCCCCGGACCCAAGGCCCGCGTGCGGCACCGGATCATGGCGGTGGTCGGCGGTCTGCTGATCCTCGCCCTGCTGTTGCTGATCATCCGGGCCCTGGCCAACCCTGACAACAACCAGTTCACCGCCCAGAAGTGGAGCCCGTTCCTCGACTCGGTGACCTGGACGGCCTACCTGCTGCCGGGGTTGCTTGCGACCCTGAAGGCCGCTGGCCTGGCGGTCGTGTTCTCCATCGTCGTCGGTGTCCTGCTGGGCCTCGGACGGCTCTCGGAAGCAGCACCGGTCCGCGCCGTGTGCGGCGTGCTGGTGGAGTTCCTCCGTTCCGTGCCGGTGCTGGTGATGATGCTGTTCGTCTACTACTTCGGGGTGTTCGTGATCGGCATCCCGGGCAGCACCGCAACGTTCGTCGGGGTCGTCGGAGGGCTGACGCTCTACAACTCCTCGGTGATCGCCGAACTGATCCGCTCCGGGGTCTTCTCCCTCCCCAGCGGCCAGCGGGAAGCCGGCCTGGCCATCGGGATGACCGCCGGACAGACCCTCGTCACGGTTCTGCTCCCCCAGGCGGTCACGACCATGTTGCCGTCGCTGATCAGCCAGCTCGTCGTCATCCTGAAGGACACCGCACTGGGCTACATCATCAGCTACTCCGAGCTCATCCGCGGTGGGCAGACCTTCTCGACCCTCTACGGCAACCTGATCCCCACCCTGATCGTGATCGCGGCGATGTTCATCGTGGTCAACTACACGCTGACCGTGGTCGCCCGGCTGGTCGAGCGTCGCCTTAAGCGTGCCCGGGGCGGATCGGCGAGCGGCGGCGGCGTCAACCCCGCGGGGATCGCTTTGGCAGCCGGCGAGGGCGTCGGGGAACCGGGTGGCCAAGCGGTCGGCGGGATGGCCGCGCGCTGACCCGGTCACGCCGAGCGCGTCAACCCAGCGCCGCGAGGAGTCGGTCGATGTCGTCGTTGCTGGTGTAGGCCGCCAGCCCCACGCGCACCGCACCCAGGTCGCCCAGCCCCAGGTGTCGGGACGCCTCCACCGCATAGAAGTGGCCGGCCGGAGCGTTGACGTCGTGGCCGGCGAGCGACGCGGCGACATCGGCGGCGGTGCGTCCACCGACGTCGAACAGCAGGGTGGGGGTCCGCCGCGCTGCCCGGCTGTAGACCGTGGCGTCGAGACGCGCGAGACCGGCCTCCAGCCGGACCCGCAGCGCTTCCTCGTGGGTGTGCAGCGCGGCGTAGGACGCGACGAGCCGCTCCCGGCGGGTGCCTTCGGTCGTGACCAGATCGGCGAGGTAGTCCACCGCGGCGGTCGTGCCGGCGAGGCTCTCATAGGGCAAGGTGCCGAGCTCGAACCGCTCCGGAACCGCGTCGCTGGACGGCAACAGCTTCTCCGGCCGCAACGTCGACAGCCAGGCCGGGTCCGCCGCGAGCACACCGAGGTGGGGACCGAAGAACTTGTACGGCGAGCAGACCAGGGTGTCGGCGCCCAGGGCCCGTCGGTCGGGCAGTCGGTGGGCGACGTAGTGCACCGCGTCCACGTGCAACAACGCCCCCACACCCCGAACCGCGGCGGCGATCGCGGACAGGTCGGGCATGGTGCCGATCAGGTTGCTCGCGGCGGTGACCGCCACCGACCGCGTGCGTTCGCTGAGCTGGGCGGCCACCGCGTCGGGGTCGAGCTCACCGGTAGCGGGATCGAAGTCGACCCAGCGCACCGTCGCTCCCGCCCGCTCGGCGGCGATCACCCAGGGGCGGATGTTTGCGTCGTGGTCGAGTCGGGTGACCACGACCTCATCACCCGCTCCCCAGCCCTGGGCCAGGGTGCGGGCCAGGTCGAAGGTCAGCGCCGTGGCGCTGCGGCCGACGACCACACCTCCAGGGTCGGTGCCCAGCAGGTCGGCGACGGCGCGGCGGGCGTCCAGGGTGATCGCGTCGGCGTTCCGGGCGGCGGCAGTCACCGAACCCCGGTTCGACAACGGCCTGCGCTGCGCGTCGGCGATTGCCTCGATCACCGCGGTGGGGGTCTGACTCCCCCCAGGCCCGTCGAAGTACGCCGTGCCACCGGCCAGGGCCGGGAAGTCGGCCCGGATCCGGTCGACGTCGAGTCGGATCGTCGTGGTGGGGTTCACCACCCCAGTCTGGCAACCGTGCGTCCAACCTCAGCGCGCGGTCTCGGTGGCGCGGGACTCACGCACCACGGTGACCCGGATCTGACCGGGGTAGGTCAGCTCCTCCTCGACCTGTTTCACGATGTCGCGCGCGAGCACCTGGGCAGCGATGTCGTCGATCACCTCGGGGGCGACCATCACCCGGACCTCACGACCGGCCTGCATGGCGAAGACCTTGTCCACCCCCTCGTGGGCGCGGGCGATCTGCTCGAGCTTGTCCAGACGCTGCACGTAGGCCTCCAACGACTCCCGACGCGCACCGGGCCGACCGCCGCTGATCGCGTCGGCGGCCTGGGTGAGCACAGCCTCGACGGTCTGCACCTCGACCTCGTTGTGGTGCGCCTCGATGGCGTGCACGATGTCGGGGTGCTCGCCGTACTTGCGGGCGAGCTCGGCCCCAACGATCGCGTGGCTGCCCTCGACCTCATGGGTGAGCGCCTTGCCGATGTCGTGCAGGAAGGCGGCCCGCTTGCACTGGGCGATGTCGAGCCCGAGCTCGGCGGCCATCAGCCCGGCCAGGTGCCCGCACTCGATCAGGTGCCTGAGGACGTTCTGGCCGTAGGACGTCCGGTAACGCAGGGTGCCCAGGATCGGGACCAGCTGCGGGTGCAGATCGGTGATGCCCACCTCCGCCATCGCGTCCTCGGCCGCCCGGAGGCACTGCGCCTCAATCTGGGCCCGGCTCTGGGCGTGCACCTCTTCGATCCGGGCCGGGTGGATGCGCCCGTCGCGGATGAGCTCGGTCAAGGTGATGCGGGCGGTTTCCCGCCGGACGGGGTCGAAGCACGACAGCAGCACCGACTCCGGGGTGTCGTCGATGAGCACATTCACGCCGGTCACCTGCTCGAAGCTGCGGATGTTGCGGCCCTCGCGGCAGATGATCCGACCCTTCATCTCGTCCCCGGGCAGGTGCACCGCGGTGACCACCGACTCCGAGGTCTGCTCAGAGGCCACCCGCTGGATGGCCCCGACTACGATCTCCCGAGCCCGGGTGTCGGCTCCGCGCACCGCGGCCCGTTCGATGTCGCGGGCGATCACGGTGGCCTGCAGCTTGCTGTCGTGCTCGACGGTCGCCAGCAGCTCGGCGGTCGCCTGCTCCGAGGTCAGCCCGGCCACCCGCTCCAGCGCGTGCTGCCGCTCCGCTTCGGCCTCGGTGAGCGACGAGGCCCGGGTGTCGAGCTCGGCAGCGCGCTCGGTCAGCTCCGCGACCCGGACCTGCAGGGCCCGGACCTCGTCGTCGTGCCGGTCCTCCCGCTCCCCAAGCCGCTGCTCCCGACGCTCCAGGTCGGACCGGTGGTCCCGCAGCTCGACCCGGTGGGTGCGCAGCTCTTCGTCGACCGTCTGACGGGCCACCTGGGCCTCGCGGAACAGCTGCTCGGCCCGGGACCGGGCGTCCGCCGCACCCGCCTCGGCCGCCGCCCTGATCCGAGCGGCGGTCTGCTCGGCGTCGGCACCGGCGGTCGCCGCCGTCTCCCGCTCGGCTTCGAGCTCGGCCTGGAGCTCGGCGATCCGAGCCGACGACGCGGCCAGCTCGTGACGAGTCTGCGCCAGCTCGGCCATCGGTTCGTCCTCGCGGGCCATCTGGGACTCGCTGTCCACGACGTGGGGGCGGCTGAGTGGCTGACGCAGCTCGGTATCGGGCGTCGGGTGAGCGCTCCGCTGTCCCACGGCACGCGACCAACGGCGGATCAGGAAGAGGGCGATCACCACGGCCGCGAGAACGACCACCAGCAGTCCGACGATCAGGAACTGGATCGGCTGATCGACCACGGCGCACCACCTCTTCTCACGCTCCCGCGTGGCTCAGGAGGGTACGCCGACCCCTGCACCGAGCTGGTGCGAGTACGGCCGAAGGCAGATGTCGATCGTCGTCAGACGATCGGACGGTCAGCTCGTGATCACTTTCTCGTCGATCGATGTCGGTAAACGATGCTCAAATACGAATTAGGCCCGAACCGATGAACCGGTTCGGCATGATGTTCAGTGTCGGTGATGCTTGATGTCCAGCCAGGCGAATCCCTCTTGTGCACAGTAGGTGGACGGCTCGGGAGGGTCAAGCATCCCCTGGCTCGACGTCGTCCTCGGGGTGACCGCTGAGCACCTCGGACAGCACCCGAGCAGTGACACCGGAGTTGAAACCGCGCCGAGCCAAGGCTCCAGCCAGTCGACGTCGACGTACGGCCGGCTCAAGACCCGACATCGACCGGATCTTCTTCTCGGCCAGCGCGAGGGCGGCGTCGTATTCGGCCTCAGGACTGACCTGTTCCAGCGCGGCGTCGATCTCGTCGCGGTCGACGCCCTTGGTCATCAGCTCCTGGCGAAGCACTCGGCTGGACAGGTGCCGTCGGGACTGGCGTGACTCGACCCAGTCGTTGGCGAAGGCCGCATCATCGACCAGACCGACTTCTGACATCCGGTCGAGCACGGAGCTCGCCACCTCATCGGACACGTTGCGTCGCTGCAGTGCCTTCTCAAGCTCGCCCCGACTGCGGGCCTGGCCGGTGAGCTTGGTGAGCACGATCGTCCGCGCCACCGTTTCTGGGTCCGCGTCGGGCCCCGCCGCGCTCCGGCCGCCGTCGCCGAAGGAGCGCGAACCGGTCAGAACGCCACCTCACCGGTGACCGGGTCGACCCCGTCGGGTGCGGTCACCTCGACGGCCGGCGCGTCGAGCTGCGGACCGATCCCCATCTTCTCCTTGATCCGCTTCTCGAGCTCGTTGGCCAGATCAGGGTTCTTGATGAGGTAGCCGCGGGCGTTCTCGCGACCCTGGCCGAGCTGGTCGGCGTCGTAGGTGAACCATGCACCGGCCTTGCGGACGATCCCGCACTCGACCCCGAGGTCGATCAGACTGCCCTCGCGGCTGATGCCCTTGCCGTAGAGGATGTCGAACTCGGCCTGTTTGAAGGGCGGGGCCACCTTGTTCTTGACGACCTTGACCCGGGTGCGGTTCCCGACCATCTCCTGGCCGTCCTTGAGGGTCTCAATCCGGCGGACGTCGAGCCGAACGCTCGAGTAGAACTTGAGGGCGCGACCGCCCGTCGTGGTCTCGGGCGAACCGAACATCACCCCGATCTTCTCGCGCAGCTGGTTGATGAAGATGCAGGTGGTGTTGGCGTTGTTGAGCGCGCCGGTCATCTTGCGCAGTGCCTGACTCATCAGCCGGGCCTGCAGACCCACGTGGCTGTCGCCCATCTCGCCCTCGATCTCGGCACGGGGCGTCAGGGCCGCGACCGAGTCGATGACGATCAGGTCGAGGGCTCCCGAGCGGACGAGCATGTCGGCGATCTCAAGGGCCTGCTCGCCGTTGTCGGGCTGGCTGACCAGCAGGGCGTCGGTGTCGACCCCCAGCTTCTCGGCGTAGTCGGGGTCGAGGGCGTGCTCGGCGTCGATGAACGCGCAGATGCCACCGCCGGCCTGGGCGTTGGCGATCGCGTGCAGAGCGACGGTGGTCTTGCCGCTCGACTCGGGACCGTAGATCTCCACGACCCGGCCCCGCGGCAACCCGCCGATGCCGAGGGCGAGGTCGAGGGCGATCGACCCGGTGGGGATGACTTCGATGGGCGCCCGGGTGTCGTCACCCAGTCGCATGATGGAGCCCTTGCCATGGGCCTTCTCGATCTGGGCGAGGGCGCTGTTGAGCGCCTTCTCACGGTCCTGTGCGGCCATGGTGAGTCCTTCCGTTTCGCCGTGGTGGGCGAGGTTCGCATCGCGGGTGGTGCTGCTTGTCGAGACGTTAGGCGCCGGGACTGACAGTGCGTTGGACGAGCGGTTCAGCTGTGGACGACGCTTCGGAGAAGGTGCCGTCGGTGGATAACGTTATGTGAACACCTGTTCGAACGCGAGCCCGACACGCCGCCGATCCGCCGGTCGGCTCAACGCTCCCGATCGGGGAGCTCGAGCTCACCCCAGACGGCCCGCCAGATGGTCTTGCACGACACCGCGTCGGTCAGCGCCTGCTGCACGGTGCGACCTCGCAGTGCGGCCAGATTGTGCTGGGCCGCCCACACGTGGGCGTAGGCCGCGCCGAGATGGGTCTCCATCCGGGACCAGAACTCCGTCTCCCTCACGCCTCAGCCTCGTTCTCGACGCGCTTCCCCACCCAGATCACGCTGCCACCGTAGGGGTCGCCGCAACACATCCTGGGCCACGGCCACCCCGAGCAGCACGATCAGCACCCCCACGGGCTGGTGCCAGGTGACGTGCTCGTGCAGGACGAGCACCCCGATCAGGGTGGCGAACACCGGGATCACGTAGGTGACCATCGACGCGGTACTCGCCCCGACCGTACGGATGTTGTGCAGGTTGATCAGGAACGCGATCCCAGTGCCCACCGCCCCGAGCACCCCGACGGCCGCGACCACGTGGGGCGACAGCCCGCGCGGGTCCGGCGGCGGACCGTGGACCAGGGGCGCCGCGACCACCAGCACCAGCGAACCGGCGAGCATCTGGATGGCGCTCATGACCACCCCGGAGTGGGACAACGGAGCCACGAACCGCTTCGTGTAAGGGATGGCCACCCCGTAGCAGGCCGCCGCTCCCAGGCACATCAGCTGACCGCTGAGCGCGGATCCGCCCACGCCCTGCCACACCCCGAGGATGACCAGCGCGCCGACGAAGCCCAGCGCGAGCCCGACGACCTTGCGCGCCGACATCCGCTCGGTACCGAAGACCAGCACGGCCAGCGGGAGCACCACCAGCGGGGTCATGGAGTTCCAGATGCCGGCGAGGGAGGAGGAGATCCGCTGCTCGCCGTAGGCGAAGAGGCTGAACGGAGCGGCCACCCCCAGCACACCGACCACGGCGTTGTGTCCCCAGACCACCAGCCGCCCGGGCGGTCGTTCGCGGCGGATCAGCGCGATGACCAGCAGCACGACGGCCGCGCTGAGCACCCGCCCGCACGACACGTAGAGGGCAGGCAGCTCGCTGACCCCGACCTTGATCAGCAGGAAGCTCGAACCCCAGATCACGGCCAGCGCCAGGAATCCCGGGACCCAGCTGCGGGCCGGCACCGTGAGGCTCGGGGCCCGAACCGGGCTTACGTTGCCCCCAGCCGTCGCCGGCGATCGATCGGTTGCCACCCGCCGAGCGTAGGTCGCCGCTCGGGCCACGACCGAGGACCCATTCAGACCTCGAGCTCGCCCATCTCCGACCACTCGGTGCCGGGCACCTCGGTGTTGATGATCCGTGGGGTCCGCGCCAACGCCGGCCGGATGGCGTCCAGCCCCTCCTGGAAGTGCGGGTGAGCGACGTGCGCGGCCCCTGCGGCGCCGTCGACGAAGGCATCCAGCAGGACGAACTCGTTGGGGTCGGCCAGGCTGCGAGACCAGTCGAACCAGAGGTTCCCGGGCTCGGCGCGGACCGCCTCGGTGAAGGCACGCACCCGTTCCGGCCAGCCGTCGATGAACTCGGGCCGAACCTGGAACCGGACGGTGATGACGATCATGGCGGTCAGCGTACGGGCCGGCGCCGGGGTTGCGCGCGCACCTCGGGCGGCCGTCGACCGGTGATGTCAGTGGGGGCAGGCAAGATGGATGCATGGCGAAACGCACGGCGGCGAGCACCGGGTCCCCCGACCCGCTGAACGCGTTCGCCCCGGCGACCGCGACCTGGTTCCGCGAGGTGTTCGCCGAGCCGACCGCGGCCCAGACGGGGGCTTGGCACGCCATCTCGGCGGGCCGGAACGCCCTGGTGGTCGCCCCGACCGGCTCGGGCAAGACCCTGGCCGCGTTCCTCTGGGCGCTCGACGGCCTGACCCGACCCGACCGGCGTCCCCCCAGCGCGACCGTCGCTGCGAGCCGTCAACGGTGCCGAGTGCTCTACGTGAGCCCCCTCAAGGCGCTGGTGGTCGACGTCGAGCGCAACCTGCGCGCCCCGATGGCCGGGATCAGTCGGACCGCCGCCCGGCTGGGACACACGTTCCCCGACCTCCAGGTCGGGGTGCGCTCGGGCGACACGAGCCCCTCGGAGCGGCGCAAGCTGGCGAACCGACCACCCGACATCATGATCACCACGCCCGAGTCGTTGTTCTTGATGCTCACCTCATCGGCCAGAGATGCGCTGCGCTACGTCGAGACGGTGATCGTCGACGAGGTGCACGCGTTGGCCGGCACCAAACGCGGGTCTCACCTTGCCCTGTCCCTGGAGCGGCTCGAGGCGCTGGTCACCGACACCGCGGCCGGGTCCGGCGAGCAACGGGCCCCCCTCCAACGGATCGGGCTCTCGGCCACCGTCCGGCCGCCCGAGCGGGTGGCCCGCTTTCTCGGCGGGGTGCACCCGGTGGAGGTGGTGGCGCCCCCGGCCGAGAAGCGCTGGGACCTGCGCATCGTCGTGCCGGTCGAAGACATGACCGACCTGGCCTCGGCGGCCAAGCAGCTGCCCGGGGCCGGCACTCAGGCGGACGACCCGCTCGGCGACCTCGAGCCGCGGCGGGCGCCCTCGATCTGGCCACACGTGGAGAACCAGATCCTCGACGTGATCTCGGCCCACCGCTCCACGATCGTCTTCGCCAACTCCCGCCGGCTGGCCGAGCGGCTGACCAGCCATCTCAACGAGCTGTACGCCGAGCGGCTGGGCCTGCCGGCCGACGACCACGAGCCCGTCGCCCCGCCGGCGCAGGTGATGGCCCAGTCCGGCGCCTCGTCGGGGCACGACGGCACCCGGCCTGCGGGGGCCCCGGTAATCGCCCGGGCCCACCACGGCTCGGTCAGCAAGGAGCAGCGGGCCACCATCGAGGCCGAGCTGAAGTCTGGGTTACTGCCCTGCGTGGTGGCCACCTCCAGCCTCGAGCTCGGCATCGACATGGGCGCGGTCGACGTCGTCGTCCAGGTCGAGTCGCCCCCGTCGGTGGCCAGCGGGTTGCAGCGGGTCGGCCGGGCCGGGCACCAGGTGGGTGCGGTCTCGGAGGGCGTGTTCTTCCCCAACCACCGGGGCGATCTGGTCGAGTCCGCGGTGGTGGTCGAGCGGATGCGGATCGGGGCGATCGAGGAGATCGCCGAGCTCCGCAACCCGCTCGACGTGCTCGCCCAACAGGTCGTGGCCATCGCGGTGGGGGGTGAGCAGAAGGTCGAGGAGCTCTTCGCGCTCGTCCGTCGGGCCAGCAGCTTCGCCGACCTGCCCTACAGCGCCTTCGAGGCCGTGCTCGACATGCTCAGCGGACGCTACCCGTCCGAGGATTTTGCCGAGCTCCGACCTCGGCTGGTCTGGCATCGCGACACCGGGCTGATCTCGGCCCGGCCCGGGGCGCAGCGGCTGGCGGTCACCTCGGGCGGCACCATCCCCGACCGGGGGCTGTTCGGCGTCTTCCTGGTCGGTGAGGGCAACGCCTCCGGCCGTCAGGGTGCCGGCCGTCGAGTCGGTGAGCTCGACGAGGAGATGGTCTACGAGTCACGTGTCGGCGACGTCTTCACCCTGGGCACGACGAGCTGGCGGATCGAGCAGATCACCCACGACCAGGTGCTGGTCTCCCCTGCGCCCGGGGTGCCGGGCCGGCTGCCGTTCTGGAAGGGCGACTCCCAGGGGCGGCCGGCGGAGCTGGGGATGGCCCTCGGGGCGTTCGTCCGCGAGATGGGTGCACTGTCCACCGACGACGCCCTCGCCCGGGTCGGCACGTCGGGTCTCGACACCTACGCCGCGAACAATCTGGTCGGCTACCTCCGCGAACAGCAGCAGTCCACCCAGGCGCTGCCGAGTGACCAGACGATCGTGGTCGAGCGGTTCCGCGACGAGCTCGGTGACTGGCGGGTCTGCGTGCACTCGCCCCTGGGCTCGGCGGTGCTCGCCCCGTGGGCGCTGGCCATCGAGCACTCCGCCCGTGAGCGCTACGGGCTGGAGGTGCAGGCCACTGCCACCAACGACGGGATCGTGCTCCGGGTCCCCGACACCGAGAGCTCGGCCCCCGGCGCGGACCTGGTGCTGGTCGACCCCGAGACCCTTGAGCAGGTGGTCACCGACGAGGTCGGTGGTTCGGCGCTGTTCGCGTCCCGTTTCCGAGAGTGTGCCGCCCGCGCCCTGCTGCTCCCCCGCCGGGACCCGAAGGCGCGCTCCCCGCTGTGGCAGCAACGGATGCGCGCGGCCCAGCTGCTCAGCGTCGCCGTGCAGTACCCCGAGTTCCCCATCGTCTTGGAGACGATGCGGGAGTGCCTCACCGACGTCTTCGATCTCGACGGGCTGCTCGAGCTGCAGCGCCAGATCGCGGCTCGGACGATCCGCCTGGTCGAGGTGGAGACGAGGGAGCCGTCTCCGTTCGCCAAGTCCCTGCTGTTCGGCTACGTCGGTGCGTTCGTCTACGAGGGTGACGTGCCGCTCGCCGAGAAGAAGGCCGCTGCGCTGTCGCTGGACGCCGGGCTGCTGGCCGAGCTGCTCGGCAAGGACGGCCTCAAGCAACTGCTCGACGCGGAGGTCATCTCCAGCACCGAATCCGATCTCCAGGGGCTGTCCCCCGACCGGCAGGCGCACACCGCCGAGCAGCTCTTCGACCTGGTCCGGACGGCCGGACCGTTCACCGCCATCGACCTCGCGGCCCGCAGCACCACCGACGTCGACCACGTCGCCGCGGTGGACGCGCTGGTCGCCGACCGTCGGTTGGTTCGGCTCCGGATCGCCGGCGGCGACTTCGTCGCCACCACCGAGGACGTTCCGCGCCTCCGCGACGGGTTGGGGGTCCCGGTGCCGGCGGGGGTGGTCGCCGACTTCGAGGCGGCGTCGACCAACCCGGTCGGCGACCTGGTGCTGCGATGGGCCCGTACCCACGGGCCGTTCGAGGCGAGCACGATCGCCCGCCGCTACGGTCTCGGTACGGCGGTGGTCGAGATGGCGTTGGACACGTTGGTGCGCTCCGGGACGGTCACCGCGGGCAGCTTCGTCGACACCGCGCAGTCGTTGGCCGGCGCGCGTCAGTACTGTCACGCCCAGACGCTCGGACTGATCAAGCGCCGCACCCTGGCCGCCCTGCGGAAGGGCGTCGAGCCGGTCGATCAGGTGGCCTTTGCCCGGTTCCTCCCCGAGTGGCAGGGCGTCGGCTCCCGTTCCCGGGGGATCGACGCGCTGGCCGGGGCGGTCGAGCAGCTGGCCGGGTACGCCCTGCCCGCGAGCGCGGTCGAGTCGGTCGTGTTCCCCGCCCGGGTCCCCGACTATTCGCCCGCGATGCTCGACGAGCTGACCTCCTCAGGTGAGGTGTTCTGGCTCGGTGACGGACCCATCGGTGAGTCCGACGGTTGGGTGCGCTTCTTCGTGGCGGGCGACGAACCCCCACCGCCCGCGACCGATCCGTCGACGCCGCTGGCCACCACCGTGCTCACGTCGTTCCAGGGCGGCGGGGGTTACTTCTTCGAGCGGCTGCTGGCTGGCGCCGAGGGTCACGTCCAGCGGGCCGATTACGTCGCGGCGTTATGGGAGCTGGTCTGGGCCGGTCACCTCACCGGGGACACGTTCGCTCCGTTCCGCGCGCTGTCGGCCGGCGGCACCCTGCGCCGCCCCGGCCGCACTCCGCGCGCCCGGCTGCACCGCGGGGCACTGCGGTCCGCCACGGCGTCCGTGCGCGGCACGCCCCGGATGGCCTCCCCCACGACGGCTGGTCGCTGGTCGCTGGTACCGCGCGCCGACGGCGTTCTCGACGCTCGCGCCGAGCACGCGCGACGGGCGGCCGAGATCCTCGCGCGCCTGGACCGGTATGGCGTCCTCACCCGGGGCAGCGTGCTCACCGAGGACAGCGCGGGCGGGTTCGGGGTCGCCTACCGCGCCCTGAGCGCCCTCGAGGAGTCCGGACAGTGCCGCCGCGGCTACTTCGTCGAGGGACTCGGCGCCGCGCAGTTCGGCACGACCGGGGCGATCGACCGGCTGCGAGATCACCTGCGCGAGCCCGACCAGCCGGCCGCCCTGGTGCTGGCCGCCTGCGACCCGGCCAACCCGTACGGCGCAGCGCTGCCCTGGCCCGACCGGGACGGCCACCGACCGGGCCGCAAGGCGGGTGCGCTGGTGGTGACGGTGGGGGGCCACCTGGTCTTCTACGTCGAGCGGGGTGGTCGCACCCTGCTCACCTTCGCCGACGACGCCCGGCTGCTCACCACCGCGGCCGAGGCGCTCGCCGGCGCGGTCGGTCGCGGCATGCTCGGCCAGTTCACCGTCGAGCGCGCCGACGGCGAGCACGTGTTCACCACACCCGGGGTGCGCGACGCCCTGCAGCGGGCCGGATTCCAGATGACCCCCCAGGGTCTTCGGCTCCGGCCGTCCGCCTGAGGCTCGACCACCGCGGAGGTCAGGTCGCGCCGAGAATCTGCTCGATCGTCCGGACCGCCGACGCGACGAACGCAGGATTCGAGTCGCGGTAATACGGGACGATCATCGCGGCTTGGTGCAGGGCAACCCCACGGGCGCGCTCCCAGGTGCCGTCGTCGACCGCGAGGGTCTCGCGAAACCGGCGGCGCCCGGACGGCCCGAACACGCTCCACGCAGCGATCACGTCCATCGCCGGGTCGCCGACCCCCGCACCGCCGAAGTCGATCACCGCGCTCAGGCGCCCGTCGCGGACCAGCAGGTTGGGCCGCAGCAGGTCGCCGTGGATCCACACCCGGACCCCGTCCCATCCGGGTGCTTCCAGCGCCCGCCCCCAGGCCTGGAGCGCCGCGTCGGCGTCGATCACCCCGGCCCCGGCGGTGATCGCGGACCGGGTCTCGACGTCGAGCTCACGGAGCGGTCGTCGGCCGGCCGGCGGTGCCTCGGCGAGGTCGACCCGTCGCAGCTCGGTGACGAACCTGGCCAGGTCGTGCCCGGCCCGGGCCGCGGCGGCCCCGCCGGCCACCCGGTGATCGGCGTACGGCTCCCCCTCGATCCAGCGCAGGATGGTCCAGGCGCAGGGAAAGCGGTCGGTCGGAGACCCCAGCAGGACGGGGGAAGGGATCTCCAGGGTGGTCCGGCCCGCCAGCCGGGGCAGCCACTGCCACTCCCGCTCCAGGTCGGTGGCCCAGCGTGCGAGCCGGGGCAGCCGGACGCACAGGTCGTCGCCGAGGCGGTAGATCGCGTTCACCGTGCCCGTCGACCGGACCGGGCGCAGGGTGCGGTCGGCGAACTGGGGGAACTGCTCGGCCAGCAGGGTCTCGACGAGCGACGCGTCGATCGCCAGCTCGTCGGCGTGCATCCCGGTCGGCCCGCCAGCTCCGACCCGGGCTCAGGCGGCCGCCGCGCGCGGCATCGGCCGCAGCGGCAGAGCCATCACCTTCTCGCCGCTGATCGGCTCGCGGCCGACGGCCTGCTCGTGCCCGAACATCTTCTCGCTCACCACGTTGAGAACCACCGACAGCGGCGTGTGGAGGGCACCGCAGATGGCGGCGAGCAGCTCACTGGAGGCTTCTTTCTGACCGCGCTCGACCTCGGAGAGGTAGCCCAGGCTGACCCGGGCAGCGGTGGAGATCTCGCGCAGGGTCTTGCCCTGGGCCATCCGCTCCTCGCGCAACGACTCCCCGATCAGCTCGCGGAACAGCAGCGGGCGGGGCAACGTCGTGCGCCGGCCGTGGCTCTTCAGCGTCGCAAGGTGCTCTGCGCTCATGCGTGAACTGTACTCACCCTCGCCAGGCGGACCGGTGCGACCGTCCAGGATGGGGTACACCGGTCTCATGGCGCATTACGAGGTGAATCCCGCCGGGGTGGCCCGGGCCCGACAGCTCATCGAGGCCAAGCAGTACGTCCTGGACAGCGACTGGGGCGACGTCGCGACCTCCGCGGCCGACGAGAACGCCTATCTGGAGCGACACGGCTGGGACGCGTACGCCGAGTGGTTCCTTGGGCTGACCGTAGGTGCGAACGACGAGACCAAGGCCCGGTACGCCTTCGGGTACGGCGACCTGCGCCGGGTGCACCGCAGTGGGCTGATCGCGTGCGTGTACCGCGCGGCGCAGTGGCGGCACAAGCAGGTCGAGCTCGCCGCCCACGAGCTGCTGCAGCAGCTGGACGCGACCGCCCAGATCAGCTGACGCGGAGGAAGGTCAGCAACCAGGCCAGCACCTGCCGTACCGTCTCGGCCCGGATCTCGGCCCGGCCGCCGGACAGGTGCAGCCCGCGGACGGTCGTCGACCGCCCGCCCCCCGACACCGGCCCGTGCACCCCGATGAACACCGTTCCGACCGGATGCCCTTCCTGTCGGTCGGGTCCCGCGACCCCGGTGGTCGCCAGTCCGAAGTCGGCCCGGCACCGGGCCGCGGCAGCGGCGGCGAGCTCGCCGGCGGTCCAGTCCGAGACCGCCCCCCAGACGTCGAGCCGCGCGGCGTCCACACCGGCAAGGGACACCTTGAGGTCGGTGGCGTAGACGACCAGACCACCGCGGTAGACCGCGGACGCACCCGCCACGGCGGTGATCGCCGCCCCGAGCAGCCCACCGGTCAACGACTCCGCAGTGGCCAGCGTTTGCCCCCGCTCGGCCAGCACCCGGACAGCGTGGGCAGCAAGCTCCTCGGTGGCCGGTCTGTCAGTCGAGAACGCAGCTACCGCGGCCGGATCACCCATTCAGGGCCTTCCGCCGGAGCCGGACGGCCTGCAGCACGTAGTCGACGCCGCTGACCACGGTGACGAGGAAGGCGGCCGCCATCACGATCACGGCGATCCAGTGCGGCGCGCCCGAGCTCGGCAGTGGCAGCAGGTAGAGGATCAGCGCGACCGCCTGCAGCACCGTCTTGAGCTTGCCGGCCCGACCGGCGGCCATCACGCCGTAGCGAAGCATCACGAAGCGCATCAGCGTGATCCCCCACTCGCGCACCAGGATCACGATCGTCACCCACCACCAGAGCTCACCGATGATGCTGAGGCCGATGAACGCCATCCCGGTGAGCGCCTTGTCGGCGATCGGGTCGGCGAGCTTGCCGAAACGGGTGACGATGTTGTGCTTGCGGGCCAGGTACCCGTCGAGGAAGTCGGTGCCGATCGCCACGGCGAAGACCACGGCGGCGACGAACCGCCAGCCGGCGTGGGTGGAATGGCTGAGCAGCAGCCAGGCGAAGACCGGGACCAGGACGATTCGGAAGGCCGTCAGGGCGTTCGGCACGTTCCACGGCGAGGTCTCGGCCTCGACCAGCGGACTGACCGGGTGCGTCTCCGACGGTGCCACCGCCTGCGGGTCTCGCGCGGAGGAACTGTTGATTCGCCGGGGCTGCTCCCCTCGGTCGGCCCCGGTCGGACCCGAGGTCATCAGCCGCTCTCCGCGACAAGGTCCACCCCGTCGCTGGCGAGGACCACCGCCTGAACCAGATCACCGACCGCCGGGGTCCCGCCGACCAACCGGACGTTGCCGTCGACCTCGGGGCCCTGATGCGCGGCTCGGCCGAGGACCTCGCCGTCGGTGATCTCTTCGACGAGCACCTCGACGTGGGTCCCGATCCGTTCCTCGGCGCGCTGGCTGACCAGCTCGTCGGCCAGGTCCGCGAGCCGTTCCTGACGGCGCTGCACCTCCGCGACCGGCAGTTGGCCGTCGAGCTTGGTGGCCTCGGTGCCGTCCTCGTCGGAGTAGCCGAACACCCCGATGGCGTCGAGCCGGGCGGCGTTCAGGAAGTCCTCGAGGACGGCCACGTCCGCGTCGGTCTCCCCCGGGAAGCCGCAGATCACGTTGCTGCGGATACCGGCGTGCGGCGCCAGGGTCCGGATCTGGTCGATCAGGCCCAGGAAGGAGTCGATGTCGCCGAAACGGCGCATCCGACGGAGCACCTGGGGTGCGGCGTGCTGGAAGGACAAGTCGAAGTAGGGCACCACACCGGGGGTCGCGCTCATCACCTGGGTGAGGGTGGGTCGCATCTCGGCGGGCTGGAGGTAGGAGACCCGGACCCAGGGCAGGCCTTCGACCCGGGACAGCTCACCGAGCAGCGCCTCGAGCAGCCTGATGTCGCCACGGTCCTTGCCGTAGGACGAGGAATTCTCGCTGACCAGCAGCACCTCGCGGACCCCCTGGGTGGCGAGCCAGCGCGCCTCGTCGACCACGTCGGGCACCGGCCGCGAGAGGTAGGCGCCACGGAACGCCGGGATCGCACAGAACGTGCACCGTCGGTCGCAACCCGAGGCGATCTTGAGCGGGGCGCTGGGGCCGGAACTCAGCCGGCGGCGGACGGCTCGGGGTCCGCTGGCCGGAGCGAGGCCGGCCGGCAGGTCCGGAACCTCCACCCCATCGGGTCGCGTCGGCTTCGCGTGGCCGGGTACCACGCCGACGTCGGCGTGGGCCGGACGGTCGGTCGGGGCGATCGGCAGCAGGGCCCGGCGGTCCCGGGGCACGTGCGAGACGTGCTGCTCGCCGGCCAGGATCGAACGCAGCCGGGCGGCGACGTCCTCGTAGTCGTCGAACCCGAGTACCGCGTCGGCCTCGGGTAACGACTGGGCGAGCTCGACGCCGTACCGCTCGGCCAGGCAGCCGACGGCCACCACGGCCTGGGTCCGCGAGTCCTCACCCTTGAGGTCGGCGGCAGCGAGCAGGGTGTCGACGGAATCCTTCTTGGCCGACTCGACGAATCCGCAGGTGTTGACCATCACCGCGTCCGCGTCACCCGGCTCGGCCACCAGCTCGAAACCCCCGGTCGCCAGGCGCGCGGCCAGCTCCTCGGAGTCGACCTCGTTGCGGGCACAGCCGAGGCTGACCAGGTGCACCGACAACCGGGGGTGTTCCCGGGTCGGATCCTGGGTGGGATCAAGGCTGAGGTCGGTGGTCATATCTCGCTCAGTATGCCAACTCAGACCGAGCAGGCCCACTCGGCGCCACCATCGCTCAGCCGAGGCGCATGTTCTCCATCACGTCGTCGAGCTCGTCAGGCTTGACCAGCACGTCGCGCGGTTTGGACCCCTCTGACGGTCCGACCACGCCACGGGTCTCCATAATGTCCATCAGCCGGCCGGCCTTGGCGAAACCGACCCGGAGCTTACGCTGCAGCATCGAGGTGGAGCCGAGCTGCAAGGTGACCACCAGCTCGACGGCCTGCAGCACGAGGTCGAGGTCGTCGCCGATGTCCTCGGCCACCTTGGTCGAGGCGTCCGCCACGACCGTGACGTCGTCACGGTAGTTGGGCTTCAGCTGCTCCGACACGTGGCTGACCACCTGTCGAACCTCCGCCTCGGTCACCCAGGCGCCCTGGATCCTGATCGCCTTGCTCTGTCCCATGGGCAGGAACAGACCGTCGCCCTGACCGACGAGCTTCTCGGCCCCCGGCTGGTCCAAGATGACCCGCGAGTCGGTCATCGACGAGGTGGCGAAGGCCAGTCGACTGGGGACGTTGGCCTTGATCAGCCCGGTGACCACGTCGGTGCTCGGCCGCTGGGTGGCCAGCACCAGGTGGATGCCCGCGGCCCGGGCGAGCTGGGTGATGCGGACGATCGAGTCCTCGACGTCGCGCGGCGCCACCATCATCAGGTCCGCGAGCTCGTCGACGATCACCAGCAGGTACGGGTACGGCGCCAGCACCCGCTCCGACCCCTCGGGCGGGGTGACGACCCCGGCTCGAACGGCCTTGTTGAAGTCGTCGACGTGTCGGAAGCCGAACGCCGCCAGGTCGTCGTAGCGCATGTCCATCTCGCGCACGACCCACTGCAGCGCCTCGGCGGCCTTCTTGGGCTGGGTGATGATCGGGGTGACCAGGTGCGGGATGCCTTCGTACGCCGTCAGCTCGACCCGCTTGGGGTCGACGAGCAGCATCCGGACCTCCTCGGGGGTGGCCCGCATCATCACCGAGGTGATCATGGAGTTGACGAAGCTGGACTTACCCGAGCCGGTCGCGCCGGCGACCAGCAGGTGCGGCATCTTGGCCAGGTTGGCGACCACGAAACCACCCTCGACGTCCTTGCCCAGACCGACGGTCATCGGGTGGTGGTCGTCGCGGGCGCGCGAGCTCCGGAGCACGTCACCGAGGGAGACGACTTCCTTGTCCACGTTGGGGATCTCGATGCCGATGGCCGACTTGCCCGGGATCGGCGAGAGGATCCGCACATCGGCGCTCTTGACGGCGTAGGCGATGTTCTTACCCAACGCGGTGACCTTCTCGACCTTGACGGCGGGTCCGAGCTCGACCTCGTACCGGGTGACCGTAGGGCCGCGGGTGTAACCGGTGACCCGGGCGTCGATCTCGAACTGATCGAGGACCTGGGACAGGCTGTGGACTACGGCGTCGGACGCGTCGGTCCGGGCCCGGTGCACGCTGCCCTGCATCAGGTCGGTTGCGTTCGGCAGCAGGTAGTGAACGTCGCCGGAGAGCTGCAGCTGCTCCACCCGCGGAGGCATCGGGGTGTGGGCCGGCGGCTCCAGCTCGGTGCCGCTGTCCTCACCGTGGACCACCACGCCCGCCGGCAGCCCGGCGGTCACGGGCTTCCGGGTCGCCGACCGGGCCGACTCGCGCTCGGCGGTGGCCGCCGGTGCGCCGTCGTCCTCGACCACGTCGACGTGGTCGGACGGCTCCGCCGCGATCACGTCGGTCTTACCCTTTCCCTTGCGGGGTGCGGTTTCGGTGATCACCGGGGGGTCGTAGGCCTGGTCGACGCCGTACTCCAGCTCGCCGACCACCTCGCCCTCGATCACCTCGGTCCGCCGCGGCAACCGCGCACGGACCTCCCGGACCCGGCCGGGGATCTCGTGCAGCGGGATCCCCAAAACCACGAGCAGCCCGAAGATCGACAGCAGGACGAGCAGCGGGGTCGCGACCCACACCGTGAGCAGGTCGGCCAGCAGGCTGGAGGAGATGTAGCCGAAGATCCCACCCGCGTCGCGCAGCGCGACCGGGTCGGCGGGGGTCGGTAGTCCTTGGGAGATGTTGACCAGGCCGAGCACGCCGAGGGCGAGGGTGGTCCAGCCCACCGCCTGCCGACCGCCGGGACCGTTGCGGTCCGGGTGTCGCAGGGTGCGCCAGGCCATGGCCAGCAGGAAGATCGGCGCGGCGTAGGACATGGTGCCGATCACCCCGGCGACCCCGACCTGGACCAGATGACCGACCGGGTTCGGCAGACCCCACCAGAACTGGGCGGCCACCACGATGGCGCAGCCGATCAGGAAGAGCCCCGCCCCGTCACGACGCAGGGCCGGGTCGACCTCGCGGGCGCCGGTGCCCACGCGGCGAGCACCGCCTCCGACGAGGTGCGCGACGCCGGTCCAGGCGCGGCCCAGGCCGGTGGCGATCCGGGCCCCGACCGACGGCCGCGGCGGCCGGCGCTTGGCCGGGGTGCGGCTCGAACCGCGACCGGTGGCCGCACCTCGGCCGCGCGTCGAGCCACCCTTGGGGCTCGGCTTGGCCTTGCTCGAGGTGGCCTTGATCGGTGAGGAGGTGCTTCCGGACGACCGCGAACGGGACCCCCCGCTCGGTGCAGCGGGTCGGGTACGAGTCCGCGGTGGGGAAGACGCGCGGGTCGCCATATCGGCGAGCCTACGGCACGCGGCGGTCCGCGACCGGTCTCAACCCGCCGGTACGGCGGGGGTCGGCACCCGGCTCACCGGCGACTCAACCGACGTCGTGCGGGGTGGCGGGACTGCGCGGCCCGGCGCCGTCCTCCGTGCGGGACGGCGGTTGCGACCCGAGCACGGTGCCCGGCAGTTCGATCTCCCAGGGCGACCCGATCTGGCGGGTGGGCGGGCGCGATGGCGGTGGCGAACTGGCGACGTCGTCGAGGAGGGTCCGGGCGGGCTGCGGCCGCCGACGGCGAGCGTTGATCAGCACCAGCTCCACCACCAGGGTGCCGATCAGCAGCACGACGGTCAGCACCAGACCTTGCCCGTTGCCGACGTACGTCGTGGCCGCGTCGTTGAGCCGCACCCGGCGGGCGGCTGCGTCGGCCGCCACCAGCCCGGCCAGCTCCCGGCGTGCGACCCAGGCCCCACCGATCACCGCGACCAGGGCGAGCCCGGCGGCGACGGCTGAGGCCCGCTCCCGATCGGCGGAGCGTCGGATCACGAGGGGGATGACCAGACCGGCCACCACGAAGGCCAGCGCGATCCAGAGCAGCGGCGCGTCCCCGAGCGAGTCCCCCCGCCACTGCGCCGGCGGCAGCAGGTGGTCTGCGCTGCGGTGCGGGTCACTGCCGAAGGCGAGGTCGAAGCCGGAGTAGGACGTGGTACCACCCGAATCCACCCGCCCGAACGCGCCGGGCTTGGTGCACGAGACGGTCAGGAACGGCAGGGTGAAGCAGCCGAGCGTGAGGGCGAACATCGTCGGGCGCAGCAGCCGCAGCCGGCCGCGTTCAGCCCGGCCGCGAGGCGCCAGGGCACCCGGCGGAAGTCCTGCGGACTCGTCCGCCTCCCCGGCCATGCCAGGAAAACTAGCGGAAGTGCTCCCACCCGGCCGCGTCCTGCCACGGCGCGCCATCCACCAGCACCGCGGGGCGCTCGGTGTCCGAGCTCTCCGTCAGAACGACCCCGACCACCTGCCAGCCGTCTGGGACCGTCTCGGGGTCGAAGGTTGCTACGAGGGCGTGGTCCTCCCCGCCGGTCAGGACCAGGCCAAGGGCGTTGGTCCCGGTGGCTTGACCGACGAGCACCACCGGGTCGGCGATCGCGAGCGTGGCCGGGTCGAGGTCGATCCGCACCCCGGACGCGGCCGCCAGGTGCCCCAGGTCGGCGAGCAACCCGTCGGAGACGTCGATCATGGCGGTCGCCCCGGCCGCCGCGGCGACCTGGCCCTGGCCGTAGGGCACCTCGGGGACCCGGTGGGCGCGGACGACAGAACCCGGGGAGCGGAAGCCGCGACGCAGGGCGGCAAGCCCGGCCGCGGCCCAGCCGAGCCGGCCGCAGATCGCCACCACCTGGCCGGGGCGGGCGCCGGCGCGGGTGACCGGTGACGTGCCGGACGACAACCGGCCGATCACGGTGACGGAGACGCTGATCACCGCCCCCCTCGTGGTGTCGCCGCCGACCAGGGTGACGCCGGCGGTGGCGCACTCCGCCACCAGTCCCGCCACAAAGCCACGGACCCACTCCAGCGGCGTGTCGCTCGGAGCAGAGAAGCCGACCAGGAGGTAACGCGCGCGGCCGCCCATGGCCTCGATGTCGGCCACGTTGACCGCGACCGCCTTGCGCCCGACGTCGTGGGCGGCCGACCAGCTGGTCTTGAAGTGGACACCTTCCACGAGGTTGTCCATCGAGGTCAGCACCGGGCTGTCCCCCAGGTCGAGCACGGCGGCGTCGTCACCGGGTCCGATCAGCACCCCTGACTCGTCGAGCGCGGCGGCCCGCGCCGCGGCGAGGATCTCGGTGATCAGGCCGAACTCTCCGGCGTCGGCCAGCGTCTGGGTCACGTCGACCGAGTCAACCACCTGGGGACGGGAGGTTGGGCGCGCGTCCCGAACCCGTCGGTCACCGCCCTACCGGGGATCGCGACCCGGTACCGTGTGACGCGCTTAGCCGGACACCTGGCTCCGGTTTGTCGATGAGGAGGAACCATGGTCGTTCAGGCCTACATCCTGGTGCAGACCAACGTGGGCAAGGCCGCCGAGGTCGCCGCCGAGATCGGCGACATCTCCGGAGTGACCCTGGCCGAGGACGTGACCGGACCCTATGACGTGATCGTCCGGGCCGAGGCGTCCAACGTCGACGAGCTCGGCCAGCTGGTGGTGGCCCGGGTGCAGAACGTCCCCGGAATCACCCGCACGGTCACCTGCCCCGTCGTCCACATCTGAGTCCCGTCGCCCTGACCTTCCCGCCCACCCGGTGGTTCGCCGCCGCCGCCGCCGTCGGGCTGCTGACCGCCGGGTGCGCCGCCAAGGTCGAGCTGGTGGCGCCGACGCTTGATCCCGCGACGACCGGCATCTGCGACGCGGTGCTGGCCGCGCTCCCCGCCACCGTCCTGGACGGCACCCGCCGACCCACCACCGGCGGTCCTGCGACCACGGCGTGGGGGGATCCGGCGATCACGCTGCGCTGCGGGGTGGACGTGCCCGCCGGTCTCGGTCCGGCCAGTGAGTGCCTGGAGGTGAACGGCGTCGGGTGGTATGAGGAACGCCAGCCGGGCGGGTCGTTGTTCACCACCATCGGCCGCCCGGCCTATGTCGAGCTGGCCGTGCCGTCGCACTACGCACCCGAAGCCGGCGCCCTGGTCGACGTGGCTCACGCGATCAGCGACCACGACCCGGTGCAGACCCCGTGCGTCGGGTGAGTCACCAGATCAGCGCAGGCCCACCGGGCGTTCCAGGGCCAGCGTGATCAAGCGGTCGACCAGCTCGGGGTAGCTGACCCCGCTGAACGCCCACATCCGCGGGAACATCGAGTGCTCGGTGAAGCCCGGCATGGTGTTGATCTCGTTGACGTAGAGCCGGCCGTCGGAGGTGTAAAAGGTGTCGACCCGGGCCAGGCCCTCGCAACCGATCGCCTCGAAGGTCTTGATCGCGTAGTTCTGTACCGCCACGGCGAGGTCAGGTGGGATGTCGGCGGGCACGTCGAGATCCACCTGCTCCTCGGGCAGGTACTTCGCGTCGTAGTCGTAGAAGCCCGATGGCGTGTGCACCCGGATCTCGGCCACCGAGCTCGCCGTCGGAGCCTCCCCCCGACTCCCCTGGATCACGCCGCACTCGAGCTCGCGGGCGTTCGCGAAACCCTGCTCTACGATCACCTTGGGGTCGAAACGCTGCGCCTGCTCGACCGCGGCGACGAGCTCGCTCTCCGCCTCGACCCTGGTGATCCCCATGCTCGACCCGCCGCGGCACGGCTTCACGTAGAGCGGGTAGGACAGGGCGGCGACAGCGTCGAGAGCGGCGGCCTGGTCCCGCTCCCACTGGGCGGGGGTGATCACCGCGTACGGTCCGACGGGCAACCCGCAGCCGGCAAGGACGATCTTCATGAAGTGCTTGTCCATGCCGACCGCACTGGCCAGCACGCCGGCGCCGACGTAGCGGGTCCCCAGCATCTCGAACAGACCCTGCACGGTGCCGTCCTCGCCGAACGGCCCGTGCAGCAACGAGAACGCCACTTCGATCGACCCCAGCGGGTGCAATGCGGTGTCGTCTCGACGGACCAGCTCGCTGCCGCCCGGCCCCCGCACCAGCAGCGCGTCGGCAGCGTTCTCGGTCAGTTCGGGCAGCTTCTTGTCGATCACGGTCAGCTCGGCCATCGCCTCGGGCGGCACGACCACCCAGCGACCGCTCTTGGTGATGCCGACCCCGAGCACGTCGTAGGCCTGGGGGTCGATCGCCTTGACCACCCCACCGGCGGTGAGGCACGACACCTCGTGTTCGCTGCTCGCGCCACCGAAGATCACCGCGACCCGAGGCCGGGCGGCTGCGTCGGTGCCTTCGTGTCCTGTGGACCCCACATCGACCTGCCCATCCGCCGGTCCGGCCGGCTCGTCGTCGCAGCGACCCTACCGGGCGGGTCCGGACACCCGCGGGTCGCCGCGCGAGACTGGTGCAATGACGAGCGACTACGCGCCGGAGCTCCGGCCAGAAACCCTCGCGGTGGTCCGCGGCCGCCCGCGGCGGGAGGTCGACGCCCCACTGAATCAGCCGCCGGTGTTCGCCTCGACCTACGTCGGCGCGGTCGCTCCGGACGGTGAGATGGGTTACGGGCGCTACGGGAACCCGATCTGGAGTGCGGTGGAGGACGCCGTCGGCGCGTTAGAGGGCGGCCGGGCGCTCTCGTACGCCAGTGGGATGGCCGCGGTGCACGCGGTGCTGGAACTCCTACCACCCGCGGCGATTGTCGTGCTGCCAGACGCCTGCTACCTCGGCGTGGCCACCCTGCTGGCCGAACGGCGTGCTCGCTACGGCGGCAGCGTGCGCCTGGTGGACGTGTCGGACACCGCGGCCGTCCTGGCCGCCTGCGACGACGCCGACGTGCTGTGGATCGAATCACCCACCAACCCGCTGATGCAGGTCGCCGACCTGGTGACGATCGGGGCCGGGCGCCCGGCCGGCTGCCTCTACGTGCTGGACAGCACCTTCGCCACGCCGCTGGGCCAGCGTGGCCTCGACCTCGGCGCCGACGTGGTGGTGC